>CAZSAC010000082.1:0-1891 GCA_964604875.1 uncultured Bacteroidaceae bacterium | reverse complement strand
ATTTGTTCCAAATATAAAAACCATAAGCAAAGACAAGGCTAAGCATATTTTCGCATAAGACAGCGGCTGAAGTACCGTATCATTCCATTTGCCGTACGGTATGTGTTGGAAGCGATAATATATATTTACTAGGTTTTAAAAATTAATGGAGGTATTTTAATGGCACGTATTGCTGGTGTTGACTTACCGCGTGAGAAAAGGTTGGAAATCGGGCTTACCTATATTTATGGTATCGGTCTTGCAACCTCTAAAAAAATTCTTGCCACAACAGGGATAAGTCCTGACGTTCGCGTTAAGGATTTAACCGAAGAGCAAGTGAGTTTATTGCGTGAGTATATCGAAAAGAATCTTCGCGTCGAAGGCGACCTGAAGAGAGAAATTTATACAAATATCAAACGACTGAAGGATATCGGTTGTTATAGAGGCGTTAGACATCGTAAAGGATTGCCTGTTCGCGGTCAGAGCACTAAACAAAATGCTCGTACTTGCAAGGGACCTAAGCGCATTGTCAGCCACAAAAAAGCTAAATAGGAGGTAGTGAGCAATGGCAGGTAAAAGAATCATTAAAAAGCGTAAAGATTTAAAACGCATTGAAAAAGGCTGCGCTCATATTCACGCCTCTTTCAACAACACAATTGTTACAATCACTGATACACAAGGCAACACAATCAGCTGGTGTAGCGCAGGTCGCCTCGGATTAAGAGGTAGCCGTCGTAGCACGCCGTACGCTGCTCAACAAATTGCCGAGTTAGCCGCACAAGAAGCAATTCCTCACGGCTTACGTAGCGTAGAGGTTTATGTTAAAGGTCCGGGAGCTGGCCGTGAGTCCGCTATTCGCGCGCTCAGTACAGCAGGCTTGGAAATCACTTTAATCAAGGATGTGTCACCGATTCCGCATAACGGTTGCCGTCCACCGAAACGCAGAAGGTTATAGGAGGTATAATATGGCTAGATATACAGGCGCAGATTGCCGTGTTTGCCGTCGTGAAGGCTGCAAGCTATTTTTAAAAGGCGAAAAATGCTATTCAGCAAAATGCACGCTTGCTAAGCGTCCAACTGCTCCCGGACAACACGGGACAGGCAGAAAGAAGGCTTCAGGTTATGCTATTCAGCTTCGTGAAAAACAAAAAGCTAAGAGAGCATACGGCATTTTGGAAAAACAATTTAAAATGTATTACAATAAGGCTGAGACAATGCGCGGTATCACGGGCGAGAATATGCTTATCCTTATTGAGCGTCGCTTAGATAACGTTGTTTATCGTATGGGTTTGGGTTCATCTCGTTCGATGGCTCGCCAAATCGTAAACCACGGTCATATCACCGTTAACGGCGCAAACGTAAACATTCCCTCTTATTTGGTTAAGGCGGGCGATGTTATTGCAGTTAAATCAAACAAGGTTGATAAACCGATGTATACCGACATTAAAGCGGGAGCATCTGTTAATCTTCCCAAATGGCTCACTTTTGATAACGCAACTTTGTCGGGCAAAGTTTTAAGCTTGCCGGAACGCAGTGATATTGACTTGAGCATATCCGAGCATCTCATCGTTGAGTTGTACTCGAAATAATTTGTTTGATTTTTCAAACGGATTATCTATAATAGGAGGAATTCTATCATGATGGAAATGAAACGTCCTAAGATTACTTTTGAAGAAAGTGAAAATAGAAGTGTTGCCCAATTTGTGGTTGAGCCGCTTGAACGTGGATTTGGCACAACTCTCGGCAACAGCTTAAGGCGTATCCTTTTGTCCTCGCTTCCCGGCGCTGCGCCCGTTGGCATTAAGATTGCCGGCGTAGACCACGAGTTTTCGACAATTCCCGGCGTTAGAGAAGACGTTACAGAGATTATCTTAAACATTAAAAGCTTGGCAATAAAAATAAACGGACAAAC
>CAZSAC010000081.1:0-1990 GCA_964604875.1 uncultured Bacteroidaceae bacterium | reverse complement strand
TTCCTGTCTGTTCAATTTTAAAGTTACACGCCGTCCCTTTCGGCGACAGCTTTTATATACTACCACAAGCAATATTTTCTGTCAACAGTTTTTCGATATTTTTTTGATTGAGAAATTTGAAATTGCAAAAAAACCCTTTACTTAACAAAAAAAGTCCTGCCTATTTAATATTGCATATAGTATTATATCTTAATTAGTTAATATATCACATATATAATCAACGTAAGCCGCAACAATGTCAATGCCCTCGCCGTATAACATTCTCGAGCCGACAATGTCTTCAATTTCGTTTAGGACGGGTTCTCCTTTGTCAAAAACAAAATCCACCCCTATAAAATCCGACGGCAAAACCTCGTTGATTTTTTCCACAGCTTTGATAAGTTCGGGGGATATCTCCACCCTTTTTGCGTCTCCGCCCAACGAATAATTGCTTCGAAAGCCTTTTTTTGCCGTTCTAAGCATCGCAGCGACAGGCTGTCCGCCTAAAACATAAACCCGAACGTCCTTCCCCAGCTCTGAAGCAAGCCTCTGAACTATGTGTTGTCTGTTTGAAAAGCTTGCCAAAACCTCGTCATAGTCATAGCTGTTTTCAATCAAAAAAACCTCTTTTCCGCCGTGCCCGTCTAAAGATTTTAAAACAAACGGAAAATCAAAGGGTAAAGGCGCGCTTTTATCTGCGGGCATAAGCCTTGTTTCCATAACCCTTAAGCCGCACTCTCTTGCGAGAAGGTATGTCAAATATTTATTGTTGCATATTTCGGATACGCGCGCGTTGTTGAAAACTCTCACTCCGCATTTTTCCAGCATTCGGGACAGGTGATGATTGAACGTACGCATTATTGCCAAGGTCGGTTTTACAGTTTCAATGCCCTCGTAATACCATTTACCATTATTATAATTCAACTTTTCTATAAGCAAAATTTCACACAGAATATTTTTCTTTGCAAAATGCCCGACATAGAATTTTGCATAGTTTTCGTTTCTGGCAAAACGTTCTGCGTTGTAAATTAACCAAGCCTTAATCATTTATGATGTATTCTGCGATTGCCTCGGCGGCGTTGACGCCGGTTGCGTCGAAAAGATTTTTAAAATGCGCGTTTGTGTTGATTTCACATAGATATGGATTGCCATCTTCACCAAAAAGCAAGTCTATTCCTGCAAAATCCAGCTTTAAAACGTCGATTGTGTCATAAACAATTTTTTCTTCACTTTTGGAAAGCGTATAGGGATACATCCTTCCTCCGCTGGTCACGTTGGCGACAAACTCCCCTTCCTTTGCCACTCTAGTTACGCTGGCGACAATTTTTCGTCCTGCGGTTTGAACTCGGATATCCCGTCCGAAGCTAGACGCTATAAACTTTTGAAAAAGCATTGGCTTTGTTCCTATTCTCTTTACGATTGTCATTGCGTCCTCTTTCGTATGCGCCAAAAAGACGCCGTGCCCGAACGAACCAAAGCATTCCTTAATTACCATCGGCAACCCCAAAACGTCTATCGCTTCGTCCACAAAGCCGTAATCCGTATATCCGATATTTCCAAAAGTGGTTGGCGCAAGGATAGTTTGCGGTAGCCTTATGCCTTTATCAAACAGCTCCAAAGCAGTGCGCCCTTTGTCATCGCAGATAGCAATGTTGGAGCTCGAATTATATACCCTTAGCCCTAGCCTTTCAAGATAAGACGCCAATTTTATATCCTTGTCCCAGAAAAGCACGAAATCAGGCTTGGGCGAAATTTTTGATATATCTGTTTTTACCAACAAATCACAGTTTTTGATTTTGTTTAGGGTTACGCCAAATTTTTCAAAAGCCGTTATCAGCATTTGATATATTTGGTCATATTTTTCACCTTTTAAATATCCGTTTATAACCAACCAACCGTTCATAATCAACCTCTTTTTTATTATACACCACTCATTCGTTTTTTCAATTAAAAAATTAAGGGCTTTTCTTGTTTTCGTATCTTTTATGTGTTAAACTAGATATATTCTTAT
>CAZSAC010000080.1:0-2028 GCA_964604875.1 uncultured Bacteroidaceae bacterium | reverse complement strand
TACAGAGGGTTGATTGCTATAGACTTTTATGCTTGTTTGACCAACTTTTCTTTTGCAATATCTGTTGCCTGCAACGTAAACAAAAGGTTCATTTGACCAATATGCCTTGTAAAGATAGAAAGAATCCTTTTTTGTTTTTCTGTCAAACGACACAAGTCCCTTGTTGTTTCTGCCTCTAACTCCGCCCTCGTTTCTTGCCGCGCTTCCAAAGTCAAACATATTCCAAACATAGCTTCCCCAAAGCCAGTCTGCGGCATTTATTCTTTTTATATAGTTCTCGTGGAAAACCGCTTGATACCCCTCGCTGTAATCCCCTTGCGTGGGCTTGTCGCCTTGATACGACATTATACCCTCCGCGCCGTATTCGGATAGGCATAGATTTTTGTCGGGATTTGTTTTTCTCCATTTTTTCAGCCAATCGTCAAGCTCCTTAAACGTGCCCATATACCAACCGAAATAGTGGTTGTATCCCAAAATATCCGTCACCGCATTTAGGGGGCTGTCTATAGGACACATCGCTACCTCGGCTATGGTTGTCAAGCGTGAATCGTCAAGGCTTTTTGCCAAGTCGTTCAATTCCACCATTGCGGAGTAAACTCCCTTTGTATCGCCGGCTATGGTTATCTCGTTTGAAATTCCCCAGCAGAATATCGACGTATGATTTCTGCACTGCGCTATAAGCTCGTTAAGCTGAGACTTAGCGTTGTCTTGACGCTTTTTGCTGAAGCGCGATATAACAGGCACCTCCGCCCAAACCAAAAAACCCTCTCTGTCGCATATATCGTAAAAATCTTGATTTTGTTGATAGTGGGCAAGTCTTATGGAGTTTGCGCCCACCTCTTTGATTAACGCGATATCTTCCTCGTGTTCCTTTTTTGTTATAGCGTTGCCCTTGTTTTCTCTGTCTTGATGTCGGGATACGCCTTTCAGTTTTATATGCTTTCCGTTTAAAAAGCAGCCTTTATCGGCAGAAAAAGAAATTTCTCTAAAGCCCGTTTTGATTTCCACCTCGTCCAGAACATTGTCATCTTCAAGCATAGAAACGCAAACATTGTATAAATACGGATTATCAACACCCTGCCAAAGCTGAGGATTTTCCACCTCGATTAAAACTTTCTTTTCCTTTGAAGATTGGCTTTTCACCGTTACGTTTGCGCCGTCTTTGACTTCGTATAAATATTCAACGTTTTTTCCTTCTCCGCCAACCATTGCAACGTCGATTTCAACCGTCCATACACCGCTTTTAAAGCGTGGCGTTACATAAACGCCCGTTTGATTTCTTGTAATATCAAAATGCGCGCCTGATGAAAACTTAACCAAATTGACATCACGATATATTCCGCCATAGAAGGTAAAATCCGCCATTGTAGGATATACTTCATCGTTTGGCAAGTTTGAAATCTCTATTACCAAAAGGTTTTCGGTTTTATTCAGCTTACCGCTTAGCTTTGCCCAGAAAGCGGAATAGCCACCTTTGTGCTCGCATAATTTCTCGCCGTTCAGATAAACAGACGCTTGAGAATTTGCTCCAAGGATTTCCAAATAAACCTCCCCGTCCATTTTAGGGAGCTTTTTTTCATATCTACCTGCGCCTCGAAAATAGCCGTTTGAGCCGTCTTGTCCGTCAATATTATTCCAAGTATGCGGTAAATCCAAAACTTGACTTTTGCCGTCTTGAATAAAACTCCAACTTTGATTTATATTTGTTTTTTCTCTCATAATTTCCCTTTCTAAAGCTTTTAATAAATAGTTTTTATATATTTTAAGCTTTTATCCAAAGCTGAAAATGCGTCCTTTGCAAAATCCAATTCGACTACCGCGTTTTCTGCGCCCGAATTTTGTGATACTTTCAAAATTTCAGAAAAATCCAGTTTGCCGTCGCCAATAGGCTTCATTATGGATAAGCCTAATATCTTTTTATGGTCTTTTAAATGGACGGTGTTTATCCTTCCTTCCAATTTCTTCAGATATTCCACCGGATTTGCGCCCGCCTGCTTTATCCAAAAGGTATCAGGTATAAAAAGCACC
>CAZSAC010000079.1:0-2080 GCA_964604875.1 uncultured Bacteroidaceae bacterium | reverse complement strand
CTCGCCCTTTTCTCCCTGCTCGCCCTTTTCTCCCTGCTCGCCCTTTTCTCCCTGCGGTCCAGGAGGACCGGGCTCGCATTGACATTTTCCACAGCATAAAACATACATCAACAAATATAAACAAATATCTTTCATACGCAACTCCCTCTTATACTTAATATGTTTTTAAAACAAACTAAGTGAATTTAAAATATAAGTTATCTTAAGGTTGAGTAAAAAAATAAAATTTTGTCGAAATATTTTACGCGTAATATGTCTAAAAAACTGGTTATTTCAAAATCGCAAGTTTATGGATTGGCAACAAACAATAAACTATACAAAAGATTGACGATTATACCATAATAGTGTAAACTTATAATATGAATATTCTTCCATTGGTTAAAAGCTTTAAAAAAACGCATGGACAATTTGACACCGCTAAACCCTTATCGGTAAATTGCTTAGACAGCTTTATTTTTGAGGAATTGGTTTTTTATTTGTCCAAACTAGGTGTCGGAGGAAACTATTTTTTAGAATTATCCGACAAGCTTAATTTGCCTGCCGAGGGCTATCAAATTGTTGTTTCGAAAGATAATATCAAAGCGTACTCCCTCAGTCGGAACGGGCTTTTATACGCAATGGAAACAATAAAGCAGTTGGCTTTTTGCGGTAATATCGAGTGTGGTGAGATAATTGACTATCCGACTAAGCCCTATCGCGGATTTATGTTGGATTGCGGAAGATACTTTTTTTCAAAAGCCGATGTGAAAAAATTTGCAGACCTTTGCCTGTTGCATAAGCTAAACGTATTCCATTGGCACTTGTGCGAAGACCAAGGCTTTCGTATGGAAGTCAAAAAATATCCGCTTCTTACTCAAATCGGAAGCAAGCGTACGCATACAAACTTTAATCACAAAAAGCATGAAGGATTTTATTCTCAGGAAGACATCAAAGAAATTGTCGCCTATTTTGCCGAAAGAGGAATCGAGGTTATCCCCGAACTGGAAATGCCGGGACATACTCAAGCTATGCTCGCCTCATACAGTTACTTGGGCTGTTTTGACAGAAAGCTTCCCGTTGCGACGCATTGGGGCGTGAAATTTGATATTCTTTGCGCAGGGAAGGAAAGCACTTATTTGTTTTTAGAAAATATTTTAAGTGAAATGTTTGATTTATTCCCCTCAAAATATATCCACTTAGGCGGTGATGAAGCCCCTAAACTGCGTTGGTCAATGTGCCCCGATTGCAACAAAAAGCTTTCTGAACTTGGATTGGATAACTTTGATGAGCTTCAAGCGTATATGGTCAACCGTATAAATGAGTTTCTTGTCAAACACGGAAAAACCGCAATTATGTGGAACGAAGAAAACCCCACAAACAATTTTTCATCTTCTATCATATGGCAATATTACACAGGGTGCTCTGAAAAAGACAGACAGAAACAGGCGGAATGCCTTAAGCAAAGCAATCGCAAAGTCATATACAGCTATTCAAGCGACACCTATTTAGACTTGCCCTATAAAACGGCGACAATAAAAAACGGATATGAGGCTGATATTGACTTTATTTCATCCGAAAACGTTTTGGGAGTGGAGGCTCCGCTATGGACAGAATACGTCCCCAACTATAAAAATGCCCTCTATAAAACGCTACCCCGTCTGGGAGCTTTATCCGAAACGGCTTGGTGTGAAAAATCACAGCGTAATTATGGAGATTTTATAAAACGCTATTATACTTATTGCGAATATTTAAAATTCAACGGGTTTGAGGTCAAAGCAAAGTCAATGATAAAAAATCCGCCCCTAAAGCTTGCTTTAGAGAAAATCTGGTTTTCTCGCAGACCGATTCATTGGCAAGGCTTGCATAATCTTTTAGACAACAACAAAGTCAAAAAAATTGCCGACTCTCTCAAATAAATAATTCGTCATTAAAATACACGATTGAAAATTATTTTTACAAAATAAAGATAAAATGGAATAACAAAAACGCCTCTCATAACAGAGAGGCGTTTTTCTTATAAATCCATACTGCGGATATGGGTTAAATATAAGTTTCCTTTTTCGTCAACATCAAAAACCGTACCGCCTCGATGAGTATTCTT
>CAZSAC010000078.1:0-2128 GCA_964604875.1 uncultured Bacteroidaceae bacterium | reverse complement strand
GAGTAGTTGTATATAATTTTGCCGTTTTGCTCGGTCTTGTTTGCCATAGAAATATCTGTGCTAGGCGTCAAACCATATTTGGAAAGATAGGCAATCATACCGTAAGCGACAGCGTGACTGGAGCTGGTGTCCGGCAAATTGCCCGAAATAATTTCATCATTTACATTGACGCCGGGCGCCGCCATACTTGCCAAAAGCTCTTTATTTGCAGTGATAGTCTTGATTATACGTTGGACAACAGAAGGTTCATACTTACTGCCTACGTCTTCAGCTTCTTGAATTTGAGTTTGTAGATTGGTCTTATCTGCTTCCAACTTTTCTATATTTTCGTTCTGCGGAGTAATACCATAGACATAAAAACCGCCGACAGCCATAACGATTAATAAAACAAAAATCATGGTTTTTTCTTTTTTAGATAGTGTCATTGTTGTATTTCCTCCTATTGTTCGTCTTGAACAAGATATAAAGTGTCGCTGATAACACTAAAGGTAACGCGGAAAGTATAAACTCCGTTACTAGATGACGTTGCGTTACTTTGTACGTTTGAAATATACAAGCTGTTGTTCAATAAAGAGGCGGTATCGGTTTTCTTTCCGAGAGCGTCTTTATATTTACCCCACTCTTCATTGGTGGGAGAAGTCAACGTCAGCGAAACAGAATTGCTTGAATAGCTAAACGATGTAATTTTACAATTTAGCGCGTTCGCCTCGGCGTATACAATACGAATAATGGTGGAAGTTAAGTCAATTTGCGCCTTCAATTCTTCCTTTGCTTGTAACGCCGCGTTCAACTTGTTTGTAATTTCGGCATTTACCTCATCCACGCTTCTCCAAGTATAAATTGGATTGCCCCTATCGTCATATCCTGTAATAATAGCGTTGCCATCATCGTCTACGGTAGTTTCAAAGCGGTCGAAGGCAAGTTTATTTATTGCATTCTCGTCTTCTGCTTGCTCCAAAGTCCCCTCCAAGGTTTTTATCTCCGTTTCAAGCGTGCTGATATTGTTATAGCCTATCATATATAAGCCGAACATTACGGTTATTAAAACGATAACCGATATTACTAAAATAAACTCAAACGAAGTCGACTGGTTTTGTTTCGCAACCAATTTTTGACTTTCAATAAAGTTTATCTCATTTTTCATTTTAGCCATAAATTCACCTCTTAATCGCAATCCTATGTTTGTCTAGCTATACAAGTTGTACTATTCATTATCCACAGAGGATGAACCCTCTGAAGATACTTTTGGAGCCTTTGGAACCTTATTCGGTTTAAAAGCCTTAGCTTTCACTAAACTGCCAATCATAGCGCTGTTCTCATTAAACTGATGAATATCCACGCCTTTAACAGACTCCGGCAAAGGCAAGATACGGATATCCGCGCCCATATAATCCGCCACCTGCTTTTCGCATGGCGCATATTTTCCCGTTTCGCCTGTTACGAAAATATTAGTGAAAGGATAGTTTTCATATTTCGCTTTAAAAAACTGTAGAGCTTCGCCGATAATCGAGCCGAAGTCATTTACGAAAAACACCATTTCATTTGCATAGTTTTCATTCGGCAACGAATAAATCGGTTTCGTCAAAGAGAATATGTGCTTGTAGTTGGCGAACAAATAAGACGTAATAGTAGTTAGGCGATAATCTACCAAAACAAAGTTTTCGGGTAAATAATCGCTGAAAAATGAAACTAGCTTGCTCAATGCGTTTTGAGCAATGTCAACCTTATCCAGTTTCATACCAACGTCTTTACAACATTTTTTCAAATTTGATATAATCAAATTATCAATATAAGTAATCAGCAAGCGAGAATGTTTTTCCTCGTTCACGTTTCTTTCAATTTCGATATAATCGACGGTATGCGCGTCTGCAAGCTTTTTATCTGTAAAAAGCTCCCCCTGAATAATCGGCATCAAAACAGCCGGTTTTGCATACGGCAAAAACATTTCTCTAAATGGAATTTTCGAGTTTTCCAAAACCACGCTAACCTGCTTTGATTTAATTTCGTTTTTACGAATCAAATCCAGCATAGCCTCCGTCAGTTGTAAATCAATGTTAGTTTGAGTAGGGTCGTTCAAAAACTCGCTAGGGAAATCCATTTGATAAAAGGATTTAACCGTAACTTTTTT
>CAZSAC010000077.1:0-2190 GCA_964604875.1 uncultured Bacteroidaceae bacterium | reverse complement strand
AAGCCAAAAATGTGTCAAACAAAATTATGCCGAAAACGACAATTATTTTAACATTTTTGACACAAATTTTGGAAGAACGGTTTTATTGGATAATTAAGCGGATTTTGATATTTTTTCCACAAATTGTTTGGACGAATATTTTGAGTCTCTGTTAAAGCGGTTGAGCGCGTAAAGACACGAAATATCCCCTTGAATTAACCTATTATTTTTTTCTGTGCAGGTTAGCAACATTTCAAAGCCGTTGTCTATAAGCATCTCTTGCGCGGTAGGCGAAAACTTTCCAAACGGGTATGCAAATACGGTAGGAGTTACTCCACATTCCTTTTGAAGCAAATCCTGTAGCTTCATAACGTCCTTTTCTATGGCTTGCCTGTACGCCGTTTTGCTTTCCCCCGATTTTTGTCCCACGCCGTATCGGGGACATTGATTATGGAGGTCATAGGTATGGTTTCCTATTTCAAAAAGCCCCGTATCAATAAGCTCGTTGATTTGCGTCCAAGTTAAATGCGAATAATTCGCTTTAGAGTTATCCCCCGATACCGAGGCGTATTCGGAATGAACGCCAATTATATTCACCAAGCCCTTTGCGTTGTATTTTTTAAAAAGCGGCGCGGCGTAATAAAGATTATTATAAAACCCGTCGTCAAAAGTTATCAAAAGGGGTTTATTGGGTAAAACTCCCCTTCCTTTAACAAAGTTTATTATTTCAGAGGGGAAAACCGTTTCATATCCCGCTGCGGCATAGCTTTGCAAATCCTCCTCCAGCTGTTGTTCGGATATAATAAACGTCCCTCGTCTGCTATTTAATATAGTATGATACATCACAATCGAAAGCTGAATTTCGGTTGGAACAATATCCTTGTCGGCGTCTGCTGTATTCTGTATTTGGGCATAGCAAATAGGAAACCCGACGGTTGCTAATATAATAAAAAATGCTATCGTTTTTTTCATACTAGTTTTTCTCCTTTGGTGATAAACAATAGATAACAAAATTACCAAGCTTTATTGTAGCGTTTGCTCAATTTGATAAAAATCTTTCCACGGGTCGGGGGCTTTTAGACGACTTAATGCGTCGTTAATCTTAATTTGATTGGGCGTAACGGCGTCTAATTCCTCCCAGCCAATCGGCATTGAAACGGGCGCGCCCTCTCTTGCGCGCAAAGAATACGGCGCAACGCTGGTCGCTCCTCTGCCGTTTCTAATCCAATCAATAAAAATCTTATCCTCTCTCGCGCTCTTTTTTACGTTGCTGGTATAACGATTCGGCCACTCGTTCGCCATAACCTCAGCCACCCCTTTTGCAAAATCGTGAAAGCCCGTCCAGCCATCAGACGACTTAAACGGCACAACAATGTGATAACCCTTTCCTCCGCTGGTTTTTAAAAAACATTTTAAATTTAACTTATCCAAAACCTCTTTCAAATCCCTAGCGCCTTGACGTACTCTGGCGTCGTCCATTCCGTCGTGCGGGTCGAGGTCAAAAACCATAAAATCGGGCTTTTCAAGATTTTCTATACGACTTCCCCAAATATGATATTCTATTGTTCCCATCTGCGCTTCAGAAATTAAACCCACGCTCTCGTCAATATAAAAATATTCGTTCCGTTCTCCCTCTGCGTTTGTTACAGGCAGGTTTTCTGTTCCCTCGGTTTCAAACTTTTGGTGTTTGTTGTAGAAACACTTTCCTACTCCCCCCGGACACCGAACAACGCTCAACAATCTGTTTTCAACATACGGCATCATTCTTCCCGCTATTTTGTCATAATAGTTTATCACGTCGATTTTTTTTATATTTTGCTCGGGATAAACAATTTTGTCGGGATTGCTTATTTCAATTCCCTTAATATTTATACCTTCTTTCATTATTCCTTAACAATATCCTTTGCCGTTTTATCCTCTCTCAAGCCCTTAAAGCTTCCTTGTCGAATGACCTTTTCGCCCGTCCATTCGGCAAATTGTACCTCGGCGACTAATTTTGGTTGCAAATAGGTTGTTTCAAGGGTAGGCTTAGGTTCATTTGCCTCAAAAGGAGAGGCGTCAATTATCAACGATGAAAATTTCTCACGCAGTTGATGTTTTACGCTTTCGGTAAAGCCCGTACCGACACGCCCTGCGTATATAAGCTTTTCGCCCTCGTAATATCCCAAAAGCAAGCAGCTTAACGTCGGTTCCTTTGGCGTGGTGACAAAC
>CAZSAC010000076.1:0-2210 GCA_964604875.1 uncultured Bacteroidaceae bacterium | reverse complement strand
CAAGTCAAAAAAATAACGGCTATAAGCCTAAGTGGTATCCAACGCTTAAACGAAGGCGCATTTTTGGACAGCAAAAATCAATAGAAGCTTAGCCTATCGATTTGTTGGTTGAGCGCATTTATAATTTAATTTTGAACATATTGATTCCGACATCGGCAGAATATTTTTTGTTGTTAAACACAATTTCGGTGGGCACATCTGCGCGGATAACCAGCGCATTCAGGTGTTTATCATCTGAAACAAACTGATTATCCCTTGTTTGGCAGTTATACAACAAGGGTTGCATATCCTTTTCCATATGGATAAACGCTTTGCCGAAAACAGTTTCGTCAAGGCATTTAAAATGCTCGTGTACGTCGTTGTCACAACAACCCCCTAAATCCTTTTTCCAGGTTCTCGGAAGGTCGAACCACCTAATATATTGATGCGGAAGTTTATTGTCGGGTTGACGATACCAAGGGGATATCATAGGTAAGTATTGCTCCCCAACTGTTGTCGGGTTAAAATCAAAGCCCAGTTCTTTATCCGTGGAGGGTATCATTTCTTTGCCGATGACGCACGGGTCTATTGTGAAAGCCCAGTTAAGAGCGCCGTCGTCGGAGACAACTTGCATACAAGCCCCAATCGTATTCATCGTATCTAAGAGATATTCCCGTTTCCCTGTCAGCATATACAGATAATAAGTGGCGTAGTTTTTCCAGCTTGTCCACCCGTGAGGAGTGTTTAACATATTTGCTCGGAAGTTGATATCATACCGCGCTTCCCAAAACCTTAAGGTTGCGCCTCGGGTTCGGCAATCGGGGACAAATTGCTGTTCCAAACAATAATGTTTTTTTAGTATTAATTCGGCGGCGTCGGAAAACTGTTGTCGTTCGGGGTTATCTAACTGCAAAGCCAAATAACCAAGCTGCAACGCCTCGCACGAAATCATACCGTCCTCAAAGGTCATTTCTCCCTCGGTTTCGATATTGTCGAGCTTGTTGTATAAATCTTTAATTGCCAGATACGCGCTGTTATAATGTTTTTCGTATCTTTGTGTAAAGCCTGCATTTTTTTCAACCAGCGCAAGTTCAAGCATTGACTTTGCGGGATAAATCACGCATGTATAGTGCGTGCCGTGACTTCGATAGCTTCCGTCGGGCGCTTGAAGAGACATAAGCCAATCGGCAAAATCGTTGGCGTAGGACAAATATTTTTCGTCGGAGGTTAGCTCATAGAAGTCCGCCAACAGCGACAGCATACCCGAAACATTTTGCAATCGGTGAGGTAGCGCCGCTTTTTTCATACGGATTTTTTTTCTAAATGAAAACTTGGTAAGGCGAGTTAAAAAGGTTTCAAATCTTTCTGTCAAATATTTTGTATACTCGGCATTATTAATAATTTTTGCATATGCCACCAAAGTGAAAAATCCATACCAGCTTTCCACGTGCGTCCCGGGCTTTTGTTGGCATAATTCCGCATTTTTCCGCGCGCAGTCCAGATAGTAAAACCAATCCTTTCTCACATAAACCGACGCTTCGGCTTGACCTTGCTTGCTTATAATGTGCCGTCCTTCTTCAAGAGAGGTTTCAAATTTTTCTAAAACATATTTTTCATAGTCGGGTATTTCAAAGCCGGCGTAATTTTTTACAAAAGTAAAAAGCTCTTGTTTGGTGTTTACAAGCTTCATAAACAACTCAAAATGCAATTTTTCTCCTACGGCAAATTCGCTTTTGACGGGGTGTCTTTCGGGCTGTTTGAGGGCATTCATAAAGTCTATTGAAAAGGTGTAAATCCGATGTCCGACGTCGCCCCAAATTGAGTTGTATTCGTTTTTCCAGGAAACGATTTTTGAAGGGGACGCTATGGCAAGCAAATCGCCTTTGGGTGAGCACAGCGCACCCCAAAAGCCTGTTTTTTCGCACCGTAGCGCCGTGGGAAAAAACTTATTGTTCCACTCGGGGAATTTTTCCATATAGCAATCGACGCCAACCCGTAAGCCACAAGAATCAATATTTTGCGCCGAACGAACCTCAAGATTTATTTCAAACGTAATTAAATCGTCTTTGATTGTTTTGGTTAAATTGAAAACCAAACCGTTTTCTTCTGCAAAGCCGTTTTTAAGTTTTATCAGTTGAGTTTTATTGTTTTGCGTAAAATAAAAATTTGTACCGTAATCATCGCTTCTGAAAGGGATAGTCATAAAATTGTTTCCTATATAAATTTTATTT
>CAZSAC010000075.1:0-2394 GCA_964604875.1 uncultured Bacteroidaceae bacterium | reverse complement strand
TTTGTCATATATAGCTGGTCGCAAATCGGACCTTTTGTACGGTTGTTTAACGAAACGCCGATGCTTTCTGCCAATTCGTTTTCAGGTATAAGTCCAACCGACAAAATCAAACTGTCACACTCGACAATTTCTTCCGTCCCGTCTATCGGCTGCATTTTTTCGTCGACTTTGGCAATTTCCACCGCCGTCAAACGTTCTTCCCCGAAAACCCTCGTTACCGTATGCGATAAATGCAACGGAATATTATAGTCATATAAGCATTGATGAATGTTTCTTGTCAGTCCGCTGGGAGTAGGCTTAACTTCATATACTCCTTGCACCTTTGCGCCTTCTAAGGTAAGACGCCTCGCCATAATAAGCCCTATATCGCCGCTTCCTAAAATCACGCATTTCTTTGTGGGAAGCTCACCCATAAGATTGACATAGTTTTGCGCAGTCCCGGCAGTAAATACGCCGGCTGGTCTTGTCCCTTGAATAAAAATTTGTTTTGCAGTTCTTTCACGGCAACCCGTCGCCAAAACCAACGCCTTGGTTTCAATATGGCTGACACCATCACGATTGACAAAGCTGATTTTGAAAGCTCCGTCGGTCAGCTTTTCGATACGCGTCACAAACGTCAAAAGCTTAACCTCAACCTTGGACGCTAAAACCTTATCGATATATCTTTCACTGTATTCGGGACCCGATAGCTTTTCTTTAAAGGTGATTAGTCCAAAACCATCGTGAATACATTGTTTTAAAATTCCGCCAAGTTTTGCTTCTCTTTCAATCAACAATACCTTTGCGCCTGCTTTATCAGCGCTTTCGGCTGCCGCAAGCCCCGCAGGACCGCCACCGATTACAACAACGTCATATTTCATATCAGTTTTCCCCCTTTGTTTTATTGAAAAGGATATCACTATGCGCGCCTGCTTTTTTGATATCTTCAACACAAACGCCTTTTTTCTCCGCCAAAATTTTAAGCACCTGCGGTCCGCAAAAACCGCCTTGACATCTTCCCATTCCGGGGCGGATACGACGCTTAATGGCATCGGTAGAGTATACCGGCACGGGGGAATTCAGCGCGTCGATAATTTCACCCTTGGATATTTCCTCACAACGGCAAATTATTTCACCGTAATCGGGATTTTTTTGTATAAGCGCGTTTCGTTGCTCGTCAGGCATATCTGCCAAGTGAGGCACAACGCATTGTCTTTTGGGGTTATAGGCTGAGTTTTTCTTAACGTTTTCTTCTCCGCCCAGCATTTCCACCGCCCAGTTTGCAACGTCGATTGCAATCGCCGGAGCAGCCGTTAAACCGGGGGATTGAATACCCGCAACTTCAATGACATTTTTGGTGAATATACCTTTTCTGACGACAAAATCCTCCTCGTATGTCGCGGCGCGTACGCCTGCAAAATAGGTGATAATATCGCTCATCTTCATCTTATCTTGAATTCGGGATTGCTTATCGTAAATTGCGCGGATACTTTCCATATCCGTGGTAAAATCTTCACGCATTGGCGTTTCTATCGCATTTGGCCCAACAAGAACGTTGTTATCCACGGTATGCACGACGCCGCCGCCCTTTGTATGTGTAACACTTGTATCGTTGACCTTTTCTGTTAACATTGTTTTAAGCAAGCTTTTTGGTTTAAAATTCGGGTCATTCGCCTCTTTGGGAATTTTGACAAACGGCATTTTCGCCACAGATGAGCGAGAATAATTTGCCACTTTTTTATCCAAAATCAAATTTATACCTTTTCTTGGGTGAATGGTAAAGGTTCTATCTCCCGCCATATCGGCAATCTTGTCCGAAAAAACTCCCGCCGCATTAATGACAAGCTTTGGTTTAATTATGCCTCGGTTGGTTGCAACTTCCACAATGTTGCCGTTTTCAACTTTCATATCCAAAACTGCCGTGTTCAAGCAAACCTTGACGCCGTTTTCCGCTGCGTGCTCGGCAAGCGCAACCACCAGCTTATAAGGGGATACGATACCGCCTGTAGGCATATAATAGGCGCCCTTAGCCCAACCGGCAACCGCAGGCTCGGCTTTTTTAAGTTCATCTAAAGGCATATATCTGACGTTGGGAATATGCAAAATTTTTGCAACAAGCTTAAAAACGGGAATAATGCGTTTCTCCCACTTATAATACATCAAAATCGTGTGCCCTGTCCGCTCGAACTTTACGCCGAGATCATTGCACATATCACCATATATTCTATTTCCCCAACCGTTGTAGTAAAGCTTTTTTAGCCCCGGAGACAAATCGATACCAACGTGAACGCAACCGTCGTTCCTGCTGGACGCGCCCAAAGCTACGTCATAGCCTTTTTCCAAAAGCATAACGTTCAAATTCCATTTGGAAAGCTCATTGGCTATTGTTGCGCCCGACACGCCTGCGCCGATAAT
>CAZSAC010000074.1:0-2986 GCA_964604875.1 uncultured Bacteroidaceae bacterium | reverse complement strand
AAAGGAAGCTCAGTTAAAGACGTTGCCATTCATACCGTGGAAAAAATGAAATCGGAAGATACTTGCGTTGTCACTATTTACTATGGTGAAAACGTTGCTGAAGAAGACGCTGTTGCCTTATCTGCTGCAATTTCAGAAAAATATCCCGATTACGAAGTTTTGGTTTACAACGGGGGGCAACCGCACTATTTCTACATTCTTTCGGTGGAGTAATGCTGCTTAAGGATATAAAAGGGGTTGGACCTGTTACCTTAAAAAAACTTAACTCATTAAACATACATAACCTTTCGGATTTGATGAATTTTCTTCCGAAAACTTATATTGATATGACGACACCCGTAAGTTTGCAAAGCGCAGACGACGGGTCGTTTGCTTTATTAAGACTGAAAATCATATCTGTTGGCAATACGGTGCGCACAAAACGCGGGCTAAACTTTTTTAAGGTTGCCGCGCAGGACTGCCTTGAAATAAATCAAACAATTACGACGCGCACGGCTCAACTTATTTGGTTTAACCAGCCGTACCTCAGACAAAATATTATTGTCGGGGGAGAGTATTTTTGTTTTGGAAAAATCAAACGTCAAAAACGCTATGTTGAGTTGGTCAATCCAACGTTGGATTTTTGTGAGACAGCAAAAAAACTTACGGGTATTTTACCTATTTACAAAACAAAAAATTTAATTCCTCAACAAACTTTTAGGTCAATGATATCTTCGGGGCTGGAGTCATATTTTGCAACCAGCGTTGTAGGGGAAGATTGTTGCAAGTTCAGCCTTATGGAAATCAATTCCGCATACAGGGGCGCGCATTTTCCGCAAACGCTTGACGATGCTTACGACGCTCATAGAAGAATTATTATTGAAGATACTGTCAAGCAAATTATATATTACAAAATTTATAACGAAAATCATAAAAACTTAAAGAAAATAGTCTATAATAAGTCGTTTGACGTTTCAAAAATGTTTGTTGAAAGGTTGCCTTTTAAGCTGACGGAAACGCAAGATATTGCGCTGAAGGAGCTTCAGGCAGACTTTTTATCGCCGTTTAAAATCAACAGAATTTTGGCGGGCGATGTCGGAAGCGGAAAAACCGTGGTGGCGTTTTCTGCGATGTTCTATGTGGCTATGTGCGGATACCAAACTGCAATTATGGCTCCGACGGAGATTTTGGCGTATCAGCATTATCAAAATGCGTTACGGTTTTTTGAAGGTTTTGATATTGAAATTGTATATTTGTCGGGCTCTGTTTTGGGAAACGAGAGGGAACGCATTTTAAATGATATTTCCAACGGTAAAGCGAAAATAGTTATAGGTACGCATGCGCTGTTCCAAAAAAACGTGAAATTTAACAATTTGTCTTTTGTTGTAATCGACGAGCAACACAAATTCGGTGTTGCGCAGAAATATGATTTTGAGATAAAGGGCTTTTCGGTGGATACTCTAACTTTATCGGCAACTCCTATTCCACGGTCGATGGCTATGATACTTTATGACGAGTTGAAGCTCAGCGTTATTGAAAAGGCAAACTCCACAACAGTTACAAATACTTATATCGTATCCGACGAAAACAAGAAAAAAATGTGGGATTTCATAAAATCTGAGGCGCAAAAAGGAAAGCAAGCCTATATAGTTTGTCCAAGAATCTGCGATTCGGAGGATATGGAATTATACTCGGCGGAAACCCTTTATAAGGAATTGGATAAATCTGTTTTCAAAAACTTAAGGGTGGGATTACTTCACGGAAGAATGAAGGCTGACGAAAAAACTGCGGTTATGGAAGCTTTCTCTAAAGCGGAATTGGATATTTTGATTTCCACAACTGTTATTGAGGTTGGAATAGATATAAAAAACGCAACAATAATTGCCGTTTTAAACAGCGAACGCTTTGGCTTGTCAACCTTGCATCAGTTGCGTGGTCGGGTTGGCAGAGGAAATGAAGACGCGTATTGCTTTTTGCATACGATAGACAAAAACAACGAACGTTTAAAACTGTTGGAGGAATATGACGACGGTTTCAAGCTTGCCGAGTTGGACTTTGCCAACAGGGGAGGCGGAGACTTTTTGGGGACAAGGCAAAAAGGAGAGACCTATGACAGCCGATACGCCGTTAAGCTAACGCCGGATATAATTATGTTATCAAAACAAATTGCAAAGGATGTTTTAGCTTCTGATTTTACAATAAACAGTGAAGAATATCGTAAATATAGTGAAAATTTTGCAGATATAACCATAAACTAGGAGGGATTATGTCAGAACTTGAAAAAATTAAATCGGGCGAGCTATATGTTTGCAACAGCGAAGAGCTTGTAAAGATGCAGGTTGCTTGCTTGGAAAATCTTTACGAATTAAACGCTACACGTCCTTCTGAATTGGAAAAACGGACGCAATTATATAAAAAAGTTTTTGCCGAGGCGGGCGAAAATTTGTTCATTGAGTTGCCGATAAGATGTAATTGGGGCATCAACACACATTGGGGAAATAATTGTTACGCAAACTATAATTTGGTGCTTGTAGACGACGCCGATATTTTTATTGGAGATAACGTAATGATTGCGCCAAACGTTGTTATCGCAACAGGGACGCATCCGATTTGTCCCGAACTGAGGGAGCAAATTGCGCAATTCAACTTGCCCGTTGTCATTGAAAGAAACGTTTGGATTGGCGCAGGCGCGATAATACTTCCCGGTGTTACGGTTGGTGAAAACTCTGTCATAGGCGCAGGAAGCGTGGTTACGAAAAATGTTCCGTCAAACGTGGTGGCGTATGGCAATCCTTGCAAGGTTATCAGAGAAATATCTCAGCGTGACAGAGAGTTTTATTATAAGGAACGCAGAATAACACCCTTAAAAAATTTATAAAAAGCATTATAAAAACTGTTGCCATATTTTATTTAATTTGGTATATTATAAGAGCTGAAATCAATATAATCCTTTGCGGGAGTGATTCAGTGGTAGAATGCCACCTTGCCAAGGTGGAAGTCGCGGGTC
>CAZSAC010000073.1:0-3553 GCA_964604875.1 uncultured Bacteroidaceae bacterium | reverse complement strand
TAAATTATAACGCAAAATAAACTAAGCTAATTTATAGTTGATTTTGATGCTGGGGCCCATTGTAGAGGCGATATAAATGCTCTTCAAATAAACGCCCTTTGCCGCAGACGGTTTAGCTTTAACCAATGCTTCCAATAAGGTATTGAAGTTTTCGGTAAGTTTTTCTGCTCCAAAAGATTTTTTGCCAATCGGAACGTGAACAATAGCGGTTTTGTCTACTCTGTATTCAACTTTACCAGCTTTAATTTCACGGACAGCTCTTTCGATATCCATTGTAACCGTACCGGATTTCGGGTTAGGCATCAAGCCCTTAGGTCCTAAAACTTTACCTAAACGACCGATTAAGCCCATCATATCGGGGGTTGTTACCATAACGTCGAACCCAAACCAGTTTTCTTGTTGGATTTTGGCAATCATATCCTCTGCGCCAACGAAATCTGCGCCCGCCTTTTCAGCAGCGTCAGCCTTTTCGCCTTTAGCGATAACCAAAACGCGAACGGTTTTGCCTGTTCCGTTAGGAAGCACGCATACGCCACGAACTTGTTGGTCAGCGTGACGAGGATCAACGCCTAAACGAACGTGTAGCTCGATTGTTTCATCAAATTTTGCCTTTGCTGTATCGCAAACGATTTTTAAAGCCTCTTCGGGTTCATAGGAAGCTGTTTTGTCGTAGATTGCCAAAGCGTTTCTATAATTTTTACCTTTTAACATTTTCCTACTCCTCCACTGTGATACCCATACTGCGGGCTGTCCCTGCGATTAAACGCATTGCGCTATCGATGTTTGCAGCGTTTAAGTCAGGCATTTTCATCTCTGCAATTTCTTTGCATTGAGCTTTTGTTAATTTTGCAACTTTATCCTTGTTAGGACGCGCCGAACCGCTGTCGATACCACAAGCTTTCTTGATGAGCACGGGAGCGGGAGGTGTTTTTAATATAAACGAAAACGACCTATCAGCGTAAATGGTGATAACAACAGGAATAATCAAGCCGACCTTGTTTGAAGTCTTTTCATTAAATTCCTTTGTAAAACCGGGAATATTGATACCGTGAGGTCCAAGTGTTGAGCCTACGGGCGGGCCGGGGGTTGCCTTGCCGGCGGGAAGTTGAAGTTTGACAACCGCATTAATCTTTTTAGCCATAGTAATACCTCCTCTGACTATCGTGGTTTTAATGAGAGCATTGAAAATTTACCCTCTCCCACTATGAAAAGCGCAAAAAATGCGCATTATGTACAGCTAGCTTTGTATTTTTTCTATCTGTGAAATATCCAATTCCACAGGCGTTTGACGACCAAACATCGATACGACAACCTTAACCTTTTGTCTTTCGAGGCTTATACTTTCAACAACGCCGATAAAGCTTTCAAGCGCGCCGTTAACAACACGAATATTGTCGCCGTCCTTGATATCCAAATCGACAATTTCGATTTTTTCCAAAGACATTCTTTTAACCTCGTCAGGCAATAAAGCCGTCGGCTTCCCTTGCGGACCAACGAAATTTGTCACGCCGCGCGTGTTATTTACCATAAAGCAAATATGCGCAGTCTCTATCATCTTGACAAATACATATCCGGGGAATTTTTTGCGCTCGACAACTTTCTTTTTTCCGTTTTTTTCGACAATATCCTCCTCAACGGGGATAGCAATCTCAAAAATAAAATCTTGAAGATTATTGTTTTCAATCATCTTCTTTAAGTTGTCTTCCACCATTTTTTCGTGACCGGTATAGGTGTGAACGACATACCATTTTGCTTGGTCGATATTTTCCATATTACTCCAAATTTATGCGCCCGCCGATTTGGTGAGCAGTTTCAAAAGCAAACCTAAACCGAAATCCATTCCGGTTAAGATAATCAAAAAGAAAAGAACAACTATAATAACCACCGTGGTAGACTTAACAACAGTCTTCCAGGTTGGCCAAGAAACTTTCTTTAGTTCCGAAATCATTTCCTTAAAAACCTTTGCGATGCGTTGACCGAGTTTTGGTTTGGTTTTAACGTTGGCGCTATTGGTTTTTTGGGTCGCTTTTTTATTTTTATCGTCGGAAACGACAGCTTGCTCGGCAGCTCGCTGTTTAGCAGCTTTAGCCTCACGCTTTGCTTGGCGCAATTCCTCTCTCGTGACAACGGGGATATTTTCGACCGTTGTACCGGAGGATTCATTGACGACATTTTGGGATTCTGGCTTGGTTTTTGCCATATTGTCCTCCATTACTTTGTTTCTTTATGCAAAGTAGTTTTCTTACAGAACTTGCAGTATTTTCTAACTTCAAGTCTGTCAGGATCATTCTTCTTGTTTTTATAAGTATCGTAGTTGCGTTGCTTGCACTCAGTGCATGCCAAAGTAATTCTAACTCGCATAACTACACCTCCAGAGTTTTAACGCCGAAAAGACGCTAGAATAATATATCACAGACGACGCAATGTGTCAAATAAATCGACAGAAATAAATACTCCGAAAAGCAACTTTCCGTGTCTGCAGGTTATATATATTTTTGCGGTCTGCGCATATGCCTATACATATGCGCAGCTGCATAATATATACTTTGAATTTGTAAGAACCGTTAACTTAATTATTTAATGATTTTCGCAACAACGCCCGAACCTACTGTTCTGCCGCCTTCACGAATAGCGAAACGCAAGCCTTCTTCAATAGCGATAGGGGTGATGAGCTCAACTTCCATGTCAACGTGGTCGCCAGGCATAACCATTTCAACGCCTGCGGGGAGTTTAATGGAACCGGTAACGTCTGTTGTACGGAAATAGAATTGAGGACGATATCCATTGATAAACGGAGTATGACGTCCACCTTCTTCTTTTGTTAAAACGTAAACTTGAGAATTGAAAGCGGTGTGAGGATGAATTGAGCCGGGCTTGGATAAAACTTGTCCACGTTCAATTTCCTTTCTGTCGATACCACGGAGCAATGCGCCGATATTATCGCCTGCGTTTGCATAGTCGAGTAATTTACGGAACATTTCAATACCTGTGATAACGGTATCTTTCTTTTCTTGAGATAAGCCAACGATTTCTGCTTTGTCTTGGATTTTGATTTGTCCACGTTCAACTCTGCCTGTAGCAACTGTTCCACGGCCGGTGATGGTGAATACGTCTTCGATAGGCATTAAGAAAGGCTTATCTGTATCACGCTCAGGAGCGGGAATATAGGAATCTACAGCGTCCAACAATGCTTGAATACAAGCTGTTGCAGGATCATCAGTTTTGCCGGCAAGCAAAGCTTCCATAGCCAATAATGCGGAACCGCGAATGATAGGGGTGTCATCACCGGGGAAATCGTATGAACTTAAGAGTTCACGAACTTCCATTTCTACCAATTCCAAAAGTTCCTCGTCATCAACTTGGTCACATTTGTTTAAGAAAACAATGATATAAGGAACGCCAACCTGACGAGCAAGCAAGATGTGCTCACGAGTTTGGGGCATAGGACCGTCGGATGCGGCAACAACTAAGATTGCGCCGTCCATTTGAGCTGCGCCTGTAATCATGTTTTTAACATAGTCGGCGTGGCCGGGGCAGTCAACGTGAGCGTAGT
>CAZSAC010000072.1:0-3868 GCA_964604875.1 uncultured Bacteroidaceae bacterium | reverse complement strand
GGGATTTTTTTTGCCCCGTAAAGAGTCGCGCTAAAGCGCAATACACAATTTTATTTAAAAAAACAAAAAAATCAAACAAATTGTTTAAAAATACAACTTAAAACGACAATATGAATTTCAAATTGTATAATTATGCAAAAATAAATTATATTTTATTTTTTATAGATATAAAGAATTTTAGCAGAGTTGCCACGCTTTTGCCGACTTTTTTAACAGGTTTTCCATTCCTATATACCTTGTAGGGCATAGCGCTTAAAAGGCTTTTTGTAGTAAAAGGATTGTTTTCATAAATGACCATATCAGCCTTCGCGCCGATTTTCAGGTTTCCTAAATCCAATTCGCCAAGCGCTTTTCCGCCGTTTACGGTATATGCGCTAAACGCCTGATAGGGGCTTAAGCATTGATTTTTTATAGGGAAGTTTGTCATTCCGTGAAGCTGGATGTAGGGATTTATATCCTGAACGGGAGCGTCGCTTCCGCCCGCTATATTTACGCCTGCCTCAAAAAGTTCTTTAAGAGGAATTTGTTGGGCGATATATTCTGGCGATAAAAAGTGCTCATAGCTTTTGAAAAAGTTTTTATCGAAAAAGGCGTACCCCGGCTGAGGCACAAGGGTCACGTTAAGCTTCTTAATTCGGTCAACAGTAGATTTTGAGGGAAATTCAAAATGGTCGATACGATGCAAATTATTTGTCGAGTTAAGCTTTTCATATACATCCACGGCTTGCTCGCAAGCTGACTCACCGATAGCGTGCATAGAAATTTGAGCGCCAAAGCTGTCGGCATTTTTGCAAAGCTGAAGAAGCTCGTCGGTATCAAAATACAGTTTTCCGCAGGTGTCGGGTCTATCTTTATAGGGTTGTGAAAATGCCGCCGAATGAGAACCTACCGCGCCGTCGAGTTCCCACGCTCCGCAACCGCCGATTCGGAGGTTTAGAAACCGTTTCCTATGTTTTAAAACACGATTTATATCTTTAAACTGCGGGAATACGCGGATATTAATTGGAAGCGCGCTAGCAAAACGTATAAATAACTCAAAGGTTGAATCCTTTTTCAAGTCGTCAAAGCCGTCAAGCGCGCAAATTGTGGTTATGCCGTAAGCTAACGCTTTGTTCACGCCTATTGATACGCCGTCCGCCAATTCTCTAATACCTATTGACGAGGTAAGAACAGAAATAACTTGTCCTTGTACGGTCTCGTGGGCAGCTCCTTCCAATATGCCGTTATCGCTTATAATATGCACGGCGGAAAGCATTTTATCGTTTAGACTGCTGCTATGCCCGTCGGTGGTCATCACTATAATCGCCTTATCGTGACAAATTTTGTTAAGCTCATCTTTGGTAGGCAGCCTTTTTTCATCTATTGCGCCAACGCAAAAGTTATAAAAAAGCAGGGCGGGCATATTGCTTTTTGCGCATTCCGCCTCAATTTTTTGTAGTGTTTCAGAAAAGCTTTCGGGAACAAGTTTTCCGTTTTCATAGTTGTGCACGGCGCATCCGAAAACGCAAAGCCCGATATAGGACATAAAATGAGCGTGACTGTCTATAAGCCCGGGAATAACTGTTTTTCCATTTAAATCGACAGATTGTTTCGCTTTTGGCAAAGCCTTTTCGTATTCTTCTTTTCTATAAAGCGCAGATACTCTGTCTTTGTCGACGCCGAGCGCATAGTATACGTCGGTTTCGCTTTCCATTGTGTATATATTTCCGTTAAATAACACCAATTCGTGCATAATTAAACCCCCACGAGACTGCCGATTGCCATAGCGATATGCCCGATAACGATAACAATAATAAAAAACGGAGAGGCAAAACGTTTGAGCACGGGATTGCTTAGTTCGGGCGGGAGGGTTTTGTCATACTTAAATTCTTTTCGGCGCATAATCGGTATCACCATAAACACGACCAATATTGCGATTACGCCCCCTGCAAGATTGATAAAATCCAAAAAGCCACCGCCGAATAACTGCGCCAGCAAAACCATCGCCAAAGACGGAAGTGTTGCAATAAGCCACGATAGCTTGGAGTTTGTCTTTAATTGTTCCTTTATGATATCGGCTAAAGCCAAAGAAATCGACCAGTAGGTTGTCAAAAAGGCAAGCAAGGTAAAGGCGGCGCCCAAAAATGCCGCCCAAGTCGGCATCGGTTTTGTCCAGTCGATAATTGCGATTCCTTTGTCGCTAAGGCTTGCGCCTGCGACAAGTAACGTGCATAGCGCAACCAAGAGGGCGACAAATAAATTGATTCCCATACCACCGATTATGGATTTACGGATTTTGACAGCGTCTCCGTTCAGCCCGTCCACCACCTGCGGAACCGAGAAAAAAGCCACAAAAACAAACATAATTTTGCCGAAAAGTCCTATTCCGTCCACAACGGAGCCAAGCTGAAGCGGCAAGGGGTGTTTGGGAAGCGAAAAGGTTACGGCGGTAAGCACAGCCAAAATTGCCAATACGGCAAAAATAGCATATTTTTCACATACGCCGATAATCTTCAGCCCAAAAAACGATATTCCTGCTGCAAAAACATAAAACAGGATAATAGCGAGGTATATATTTATGCCAAGCTTATCCGCCATTATTTCGCCCGCGCCCGAGACGTATATTGCCAAATTGCCCAAAAGATTTATCCCCATCAAAATGAAAAAAGTCCAGGTGAGCGCAGCCTTATATTTCCCTTTAAAAAGAAGCTTTTGAATGGTAGAAATAATTTGTCCGCCTCCTGTTTTTAAGGATAATTCCGCAAGCAATAGGTGGAATAGCACGCTGACAAAATATGCCGCAAGTATGATAACAATGCTCATTCCGACGCCCACCTTGCTGACAAAAAGCGGAACCGCCATCACGCCGCTGCCGATACCGTATCCGGCAACCACGCAGACAGCCTCCATTGTCGTAAGCCGTTTTGGGGAGGGATTATCTAGGGTGTATTCCCGAGGTTTGATTGTGTTGTCTAAGTTTAATTGATATTCTTCGTATATTGTCATTTTAGTTTATATGGTTTTTAAAAAATTCGCACATGGCGTCGTTGATTTGAGCGCTTTCTTTCCACTCGGGATATAATACGTTGTAAACGTGCTCCAAAACGTGCTCGGAATCTTCCTGCTTAAAATTGCAGAATTTGGTTTCTACGCCTGCGTCGCTTAGCGTTTGAGCAAAGGCGATATTTTCCTTTTGCAAGAAATCCTTGTAAGAGGTGTTGATAAACGAGGGCGGAAAGCTTATCAAATGGTTTTTGATTGTGCACGCTTTAAATAATTCGGAGTTTTCATAGCCTTTTTGCTTGCCGAACAAAAATGCGATATACTTCTTGCCAAGTCCCTTGGCAAGCGAGAGCATAGGAACGAAATCGTAAACTCCACAAGTAAGCCCGAGAGCTTTTATGTTTATAGTGGGATTTGGCGAAACGTCAAACAGGGTTTGCAGTTTTTCATCGTTTAAAATTGTTGCGGTTAAAGCGGCGTAATGCGCGCCTGCGCTATCGCCTACAACAAAAAAATTATCAGTGTCGAGATTGTGCTTTTCGGCATTATTAAAAATAAAATTAATGGCGCTGAAAATGTCTTGGACGGGTTCGGGATAAGCCTTATCAAACATAAGGTGATAGTTCAAATTTATAACTGCAAAACCGCGATTGGACAAGCTTTTGCAAAAATATTCATTAATCCACTTTGTGCCGTAAGCCCAACCTCCTCCGTGAATATCAAAAATCACAGGAAGTTTCTCGTCGTTATCCTGCGGGCGATAAATGTCAAGCGTATGATAAAAATCGTCATCGTTTTTATAAGCCAAATCCTTGATTTGTGTAATATTTGTAACCTTTTGTTTTTTTCAACCCAGAACGATTGTTAGATTTATCGATAAGAATTT
>CAZSAC010000071.1:0-4078 GCA_964604875.1 uncultured Bacteroidaceae bacterium | reverse complement strand
ATATCCGCCGCCCTTGCGATGCCTTTAAGCAAGTCTACCGCAGAAATAACCGCTCCTTTTTTGTGATATCGGCTGTAAAAGCTATCAAAGTGAGGCTTAGTGCCCGCGCCCCAAAGCCAAATGCAGTTTGCGGGTTTTTTGCCCTGTCGAACTCTATTCAAATTGACGGGGTGCTTGGATAAGAAATCATATGAAAACTTATAAAAATTTAAAAATTTATCCGCATAAACGCCTTTAGGCAGATAGTTTTTAATTTTTTGTCCGGAAATATCGTGTGGCGGAGTTAAAATGCTATCCATACTTCCGCCCTTTATAATCAAACAGTGACGATAGCTTATGCCGGCGTTAAAAGAAAAAACGTCATCGCCGAGACGCTTGCCTAAATCCGAAATCAAAACTCTTGCTTCTGCAGACGAAATCTCCCCCGCGCTGTAGTCAACCATCGTTTTTTCCTCAAAAACCTTATCGTCGGATAAGGTGACAAGATTGCATCGTATGGCTATATCCAATTCTCCCAGTTCAAGGTTCATCGAAAGCGCTTCCAGCGGCGACCTACCGCTATAATATTTGGCAGGCTCATACCCCAAGACAGACATATTCGCCGTATCGCTTCCGGCAGAAAATCCATCGGGAATAGTTTTCACAAGCCCTATTTCAGATTTTTGCGCCAAAGCGTTAATATTTGGGATATTTGCAACCTCAAGCGGAGTGCCCCCAATACTTTTTATTGGATAATCCGCCATTCCGTCGCCTAAAACCACGATATATTTCAAAACACACCTCTAATATATTCTTAATATGAAATTATATTATGTAAGCGTCCAAAAGTCAAGATAACCGCAAAAGCACAAAAAAACTATTTGCTTTTACACAAATAGTTTTCATTGGTTTATTTAAATTTAACAACAGGCTTTCGCGCCGCTTGAACCTCGTCGGGTCTTCCGATAGGGGTGCTCTTGGGACAAGCAATTATATCCGACGGGTTTTTTTTCGCCCTGTTATAAATTTCTTCCATAGCCTCGGCGCACTTGTCCAACGTCTCCAAACTCTCGGTTTCCGTCGGCTCAAACATCAACGCCTCGTGAACAATCAGAGGGAAATACATTGTGGGCGGATGTATGCCGTAATCTATCAACGCTTTTGCCACGTCCATAGCAGACACGCCTGTATCATGCTTTATTTTTTCCAAAGACAAAACAAATTCGTGCATACAAGCGCGTTTATAAGCCACGGGGAAAAACTTTTCGATTTTCGTTTTAAGATAGTTTGCATTCAGCACCGCCATTTCCGCCGCATCTTTTATGCCCTCTCTGCCCAAAACCAAAACATAGGCGAACGCCCTCAAAAATACCAGAGTGTTGCCATAGAAGGCTTTAACCTTGCCTATACTATCCGGGCGGTCAAAATCTAAAACGAACTTTCCTCTTTTTTTCTCAACGGTGGGATACGGCAAAAACGGAATAAGTTTTTTCTTGCATCCTATTGCTCCGCTACCCGGTCCGCCGCCTCCGTGAGGGGTAGAAAAGGTTTTGTGTAAATTGAGATGAACCACGTCGAAACCAATATCACCGGGGCGAATAATTCCCATAACGGCGTTTAGGTTTGCGCCGTCGTAATAAACTAAGCCGCCCGCCTTATGAACGATAGCGGATATTTTCAAAATGTGTTGATCCAAAAGTCCTAAGGTGTTGGGATTGGTCAGCATAAGCGCCGCCGTATCGTCCCCGACAGCCTCTTTGAGCGCCTTTAAATCCACGTTGCCTGATTTATCGCTTGCGATATTGACAATCTCAAACCCGTTCATTGTGGCGCTTGCTGGATTGGTTCCGTGCGCGCTGTCAGGCACAATTATTTTTGTACGTTTGGTATCGCCACGGCTCAAATGATATTTTCTTATAAGCTGAAGCGAGGTATATTCCCCGTGCGCTCCCGCCGCAGGCTGCAGACTTATCTTATCCATACCCGTGATGTCTGCCAAGATTTCGCTTAGCTCGCCCATAACGTCGATAACGCCTTGAACAGTATCTTGCGGTTGCAAGGGATGTATCGCCGTAAAGCTTTTCCACGATGCGATAGCCTCGTTAAGCTTAGGATTATATTTCATCGTACAGCTTCCCAAAGGATAGAAACAGTTGTCCACGCCTTTGCACTTTGAGGAAAGTTCCATATAGTGGCGAACCATATCCAACTCCGAAAGCTCGGGAAGTCCAATATCAGTTTTTCTGAGTTTATCTTCGCCAAGCTCATACGGCATAACATCTAATTTTGGAAGCGTAAAGCCTCTGCGTCCTTCGACGCTTTTTTCAAAAATCAAACTCATTTCGCCACCTCCGCCAAAAGCTTACAAGCCTTGACGATATCTTCTTTAAAATTCATCTCGGTAACGCACCAAAGCATATCGGAATCATTTAGCGCATAGCCCGCCAAAATACCTGCTTTTTTGAGTTTATCAGATATAACAGAAGTTTTAACTGCTGATTGTGTAACAAACTCGTTGAAAAACTCACCCTTAAATTTGATTTTAAAACCGTCGATTTTGGCAATTTGTTCAGCCATATAATGCGCCTTGGAAAGGCATTGTTTCGCAACGTCTGCCAAACCGACCTTGCCCAACGACGACATATACATTGCCGCAGTCAGGGCGCAAAGAGCTTGGTTGCTGCAAATGCTGCTGGAGGATTTTTCACGTCTGATATGCTGTTCTCTCGCTTGGAGCGTCAGCACGTACGCAGTGTTTCCGTTGTGGTCTACGGTTTGACCTACAATGCGCCCGGTGAGCTTTCTCATCATATTTTCTTTGCAAGTCAAAAACCCTAAATATGGCCCGCCGAAAGCTAACGGCATACCCAAAGGCTGTCCCTCTCCGCACGCTACGTCCGCGCCGTATTCAGAGGGAGCGGCTAAAACGCCCAAAGAAATCGGATAGCAATTTATCACAAATTTTACGCCTGCGGTTTTTATAATATTATTGATTGCCACTACGTCTTCCAGTTGCCCAAAGAAGTTTGGTTGTTGAATACATACTGCGCCGATATCAGAATCACCCAAAAGTATTTTTAATTGCGCCGTATCCGTTTTCCCGTCTTTTTGAGGCGCCAAAACAATTTCCACGCCATAGGGTTGGCAATATGTTTTTATAACTGCAAGCGTTTGGGGATTGATACATTCGGATACGACCGCTTTCTTTTTGTTGCCAATCGACATCAAAATACCATCTGCCGTGGCGGTTGCCCCGTCATAGTGAGAGGCGTTGGAAGCGTCCATACCCGTTAAATTTGCAATCATTGTTTGATATTCGAAAATGGATTGCAAAATCCCTTGGCTCATCTCCGCCTGATAAGGAGTGTACGCCGTGACAAACTCCTCCCTCGAGGATAGCTGTCTTACAACGGAAGGAATATAATGATTGTAGGCGCCGGCGCCCAAAAATATAGTGTTAAAAACTTTATTTTTTTCGGCAAGCGACGCAATATATCTTTCAACCTCCGCCTCCGATTTTCCCTCTGCAATTTTTAAGGAAGCGTTATGTCCCTTGGGGACAGAAAATAAATCCTCCACGCAACTAACGCCGATTGCGTCAAGCATCTTCGCCTTATCTTGTGAAGTATGCGGTGTGTATTTTGCCATTTTAGCCCCCGTTATTTTGCGATTTTGGCATAAGCCTCGGCGTCTAAAAGATTGTCGCCAACCGCAGAAACCTCTACTTCGACAAACCAAGCCTCATAAGGTTTTTCATTGATAAGCTCGGGAGAATCCAACAATTCCTCGTTGATTGCGATGACCTTTCCGCTGATTGGAGAAAAAACTTCTGAAACTGCCTTAACCGATTCCACGTTTGCAAAAGGTTGTCCGCTAACTACCTCGTCACCCACGGCGGGAAGCTCCACAAAAACCAAGTCGCCAAGCTCGCTTTGAGCAAAATCGCTGATACCGATTTTTGCTAAATTTCCGTCAATCTCTGCCCACTCGTGACTTTCTGCATATTTTAAGCCCGCTTTAATTTCCATAAAAACACCTCGATTATTTTTTTAACTAAAAGACCGCAGGGTTAGCTGAGGGTATTTTTTATTTAAGCTTA
>CAZSAC010000070.1:0-4164 GCA_964604875.1 uncultured Bacteroidaceae bacterium | reverse complement strand
GGTACATCCATTGGTGCAAATATCAACGAAGCGAATTACGGTCAAAGTAAAGCTGATTTTATTTCTAAAATGCATATTGCACTAAAGGAAACTGCCGAAACTGAATATTGGTTAAGACTTTTGCAAATATCGGAGTATCTTACCAATGAAATGTCTGATTCGCTTTTAAAGGATTGCGTTGAAATAAAACGATTACTCATTGCTTCAATAAATACGGCGAAAGAAAACAAGTAGATTATTTATATAATAGGAAGATAATTACGAGGTATTGTAGACAAGCCCTTTTCGCTACGCTCTCGCCCTGTCGGGCGGAGTTATTCAATCAAAGATTTCACCGTCGGAAATATTGATAATCTTGTTCATGTATTGCGCCATTTTTATATCATGCGTAACCATAATGAGAGTTTTACGGCATTTGTTAAGGTTTTGAAAAATATTCATAACTTCTATTGACGTTTTAGAATCCAAGGCGCCGGTAGGTTCATCGGCAAATATTATATCCGGGTCAGAAACAATGGCTCTTGCAATGGCAACTCTTTGTTTTTGCCCACCCGACAATTTATTCACCTTTTTTTTGCTTAGCTCATCGATATCAAGCTGCTCCAACACCTCAAAAACCCTTTCTTTTATTTGATTTTTTGGATATTTATTTCCCAAAAGTAGCGGCATAACCACATTATCGTATACGCTATCGCCTTGTAATAAGCCATAGTCTTGAAGAACAAATCCTATGTTTTCGTTACGGATTTTGCAGATTTCTGCATTGGAATAGTCTTTAATGTCTTTGCCAAATAGCAAATATTGCCCGTCGGTTGGGTTGTCAATGGTAGAAAGAATATTAAGCAGAGTAGATTTTCCACTACCAGAGACGCCCATAATAGCAATAGAATCGCCCTGTTTGATTTCCAAATTCACCCGTGATAATGCGGTACACGCATAGGAGGTGTTTGGGTTATAAATTTTTGATACATCCTTCAGTTTAAGCATATTTCACCTAAAATCGCTTTCAGCGGATAAGTTTATTAGAATTTTATTTTTTGTTATGCTGTAAGCTCTATATAAAAATATAGCTACATATCCTAAAACAATAAAAATAATCAGCTTATATGCCGTCGAAAACCCGTACAAATATTGGTTTTTTATTGCTAAGCTGTATACTAGAAGATATAGCATAATTGTAATAAGGCTTTCTGTGATACCTAAAATTGCATTTGCAATTATCATAGTTTTTTTGGTAACTCCGATTATACAAAGTATCGCCGTTTCTTTTTTTAGAACTTCATTGAATAGCAAGAAGTTTACAGAATAGATTATAATTGCGCCAAAAACTATAAAAACAATTATGTATACAAAAACCGACTGTACCGCGCCATTTGTAAAGTCACCGGCTTTTTCTTGTATGTTGATAAAAGGATAATTGAAAAGATACTCGTCATAGTCCGAGGCGCGCATCGTAGACTTTATTGCTTCGATTTCGTTGACATCTATGTCATACATTGTATAATACGTATTTTTGTTTTCGCCAAGCTTTTCTTCCACTAAGGAGATATCGGAAACAACAACCATATATTCCGCCGTTGACGACCAAAATTGGGCAAGGTCACCATACGGAGGATTAAGTAAATATTTTTCATAGGTATATCCAACCACGACCCCTTTCATAGGCTTATCTAAAACATAAAACTCTTGCTCGCTTCCAATTTGATAATTCTCCTTATATTTATAGGCTGCAATTATCTCAAAGTCATAGTTTTTAAGTGTTTTTCTATCATAAGTTATATCAAAAGCCTCAAAAAAGGGTTTCTCCATTACAGCAGTATTTATGCGCCCCAAGTTCATACTATATGCGTCGTAAAAGCTTCCGATTTTTTTATCCTCAATATTTAAATCCCTATAAATCGGATTGCTGCCAAAAGCGTTTGTAATCGATATGTTTTTATAACCGGCGCTATTGTATTTTGTTATGAAAATCACTTCAAACTGAGAAAACAAAAGCGCCAAGATACTTATAAAAAATGCCGAGCACAAAACAATGGTTGTTGTTTCAAGCTTATAATGCTTTTTTAAATTATATCGCATATAATTTGCGATACTATTCATTATTCTCTACCGCCTTTCTAAATTTCCTGTAAATGTACGCATAATAAATCAGCGCCAAAATAACCTCAAAGCTAACGGAGTATAAAACCTGAAGCGCCGTGAGGTAAATATGATTGACGTCGTCAAGCAACAATCGCCAGCTTAATATGAAATCGATTGTTATGCCGATTAGAAGCCCTAGCGCGATTGTAATCAGAAAATCGATTATAACAAAAATACAAAAGTTTTTACGCATCGCCCCGAAAACGCTCCAAACCTTGTATTGACGCCACAGCTTGCCATAGTATATTTTGATGACGTAGTAAAACGCAAACGCCACAAAGCAAAAGAAAAAGAATGAACTTGTAAAGTGTATTATCATATCTTCCGGCAAGGAAATGCTGATGACCTTTATTATAAAAGCGTTGAAGATAAACAAAAGCGCAAAAGTTGCCGTCATAACAAGATATAACGGCGTATTTTTTCGCAGTTGATTTTTTAAATAGATGCTTTCTAGCTTCATTAAAACTGAGTTAATATGTTAATGTAAATGTATCTACATAAAATATTTCTCCATTACTAGTTATGGAAAAATCGGTGTATCAAAACTTCGTGTAAAACTTTAAAGAAAACGGCATAACAAAAACCAATAAAAACACAACAATTTTTTTCATATTATCCTCCAAAGATATCCCTAAATATTATTTTAACCTCTTTTTTACCTGTTGTCAATAGATAAAAAATTTAGGGAGGATATTGGAGAATTCAAAAATTTATTTAGTTAATCCGCAAAACAATGCCCCTATGTACTCACCCAAAACCTCTTGATGGTTTTTAAACTTTAGGGCGGAATTAAAAATAGACAGCATAAGCTCCCTAAAAACTTGCCTATCTATATTTCGGAGTACTCCGTCTTGAATACACCTATCCAGTTGCGCCAAAGTCAACTCCCAATTTGCAGAAAGCCTCGCTTCAATCATTTTTTCAAAGCGCGGATTTCCATTTATAATGTTTTGCAAATTGACGTTATCCAAATTAATGCTGAGCGGATATGTTTCCAAAATCCTTTTTAGCTTGTCGATTTCGGGTATGTCAAGCGCCAGAATTTGATGATGAAGTTCGTCTATTTCGTCAAACAAAAAGTCGACTGCCGCTTGTATTAAAGCCTCTTTATTTTCAAAAAAGGCATAAACTGTCCGCTTGCTTGTAGATAGCTCTTTCGCTAAATCCAAGACGGAAAACTTTAGCCCTTTTTTTTCAAACAATTTTATAGCGCACCTAATAACTTCAATTTTGTCAGCCATATTATTCCTTCACGTCGCTAATTATCGTAGCTTCCGACAGCGTTTCTTTGAAAAAATCTAATACGTTCTCTTCGTCATTCGAGATTTTCTCCACCAAAATATCACGGGTTTGCTCATCGCACATACCGTCCTCGCACATAGCTCTGACTTTTAATATTTCCATTATTTTTCTATGTGAATTTCCTTTTAAGTCATAAAACAAAAACGGAATTACGGATAGGATTCCGCTTATAACGCCAATTAGGCACATTGTGCTTATAATGCCAAGCAACACTTCATTGTTATATAAAACGTCTATCTCTTTTACATAGCCATAGTATTTATAAACTTTTGGCGAAACCAAAGCGGTTAGCAACCCGAAAAGCGTGATAAACATAGTTCCAAACTGAGACAAAAAGCCTTCCAATCTGTCGCCTGTTTTATACTGTTGATAATCATACACCTCCGCTTGAAGCGCAGGAGTTGTGACAATTTGGAACCCGTTAAAGAAAGTTATCAAGTAAATCATTGCCAAAAGCGCGTAAGGATTTTTTATAAAAATCATTGGAATAGTCGCCAGCACCGTCAAGATTGAAGAAGAAATAACAAGTTTCTTTTTTCCGATTTTTTTAATCAGCCAAGGCGCCAAAAGCATTCCGGGCACACACGCGTCGCCGACTATTGTCAAAATTATGGTTTGCATAAAATTTGCGGCGTTGACTTTTCCGCTTTCAACAAGCTGCGGGTAAATCATATATAAAACAAGCCAGAGAGAGAAAGACGTGCCTACAATTTTAAATAC
>CAZSAC010000069.1:0-4756 GCA_964604875.1 uncultured Bacteroidaceae bacterium | reverse complement strand
CAAAAGAAAAGTTGGTCAAACAAGCATAAAAGTCTATAGCAATCAACCCTCTGTAACGCTTGTGGTCAACGGTGATGAATTTACGCAACAAGCAGATAAAGTGTTTATATTTGACGGTTTAACCATAAAGTATGGCAAAAATACCGTTGTTGCAACAGCGGGTGGTGATTGCAGCTTTCAATTTGAAATTGAAGGCGTGGAAGAATTGCCGCAAAGCTATATCCTTTCCGAGGGAGAAGCAAGTATGGTTCGAAATTGGTTTGACGACTCGGCAGGCGCGTTTCGTCCTGAATGTTTCTCGCTTAACGACAGAGTGGGTAGCTTGCTTAAAAACAGCGAGGTTAAGGTCTTGCTTAAAAAGTTTGCCGGCAAAAAAGCAAACAGCAAGCTTCTATATTTGATTTATCCGTTTAAGGTTAAAACACTTTTAAAATTGCCGTTCATCAAAATAAATAGCGAGATGGTAGACATTGCGGAACGATATCTTCAAACTATAAAAAAATAAAGGGGAATGATTATGGAAAGTGAAGATTTAGCTTTACAGCAACAGGAAACGTCAAAATATCCAAAATTTGGTATAAAGGATAAAATCGGATACGCGTTTGGTGATTTGGGTTGCAACCTAAGCTTTACGCTGATTGCAACCTATATGGCGGACTTTTATACCCAATATATTAAAATTGAGCCGGCAGTTTGGGCTATTATCATCATTTTAATCAAGGTTTGGGACGGCGTAAACGACCCGATTATGGGCGGACTTATGGACAGCGTGAAAATCGGCAAAAGCAAAAGCAAGTTTAAGCCTTGGATGAAGATTGGTATGATTGGGTTGGTTGCCTCGGGCGCATTGGTATTTTTGCCAATACAAAGCGCGCCGATGGCTTTAAAAATCACCGTTTGTATTATAACTTATTTGGCGTGGGACGTTTTTTATACGCTTATGAACGTGCCTTATGGCGCGTTGAACAGCGCCATAACTCCCGACCCTTTGGAAAGAACTCAGCTTAGCACTTGGAGAAGTATCGGCGCGGGCGTCGGCGGAATTTTTTGTTTAGCGCTTCCGCTTTTTATATATGACAAAGAGGACAACATTATGGGAGGTCGTCTGTTTTGGTTGGCGCTTGCTATGGGCGCGTTGTCGTTTTTCGCTTTTTACGCGTGCCTAAAAATGACAAAGGAAAGAGTTGTCACCGAATCCGCATTCAGCGATAAACAAAAATTTAATTATTTATATACCTTGAAAAACTTTTTCAAAAACCGACCGTTACTTGCAATGTGTTTGGCTTCCTTTGCAATGATAGTATTTTTTATGTCAAACGCGCAAACCACAAAATGGTTGTTTCAGGTTTATTTTGGAAGCGCGGGCGCAGCCTTGACAATAGCGGGCATTGTGACCTATCTGCCGATGCTTGTGTTTATTCCGCTGACCAGTATAATTGTCAAAAAATTCGGCAAAAAGCTGGCGGCAGGCGTTCCGTTAGTTGTCAGCATTGTGTCGGCGGTTATCCTTTTGTGTGTGCCGATTTCCCGCGATGTTGGAGGGGCTGTCGTCTATGTTATCGGGCTTATGTTTATCCAAATGGGCGGAGGAATTTTCCAACTGGTGTGCTGGGCAATGATTACCGACTGCGTGGATTATCAGGAGATTAAATCAGGCAGAAGGGAAGAAGGCAGCGTGTATGCCTTGTATAGCTTGTTTAGAAAAATTGCGCAGGGAGTTGCGTTATCGCTTCCAATGATGTGTATGGTGTGGGTAGGCTATAACGCGGCGGCAAATCCTATTGGAAATCAAGCGGCGGGCGTCCCTGAAAAAATGCTTTCAATGGCAATAGGGCTTATGCTTATCGGCGCAGTGATTATGCTTTTTGCATTATTGGTTGTATATAATCTAGGGCAAAAAGAAGTTTCCGAGCAAGGCGTTCTTTTGGGTAGAAGCGCGGAAGACGTTGACATAAACGACGCTTTGATAAACAAAAACGAATAGAAAACAAAATAATATAACAAAACCTTATTTATAGACTTCCGCAAGCCTTTTGCGGAAGTTTGTTTATAGCAAAAGCCACACAAACCTAAACTTGACAGACAGCTAAGCGGTAGTGTAAAATATAAAAAGGGATAAAACTACAAAAGCAAGGGAGCAGGGGTGAACAAACTTAGAGTTAGTCCGCTTATAGAAGGTTTTTGGTTTTTTTTGAAAAACCAATTTTCGACAGTTTTGTTGTTCTTTTTTAGTATGGTGTTATCAAGCCAAGCCTTTTTGGGTGGAATGATGATTATTCAACGCAATTTTTTGGAAAGCGCGGACACCGCCCAAAGCATAGTTTCGATTATCACAAACGCAAACAAATTTAAAGAGATGTTTTCTAACCCTGACAACTATTTAGGCTTTATCTTTTTTGCGCTTGGCGTGATAAATATTTTTTTGACGATGCAATTTTATTGTTCAAAGCGCCAAAGGATAAACGACTGCTATCGCTTATCGGGGGCGAGGCTAAGTTTTCTTTTGGTGTGGAATACGCTTGAACTTCTGCTGTTTACCGCCGTATCGGTTGCTGTTGGAATGGCAGTCAGCTTAAGCTACATCGGCGTTTTTGAGCTGAAGCTAAATGATTTTTTCACGGCGTCGGACACATTCGGACTTTTGGCAACATTATGCGCATTGGTTTTGGCGTATTTTTATATATTTTGCATATATCAATATAACCTAGGGGGAAATGAAAAAAATGGCGGCAATAAAAAACGGAGTTAAATTTTTTTGCAACAATCTTTTTTTGAATTTGTTGATTTCAATTTTACTTACAATAGGCTCTGTCTTAATCGTGTTGGTAAGTATGTTTTCGACGCATACAAAGGCATATCTGATTGTAGCCAAGCCACTGTTGGATAAGGGCTTAGTATACGTAAACACCACAAACGATAAGCCGAGCGCAAAGTATGATAAAACCGATTTTGAGGGCTGTGAGGACGTTTATAAAATATATAATAACAATATGGTTGTTTCGGGCGGAATAGCCGAGCTTAGGGCGTATAATCTTGACTTGCTTAAGCTGATGGATTTAGAGCTTGTCGAGGGACGTTTTCCGCAGACGGGAAATACCTTCGAGGTTTTGGCAGAGGGAGAGCGATATAACGTAGGAGACGTCATTCCGGTTGTTTTAGAAAAAAAGAATTACGAGTTGAAGGTGGTGGGAAAGCTTCAATCAAATTCTTTATATTTACAGGCTAACGGCTCCGGCGACGGTATGGGGTTAAAAAACGCTTTTTCTCGAGGGATAGACAGCCAACAGCTGCCAACAAAAACCTGTGGCACGTTGATAGGGCTTGTGGAAAACTTTAAGGACGATTTAACGTTATATCAATGGAATATTTTTGTAAAATACGACAATGCATATTTAACTGCCAACGAAAACGATATTATTAAAGACGCCCAAACAAAAGGAAACGCATATACCTTTGCCGATATGTATAACGTCACAAAACAGGCGTTACGGCAGAGTATAGCAGTTATGACAACGATACTCGTCCTTGCGATTGGTATTGCAGCGTCAATGCTTATAACAAACCTTATAATGTTGTTCAACAAAAAAATAAAATATCTGGCGGTTTTATACGTCGGCGGATTTTCTTTAAAAAACATTAGGGCAATGCTGATGGTTTATTCGGCAATCAGCGTAAGCATTTCGTATCTGCTGGCTATTTCGTTTATCGGGGTTTTTGCGCCGATTATGTTTCCGCTTGATGCAAGCTTTGTTGTCAATGCGTGGAGTTATATAATCCCGTTGCTGTGTGGCTGCGCGTTTTTCTGTATCGCGTTGATTGTGTCCTCGGTTGAGCTGGCAAAAAATAATTTGGTGGAAAAAATAAGCGGAGAAATGGAGTAAGCTATGATTGAATTTAAAAATACAAAAAAACATTATAAAAACGGCAAAAATGTATGTAAGGCGCTAGACGGCATAAACCTTGCAATAAACGACGGAGAATTTGTTGCGGTTTGCGGGAAATCCGGTTCGGGGAAATCGACTCTTTTAAACGTTTTAGGCGGAATAATTAAGCCTACAGAAGGGGAGGTTTTAATAGACGGAAAAGAAATCGGCGGATTATCGGATTCGGGACTGGCTGATTTTAGACGAAATACCGTGGGAATTGTTTTACAAAGCTTTGGACTGCTTGAAAGGTATAGCGTTGAGGAAAATATTTTAGTTGCCTTAACATTTTCTAAAATGTCGTCTGCCGAAAAGAAAAAGAAAATTCAAGCAATTTTAGAAAAACTTGATATTTCTGCTTTGAAAAACAAGAAGGTCGGAAAGCTTTCGGGCGGAGAAAAACAGAGGGTTGCCATTGCAAAGGCAATCATAAACGACCCTAAAATCATTTTAGCAGACGAGCCTACGGGTTCACTTGATTCAGAAAATACTGCGGTTGTAATGGAGATATTATCCTCCTTGAATAAACAAGGCAAAACGATTGTTTTAATCACACACGACAGCGATATAGCAGACTTTGCCAGCAGAAAAATTGTGTTAAAAGACGGTAAAATTGCCGATTAGGCAAGAGCTTATAAAAACTTTTAGATATTTATATAAAAAGATACCCAACTGCTAGTATATAACAGTTGGGCATTATATTAGAGGAATAACTTCTCGTATACAAAAAAGACATTAAGTTGGAAGTTAATTAATAATCAAGCTCATTTTATTATCCCCGAAGCCTTTATTATCCCCGAATCTTTTTTACTATCCCCCCAAATTATGGTTTT
>CAZSAC010000068.1:0-4817 GCA_964604875.1 uncultured Bacteroidaceae bacterium | reverse complement strand
AATAAACTTAGTTTTTAAAAAATATAATGTTATTTCCATTATTTGCGATATCACAATTATAATTGAAATAAAAATAACAAACGCTAATGTTTGTTCGCTCATTTTAAATGTAGAAATAAACAATATGATAATCCCTAAAGTAGATGCTTTACTAACAAAGAAAAAACCTTTTAAAATATTTTTATAAGGAGAACTTATCTCAAAGAGTTCGTTTGGAAAATCACTCGTAAAAGAGAATTTTTGGACACTTTCTTTGTCAAATAAAATCTTAGAAATAACAAAAAATGTCAAAAGAAAAACTACAAAAAAAGATATAAAAATTAGATTGGTTGTAAGTTTTGCTTCTAAATTCATAAGGCTAATAGTTCTTCTATCCTTTCTTTGATGTCTTCGTGATTAAATAAATAACTACCCGCAACTAAAATATCGACTCCGGCAGCAACACATAGTTTTGCTGTATCAAAGTTAATACCACCATCGACTTCTATTAAACACGAAAGCTTCTTCTCATCGATTTTGTTTCTTAAATATTCAATCTTAGTTAAAGCAGAAGGAATAAAACTTTGTCCACCTTTGCCTGGTTCAACAGACATAACTAATATTAAATCAACTTTTGATAAATATTGTTCTAATACTTCCACTTTAGTATTAGGTTTAATTGAAATACCTACTTTAGCACCTTTTTCCTTTATTGCTCCGATAATTTTTTCAATTTCAGCATTACTTTTTGCAGCTTCGTAATGAAAAGTAACAATATCCGCTCCGCAAGTAGCATATAAAGGTCCTAAAACTAGAGGGTTTTCAACCATAATGTGTACATCATTAACAAGGTTGTGTTTATCATGAAATTCTTGTAAAATTTCTGGAGAAAAAGATATATTTGGCACAAATTTACCATCCATAACATCAAAATGAATGTATTTAGCACCAAACAAACCAACCTTTTTTGTTTCGTTTATTAAATCATTTTTACTAGTATATAATTAAATTATCTTTTGACAATATTATAAGGAGATTGGAAAATTATGAATGTTAGAACTAAGTATAACATTGCACGAGCTCTTAAAGTGATTTTCTATCTGCTTGGTTTCCCGCTTTTCGTCTTATTTGTTACCAGAGATTCCCTCCCGTTTTTCGATTCGGACTATTTCTCTGGCAACGCTATGACGGGCATTAAGATTGCTTTCGGCATTTGGGCCGCAGTATCCTTAGTGCAATTCGGGCTTTACCTTGTAGGTACAAAACAAAAAGTTCGTGTTCTAGTATCGGCAGCGTTGGCAGTTATTTTAATGATTACACCAATGCTAATTATCGATTCAACAGCAAAAAAGGACTTTGAGGAAATCACCGCAAACGCTCCCGACGGAGTTAACGTGGAAATTTATGATAAACAAGTTCAATGGTTTGTTACCATATCCGACAAAGGAGACCGTACAGGCAGCCTATCCGGCACAATTGATGACTTTGTTAAAACATACGGGCTTGGCGGATATTATGGAAAAACCTACCGCGCCATTACGCAAGTCAACACGCCCGCAGTTAGCGCTGACGGTAAAATAAACTATTTCAAAGACGGCGACGCTAAAGATGAGGCCATTCGAAACGGCGAAATGATATACAATCCCAATGGACTATTGTATGACGGTTATATTTTCGGCGTTAGAGAGGCGGTAGACCTATTGATTGAATACAATGAGTTTAAAGCTCAAAAGGTTTTCTTGCAAGCCGTAAAAGGAAAATATACTCAAGTTGACGGAAAATATGTTGTCTATAACGTCGACACACACGGCGCGTCTGCCGTTCGTTACGATATGGTAACAGCCGACAAAGCTTTGGAATTGGCTAAAGCAGCCGCCGAGCTTAGCCCCGAGTGGATTGCTTACTCCTCTACAGACGAGTTTAAGGCAAATTATGCCGAAGCAGCTAAATACTGGATTACCGAGGAACGTTTAGACGAAGTTTTGGATACAGTTTTAAGAGGTCCCGTTGATACCTTGATTGATTCTTTAAGAAAAAATCAAACCTTAAATCTTCTTCTTAACGCAGTACCCGCGCTACTTCCCGCAGTTGGCGATATTTTAACTGCAGTCAACAGCGAAGATACCCCTATTACCCTCGACATTCTTTTAAATTTGGTATACGACGGCATTTTGCATAATATGTTATCAGGTTATACAGCAGAAACAAATTTGGAAAAATATGCCGACGGCAAAATCAAAGCTACCAATTTTGCAAAAACTTTATATAGCATAGGCGTTTACGGAAATTTGTCAGAAGATGAAGCCGTTGCTAAATTAGTTGGCGCAGGCAATAATCCGGTGGCAACAAAGGCTGAACTTAAAACCGCTATTATCGGATTACTTAGAAACCTTTCCTATTATATCCATCCTGAAAACCAAGTTTCTTGGCAGTTTATCAACGAAACTCCCGGCTGGACTGCAACCGAAGTAGGCGTGGATCTTGAGCGTTATGCTTGGGTAAAATATCACTGTGAAGAATTTGGACGTATAGCCGGTTGTGTATTGGCTGAAACCGACGCCCTATTAGTTGGCGGTTCCATCGGAAACGGCACTTCCCCCGATAAAGCTTATAAAACAGCCGCTCTACAACAACTAAAAACCGATATATCTTATAAAGCCGACTACTATCCTTTATTTGCGGCAAGAAGATATATGCTCATCTTTGCAGGTATCTGCGCATTAAGTATTTTCTTTAGTTCTTTCTTTGCTTCTAAAGAAAATGAATACCTTAAAAAACTCTATGAAGGAGGTAACGACTAATGAATGCAAAACTTGCTAAAATTTTAAAAATTGTCTGCTATGTTTTAAGCGTTCCTCTGTTTTTAGTGTTTGCAATTATCGCTTCTATGCACACTATCGAACAAGGCGGTTCTTACGGCATACTCACTTATGTCGGCATTATTGTAGCCATCGTCTTTTCAATAATTTGGGCGGTTATCGTTTTATTATTCGAACTTTCGGTTAAAAAATCTGCCGATAAATCCAAAAAAATAAAACGTCAAACCATAAAGCTTGTTATCGCATCCTTTATGCTAACCGCTGGATTAATGATTATTGTTGACGTTGCGCTCCCCGGTTTCCTTCCCGATGCAACTAGTAGCACAATCTACTATGAAGACTTAGCCGACAACGCCAATGGACGCGCCGACTTAAATAAGGAACTTTTAGACAAAATCATCGAACGTAGTGTTATGCTCGGCTTACTCGGCGGCGATGAAAAAGAAAAGTATTCCTTAACAGACGAAAACGGCTTATACCGCGCACCCGAAGACCAAGCCGCTTACGACGCCGTTTTTGTTGAAAGAATAAAAAAATATCAAAAACTCGGTATGAAAAGCCCCGAAGTCCACGATATTTTAGACAGAGACGGAAAATATTGCGTTTTTGACAGCTTCAACCTTGGCGGTTACGAAAGCTTTATAGGCCCTCACCTTGACATCGCCAACGACGGCAGAATGACTGTGCCCGCAATCGTATATCTCGTAATTGGACAACGCTCTGTCGTTTCGAATAACGGCACAAAAGGCGCCATTAAATGGGATTCAGAAGGTTACAAGGTGTTACAAGATGACGCGCATCCTTCTTATGAATACGACAATGCTACAGGTCAAATTGTAGAAGTCTATTATAATTGGACAATCCTCGATATGATGGGCGACACCAACGGCCCCGCCTTGGAATTAGACTTAAGCGGAGTTCTGGGAGAAGAAGGTTTAGATTCTTTCATTCGTTCATTACTAAGCGGGTTAGACGTATCTAGTTTAGGGCTTTCCGGCACAATAGGCGGTATTGTTTCAAATATCTTAAACAACCCCGACCCTATCCTAAACGCTGTTTATCCCGCCTTGGAAGAAACACTAAAATCTCTTCCCGATGCGGTTGCAAATGACTCAGTCGCAGGCGCGCCTCTATATGTTTTACTCGTTAACTCCGAAGGAAACACCGATGGTTATGTGAATGAAAACCTCTATTACGAGTATTTTTCTAAAGACGCCACAAAACTTTCCCTCAACCCTAACAACGCCAAACGCGGCGTAATCGATTATCAAAGCCAAGCTTGGGTTGATAGCAACGGATTAATCTTCGCTATAGTTGCAGTTTTCGCAATACGTGAAGTCTGCTACATTTTCGGAGCAGTTTCCGTTATAATGATGCTTTTAGTAGGTTTGCTCCGTGAAAAAGAAATCGCTGCTGAAACCAAACCCGAAGAAGTAGATTTAGTATAGTTCCAACAAAATCTAATAGCCTCCCCTTTTTAGGAGAGGCTTTTTTATTTATATAAATTCTAAAATTTTGTTGAATTTTCTCGCCATACTCCATTTTGGACAAGAAACTATTTGACAAGTATCCCTTAAATAGCTATAATCAAAATGTTGTTTAAAACTAAATATAAATTTGGAGAAGTCGCCTAGCTTGGTCGAGGGCGCACGACTGGAAATCGTGTAAACCATAGCGGTTTCGAGGGTTCGAATCCCTCCTTCTCCGCCACGAAGTGCCAAATTCGAATAACCTATTTAGGGTTAGCGAGTGGCACTTTTTTTATGCGAAAAATAAAAAGAGTTTATTTAGTTTGTTATTTATTAAATGATATGAAATTAATTGTTATAATGAGTTTTTAATACTTAACCACAAAATAGCCACCTAGTGATTTTTTGCTAAGTGGCTTTATTATTTTATCATTATTGATAAATTTCAAAATATTATTTTAAAATAGTTTTTAGAACACTATTTATTTTGTTAATATGCTCAACCATATCTTTATCAAAACTATACGCTAAAAGATTCAGTAATTCTTTA
>CAZSAC010000067.1:0-4863 GCA_964604875.1 uncultured Bacteroidaceae bacterium | reverse complement strand
GAAAAGCCAGGCTCTGGCACATACAGCTGCACAAATTGTCATACCAAAATGAATCTTGGCACTTCTGACAAAATGCCGCCTTGCCCTAAATGCTCGAACGTAGAATTTAAGAAGGTGTAATAGATTTAAATTAAATCTGAAATAAAAATGGCGGGATTTATTCCGCCATTTTTATTATATTTCACAGATAATTCGGGCTTTCGAATCCGCTTTGTTTGACTATCCTTTCCAACCCTTTCTTCAATGGAATAAACAACAAAGATACGGTAACCACGGCATTTGCAAGATGAATTGCGGTAAAAATAAATCCGTTTGCGTAATATATCGCAAAGATTTTAAAAAATCCCACCGTACTGCCCGAAACAACATTTATCGCCGACCATATTAGCGCGTCTAAAAAACCGAATAACAGCGTCCCCGAGAAAGCGATAATAACCGCAATATACGCTTTGGGACGTTTTGACAAAACCGTCCCCGAAACCAACGCCAAAAGCGGCCAATATATAAAATAGCTTATTGTCCAAACGCCTGCGCCATAGGTAACAATTTGCGTAAGACAGAATATAAGCGCGGATGTAACACTCATTTGCCACCCGAAAACCGCCGAAAAAACCACTAATAACGGCGTAACGGGCTCAATATTTGGCAACGCCGACATAGCCAGCTTTCCGCCAGCCAGCAACGCCGACATCAGCGCAACGTATGCAATTTTAAGCGTTCTTATCCTCAATGCTTACCACCCTTTTTTCATCACAAACGCATAGGTTGCGCCGTCTCTTATTGGTATTTGCCCGATTCCCACCGCGGTAGAATAAACCTTCGCGTTGTTATATTCTGCCGAAGAACCATATTGGGAAATATCCTTTACGGTTTCATCTTCAATGGTTGACATCAAACAAATCCATTCTTGGTTTTCGGCATTGGGCGTAAGCGTCCCGATGCTGTTTATGAAGCCCGAGCTTTCGCTGTAGGCAAGATTTTGTTTGGCTTTCATTTGCGCAAGCAAATCGGACATCGTCGTGGTTTGCGTCAATTCCATTTCCAAATCGGCAATGTTGACAACTTGTGAATCAATTGTTTCTCCGTTTACAAACACTAGCGTTACGCTTTCGGCTTTTACGTCGGTTTCGGGCTTATTGCAGGCAATCAAGCAAGCTGACAACAGCGCAATTACTAAAATGATTGATAAAATTTTTGTTGTGTTTTTCATATTTCAAGTCTCCTGTTTTTTGCAAATAAAAAAGCCCCGCAAGCTCTGCGGGGTATGCGAAAAATAGATAATACACTTATCTCGTTTTTCACCTCATCCCCGAGGTTTTCAAGCGCGTCAACAAAAGGCCGGTATCCTGACTTTGGCGGACAAAACTGCCCTGCGTGCCTTCCCTCTCGGTGGCAATATCGCAATTAAGCCATAACAGTAGCGGGGGCTGCGTCGGATTTTCACCGACTTCCCGTTTAACGACGTTTACCGTCGCACCATTTTGCATTTTGATTATATACGAACTTTAACCTTTTAACAACTGTTTTAAAACAAAAAGAAAAACACCCCTGAAAAAGGGGCGTTAATCTAAAATATTTATTGGATTTTTAACACTAAATTATTTAGCAGTAGAAGTTTCCTTCACGCTTGCGTTGCCTGTGATATATAACTTGAGCTCGTCTGCGGTTTTGTCATAATCCGCAGTGCCTGCTATTGCGGCGGAAACGCTGTATACTTTTGCGCTGATTTCAGCTGTTTTGATTTCAATAGAGCCGTTTATTGCATAGTTGTGATTGTTTTCAACCTTTTGACCAACTACGCTGACTTTTGCCGCGGCAGTATATTCGCCCGAGCTGACTAAGCCTACTTTTACGCCGACATTAACACTCACGTTTGCGCCGTATTTATTTTCGCCGAGTTTGCCAACTTCCAAATTGATTTTTGCAGATACCGTGGAAACTGCGCTTGCGCCGATTTCAATGGCGACTGAGCCCGTTTCGGTTGCGTAAACTGCTACGCTTGCGCTAGCGATAGAACCCTCGTTGCCGAGATTTACTGCAAACACGAATTTCGTTGTATCAAGAGCGCTGTCGAATTTTGCGTTTCCTTCAAAAGCAAGCAAAACTACGTCGCGTTTATTTTCGCCTTCGCCAACTGTGGTTGCAATTTGAGCCTTGAAGGGATAATCTTTGTTGCCTTCGATATCAGCGCCGTTTGCGTTAAAATAGAACTTATAGGTATCCGTAACTTCTTTTTCTTCTTTGTCGTTATAGTATGTCACGCTGATGTTGTATAAGGTTTCATAGCCTTCCTTATCGCTGGAAGCTGCTTTTTCAACCTTGACGCCGTTTTCGTTTACGAAACATTCAACGCTTTCGATTCCCGTTTTGATATAGCCTTCCAAAACCGGCATAATTGCGCTGTTGATTGCTTGAGCAATACCGCTAACCGCTAAACCGCCCTCGCCGCTAAACTCGAGATTGATGCCTTCTTTTGCAGCTTCTTCCGCCGCGGCAGCCGCTGCGCCCGAACCCGAACCCGGCACCATATTTGCCAATACGGCGGCAGCCGTACCGATTGTTTGTGAATTAGAGGGTTTATTCTCCTCCTCGTCCTTTTTACCGCATGCCCCCAACACGCCGAGTAGCATACAAGCCATCAAAGCAATTGCTAATACCTTAAAAATGGTTTTTTTCATTTTTGGTCTCCTTTTTTAATTTCAATTTTGTTATACACTAATTAAACCAATCTGCCAAATATTTTATTGGTTAAATTAATTATTTTTTTCTTTAATGATATCATAATAATTTTTCAGACTGCCATAGTCTTGAATGATATCTTCGCTAATTTTGTCGAAATCTGAGTTATTTAATTGTTCTCTTTTTATATTGTATATATTTAAATAACTGTTGGCTCGGCTTTCTGCGTTTAATTTTATTGATTGAGCGTGAGCAGAAAGCATTTCGTTGAGGGAAGCGGGTATTTTCTCTAACCCCTCCACAAGGTCGGGTATAAGAGACAATATTGCGCTGAATTCGGTTTGTATTTTTGCCAAAACCGCATCGATAGCCTCCGCCTTGGTTTTTATTTTCAGCAATAGCTCGTCAGCCTTATCGCGGTAAAGCTGTAGGGTTTCTTCGGAGATATTGGCGTATATGGCTAAATTTGTTTTAATATAAACCTCGCTTAACGTCTTATCTTCAAGCCCGAAAACATAAAGGCAATTTCTATACGCTTTTTTAAAATCGGCAACAGCTTTTCCCAATTCCGGGTCTTGTGTTGTTTTGCCCAAAAAATAGAAGCCGTCGTATATGGATAATTTGCTTTTTTCTATAACTGCTTGGTTAGCGATGTCCAGTGCTGACATTGCATCTGCGTATGCAAAAAACTCATCCAATTTTTCTTCCAACAGCGTATAAAGATATACGGCTTTTAAAGCCTCCGATGAAGAATAGTTGTTGCAAAAATCCGCGTACTTTTCCTCTAAAATTGAACGCCTATTTGCCAAAAGCGCAGTTAATTGCGAAATATCTTTAGATAAATCCGCCGATGTGTCAACCGTTTGCGCCAACTGAACAAGCTCGTTCTTGCTTATTGAGGCAGTATATACCAAAGTATATAAGCCCTTATTTCCAAAGTAGGCTTGAAGCTTTGCTCGAACAATATTTTGCGCGTCGCTTGTCTCGTCCTCCGTGATTGTCGAAAGACGTATTATATCCGGCGCCTGTGCAGTGGCTTCAAAATTTATAAAGCCTAGACGGGCTGCCGTATCCACAAAGCTTTCCATTCCGTCTTCCAAACTCTTATCTATAAGTCCGCCGTCAATCTGCGATAAAACCGCCTCTCCGTCGGCGTTTTCTGCGCGCACGGAAGTAATTTTTCGATTACTGTCGGCAATAAAGGACACGCTGGGATTTATATCTAAAGTCATATAGGTTGAATTTGCAACCACTGTTCCTCCTATATCGGTTTGTCTGTTTGCTAAAAATACAATCCCTATTATGGAAAATATCAAAACTACACAAGTTGCCAAAGCGACAGTCGCCTTTTTCCAATTCAATGAAAATGCTGTCTTCTTTTCTTTTTTTGTCTTTGCCTCAATTTCGGAGTTAGCTAAGACGTTGCCTAAAACGTCGGGCACATACATCGTGTCGATTTCTTTGTTCAAACGGTTTTTGAGTTCCCTCGTTTTCATCTTACGCCCTCCTTTTCGAGTATTTTTTTCAATTTTTTTATGCTGGTATTATAGCTCCATAAAACGGTGCCCAACGCCAAATGTAAAAGCTCAGCTATCTCTCGATGCTTTAATCCGTTTACAAGGTGCAAAATGACAATCCTTGCCGATTGCTCGTCTAACTGCTTGACGATAGTATCGTATACGGTTGTATCGGCAAGCTCTTCGGTGGAAAAATCCGACTCTATTTCCAATTGGGAAAAATCTGTCAGCGTTTCCCTTTTCCGCTTTTCTATTTCGTTTAAGGCAAGATTTTTGCCGATTTGCAAAATCCACGCCGTTACGTTTGTGCCAAGCGTATAGCTTTGCGCGCTTTTCCGAACACGGATATAGGTTTCCTGTAGCAAGTCTTCCGCCGACATTCTATCCTTGACAAACGCATATAAAAAGGAATATAACCCCTTTTTCGTTTGCTCATAGAGTTCGGCAAACGCCGTCTCGTCGCCGCCTTGCACCAAAGCCATTAAATTGTCAAGCTCTTTTTTATCCACCTATTTGCTCCATAAAATACCTTTTTACTATTATAACATTTTAGTTAATTTTTGCAACAAGTGGATATGCCTATCAAATATTAAACCAATTTTTTTTAAGTTTTATTTGCAATAAACAAAAATTCCCGCAAAACCGCGGGATTTTTTTATAATAAGCA
>CAZSAC010000066.1:0-5350 GCA_964604875.1 uncultured Bacteroidaceae bacterium | reverse complement strand
GTTGGATAGCTTAGCTTTAAATAATATATTTCTTTGTTTGTTGCTGTGCCGTCTACGCTAACACCCTTAATTGTATCCGTAACTACATTTTGTTTGCAAAATAGTATTGTGGAAAAATCGTCTTTTTTATAAGCTTCTTGCGCCTCTGTTTGCTTTGCGTCTTCTTGTTTTGCTTTGCTCATATATCGTGATGAGTTTGAAAACATAGAAAATGCCATTGTTCCGATAATCGCAAACAACGCTATGGCGCATATGCACTCCACAAAGGTAAAACCTTTTTTATTAAGTTTTTTCAGCCTAAAAAATCTCATATTCTTCATAATCTGCGCCTAGGTAATGTATCCGACAAAAGCCCATTCTTTCGTGTAGGTTATATCCGTTGATACTTTCTTGTTTTGAGTAAATATCTCGGTATGCGCGCCCTTAAAACCGTCGTCCCCGTTATCAAAAGCAGTAAAAATTATCTTTCCCTGATTGTTTTTCGAGATGTTCAAATTTTTCGCCACTATACAAGCCTTATTATTTTGTGACGTGCCTATAGGTGTCAGCCCAAGTATACCGCTACTTACGTTAGAATATGTGCCGTTTGGCAAATATACAAAGCCGTTTACGTAACCGCCACGCCCTACAATAAATTCGTTTTGACCACTGCCCACTATATATAAATTCCCACCGTTTTCGTTATCAGACAGGAAGTGCGTCCCAAGCCTTGCATCTGTGCCGTCGCCGTTTGTATTAACCGACAATTTATATGCGTTTGCCGACAAATCCGTATCTCCAACCAATACAATATAAAAGTCATTTGCGCCTTTCACTTCAAATGTAGTCTTAATGAAAGACAATTTATAGGCGTTGATATATAAAATTACGTCGCCCTCTGACGTGTCAACTTCAAACTTAAGTCTCAATGTTGCCAAAAGGTCGGATAGACTACCGCTTTCCATAGAATTTCCCGTGACACCCATCGACAGTTTTTCAAGCTTGCCAAAGTTAAAATAGGTGTTTCTTTCTATTCTATATGTTATCATTGTTTCGTCGTCTTTTACACCGGTAAGAAATGTAAAGAATTTGTTTTTATCCTCTCCGCCTTCTGGAAGGTTAGGGTCTTTTTCCAATCTGTCATATGTCCAAACCTGTGTCGAAAGTTTTCTGTTTAGCCAATATTCTCCGTTATTATCAGCAATAAACGCTACATTTGATGTGATGTTCTCGTACTCAACCGCTATATCAGACTTAACGCCGTTGATTTCCCAAAGGTTATCTTTTGCAATAATTTTGGGAGTATAGTCCAGCGTATCTGCCGCATTAACACCTGTTACGCTTTCCCCTAATATCCAAAAGCCATTATCTGACAAAGATATTGTCGGAGGAATATGCTTTACAGAAGTTGTGACACCATTAATCGCCCAATAAAGTGAATCTCCGTTTTTAACGATAGTGAAAACAGGTGTATCATCGGATAGTTTTTCAACATCAGTTTGCGAGGGACTTTCACCGTCGCCTATCGTGTAATAGTCTTTATCATCTTTTTCATAGGTATCCCATGTTGGAGTAGGAAACGCAACATTTGTCGCATACTTTCCAAGGACGTAATATCCTTCATAATTACCCGACAACTCAGGATCAATCCCTCCTGCGTTAGCTTTTAGGTTAGTTTGCTTTATAACGTTGCCCGAGGTATTGTTCCAAACCAAAACCCATTTACCGTTATCGCGGTTTATATAATAGCTATTTGGCACATTTTCAAATTTAAAAACTTCCTTACTGTAACGTTTAGCATTCGTCGGAGTTGTGGCTGAAACTTTTTCAAAATCATTGGAAGAATAGAATGTAATCGGCCAAGTATAATCGCTATTGTTGTATGAATCTTTTGAAAAGCATACAATTTGATCAGCCTTTCCTTCTGCCACCAATGAATCCATATCGATTTTATTGGGGTCGGTTGCGTCTTCTCCCGAAACAAACGACTGAGTTTCCTGCACTATGACTTGCGCAAAATCTTCATGCGCTAACTCGTTGAAAATTTCTTTGACGCTGCTCATGCCATTTGCGCCGTGATTTGCCACATAATCCTTGCTTCGTTTATATAAATAGAAGCTTTTGCTTGGAATACTAAAGTCTCCCTCGCTATTGAAACCGGCGACTATCTCGGGAGCAGTTTTTTGCGTAAAATTAGTGTATGCGCTCTTGCCAGCCATAGTATCATTATGATGCCCCGTCAACGCGCCAGTGGAGGAATACATAGCAATACCGGTAATCTCGTTCAAATATTTTTTAAAGTCTTGTACGTTATAATAGGCAAGCTTATCAACCGTACCGTCGCCTGACACATACAATCCCGAGCCTTTGATTATCTCATAACCGTGACCTTCAATAGGATTTATATAATCTTTATCTGAATACGCATTGCCATAACGATCATACCATGGTCCACCAATTATTACATCAAGCAATTGTCCTTCTGGGTTCCATTTACCTTCGTGCCATACACCAGCATTATACTTAATATCTGTCAATAAACCGCTAGTTCCGTTGTAGGTATCCACAACATTCATCGAAACAACTACTTCAAAGCCTATTTCTTTATAAAGCTGTTCTATTGTCTTTCCACTATTTGCAAGCTCAATTGACGCGCTCCACTCGTCATACATAAAAGAGTTTAAGCCAGTCGCCAAAACATTTGCTCCCGTTTTGCCTAAATTTGACACTAAAACACAGTCTTCAACGTTGGAAGAAACAACATCGATGTCACCATCGGCATAAATCCCCGCTACGTTGAACTTATCGTGATATTTGACGGTAAGCGCGGATGTAATCCCGCTGTCTACTGTATAATATTTTTCATTTCCATCCTCATCTAGCACAATTTTTCCATCCTTTTTTTGTGTCCATTTAAGGGTGGTTGCGCCATTTGTGGCAGGATTTTCAGAAGTGTCTGTAGAGCCTTTGCCCGCATTTTGAATATAAATATTGGTGTTATTCCCAAACAAAATTTGCGTATACGTATTGTCGGAAAAATCCCTAAATGACGATGGCGCGGTAAATGTATAATTATGGCTGACAAAGCCCATCTCTTGCTTCAATTCCGACATATACTCGGTAGGCTTGAAAATGTTTGTAAAAGTATCTTTGCAGGCTTGCAAATCATTTTTTACACCTGTTAAAAACGTTTTCTGGCTTTCCCTAACACCTGTGTTAAAGGCCGCATTATATTGATGACGATATGTTCCGTTTTTCAATCTAACCTCAAATCGATTCCATGTATAGTTTTTCTTCTCAAAAAGAGCTGCGAAAGTAGAGTTTTCGTTTTTGAGCGTGGTCATAGACTCCTTCGATTTTGCAATCAAATCAAAGTCATTGTCTACCGACATTTCCTCATAAGTGCCCGTGCTCGTGTTAAGCTCATAATTGTTGAAACCGAGGTTATCCGGCGCATAAACCATTCTGCCCCTGACGTAAATATTGCCGGAAATTTTTGATTGATTGGGCACCCAGTGGGGACCAGTTTGCATATTATCTAACCAACGGCGTGGAGCGGAACAATTTTGCACATATTTTGCAAACGAGCTTCCCGACGCTTCGTCTTGAACATAACCTTTGTTTGCTTTATCAATAATTAAATCACCGCTACAATAAATGTTTCCTCCAACAGGAAAACGCGCTACAAAGTTGGGATAATTTTTAACCCCAATGTTATATTTATCTATAAATGTTTCCGGAGAGGCGAACATATATTCCCCAATTACGGGTTCGGCAGAGGACGGATATTTTTCTCTATCTTCTGCGTAAACCAGTTTTAATTCATGCGATTCGTTATAATAGCCCTCTAATTGCACCACTTTACCATCAGTCTCGGTATAATCTATTATCGGACGGCTGTCTGTGGTATAACATTGAATAGGAACCAATTCTCCACCTTGAGATTTTGATAAATCCGCGTGTTGAGTCCCTATAAATGCATCATGACTCCAATTGAAATCCTCTCTGCCCGTAAATCCCCAAACAAGCGTATTTAAATCTCCTGGAATGTTACCATTAGGTCTTCTATGAATGCCTGTAATTAATCCGGCTTCTATAGTGGATACAACAGGGCTTTTGTATGCGTATGGATAATACATAGCGTCGCCGCGATTGTCTGCATTTTTCGCTTGCACAAACTGACCTTGAATATTGAAATAATATTTATTGCCAAATTCCTCTTCGTAAAGCGTGGCAAGGTTTGTACCTAGGTTTACTCCCCTGATAGTCAAATTTCCGTTAACATAAATATTGCCTTGAATATCAATAACGTTTGTTTCGCTTCCAATAATCAAATTGCCGTCAGCGTATATACTCCCCGTAATACCTTCAATAATTTTTGCATTTAAAACACGGGTTTTTCCATCGGGAACGTCAATAGATACGTCGCCTTCAATACGTTTTAAGAAAATTGAAAAGTCATTATCGGAAGTACCAAAGCTATTGGACATAACGAATGCGTTTCCAAAAGTTTCTTCCAAATATTTATAACTTTCTTTGGTATCGGCTTTAACAGTAAATTTAATTGTATCAATTTGGTCGCGATATTCCCCTGAAACCTTTACGCACGCATATGAAGCAATACTGGGGTGTTTATAGATATCTGCATAAACCTTGACGCCGTTGATGTCTAGAATACGGTTTTCCACCGTTTGGGTTGTGCCGTCGGCTTTTTTAACAGTACCCGAAGAGCCGCTTGCAAATTTCACCGGGACAGGCGCCGCCTCGGTTGCCGTGCTGGTAATTTGGCTGGAATAAAGCGGTAAAATAGTTTCTACGTTGCTTCTTATACTTTCCGATACCGTCAAAGCAGCGCTGTAAGCCTTTTGTTTATTTGTATCCGAAATACTTCTGGAATAGGAAGACAGCGTAACAAAAAGCATCGAAGTGCCAACCACCAAAATGACGCTCATCGTCATAATGACCATTAGCATTGCGCTACCTTTTTTACTCTGCTTATTCCAAATAATTAACCTATTTAATAACGTTAGCATATCCTTTTTCTCCTTTCCTACGACGTTTCATCGGAGTTAGCCACGTACAATGTATTCTACTTATTAAAACAAAATAATCCATTAATTGGTTACATTATATTATATGATAATATTTTAGATATCACCATAAGTTATAACAATAGAAATATTACCTTCAATAGATTTTACTCCGCCGTTTGTAACCTCGTTTACTGTGAGATTGCTGATATAATAGCAGGTATGCTGTGCGCAAGCGTCAATAAAGGTCAACAATTCGTTCATACTTGAGCACTTATAGCTGGTGGAGTAGTTGTATATAATTTTGCCGTTTTGCTCGGTCTTGTTTGCCATAGAAATAT
>CAZSAC010000065.1:0-5362 GCA_964604875.1 uncultured Bacteroidaceae bacterium | reverse complement strand
TTCAACACTTTAATTTACAAAAAAAAGTTCTTATGTTATAATGAATTTAATTTTTAACATGAGGAAGTAGAGAATGAAAGCATGGCAAATTTCTTCCAAAGAAGAATTGGAGCTGATTGAAAAAACTCAGGATACTGAAGTGGGAGACATAAAGGTTAGGATTTCCAAAGCCGCGCTCTCCTCAACGGACATCGCAATTTTCGAAGGGAAGAATCCCGTATTTCCGATTATCCCGGTACGCGCGGCAATCGGTTTGGTTTCGGAAGCTAACGAATTAGCGGGGTTAAAAAAAGGCGAGCGTGTCGTAATAAACCCTTATATTCTTAATTCCACGCCGAAAGATAAAAACAATCCGCTTGTTCCAAACGTAAAAGTGATGGGCATGGATTGCGACGGTTTAATTTGTGATTTTATAAGTCTTCCCTCATCAAACGTATGTCTTCTGCCTGAGGGCGTAAAGGATGACGACGCAATTTTTATTGAAAAAATTTCTATGGCAATCAAAGCCATTGACGTTTTAAACGCCGAAAAGGGCGACTATGTTGCAATTTTAGGCGCCCACACCTTGGGGAACATTATCGCTCAGCTTGCGATGTATTATCAACTAGTCCCTATTGTAATCGACGCCGACGACGACCATTTATCGCTGGCGGAAAAGCACGGGATTTATTACACCGTCAACCCTACAAAATGCAATCTGAACGAACGGATTTTGGAAATCACCGGCGGAAAGATGACTGAGTTTACCATATATGAGCCACGCTCTGACGTTTCCACCAACTACATTCCGCTTATCACTCAAGAGTGCGGCACCGTGGCGATAGTAGGCTATAACCACTTTTTGGATAAGCTTTCGCTTAACCTTGGCGACGCCCTAAAAAAGCAACTTACCTTTATCTGCGTGAGGAACGGTTACGGCGAAATATATACGGCAATCAATTTACTTGCCAATAAGGTTATAAATACAGAAGGCTTCATCAATAAGGTGATAAAGTTTGACGAAGTCCCCTCTATTGTTGAACAGATTACTCAGTCGCATTACGACTTTGGGAAAATTATTGTTGACTGTCTATAAAGCATTTTTTAGTTTATATTTTATTTCATATAAGGTAGCATTTGCGCTACCTTTTCTATATCCCCTGCGCCCAACAGCAAAATCATATCGTCGGGCATAGCTGTGCTTACAATATATGCGGCAACGTCAATCAAAGCGTCGAAATAGCGCGCGTCCTGCACGTTTGCATTGACGTAATAAAACAAGTCAAAGGCAGTTTTCCCACTATCGGGGGTTTCTCGGGCGGCATAGGTTTTTATAAATGAAATTTCATCTGCAAGCTTAAAGGCTCGGCTAAACGCCTCAAAATATTTTGCCGTACGGGAATAAGTATGCGGTTGGAAAAAGACTTTTAAATTGCGGTGTTGCGTTTGTTTGGCGGTGGATAAGGTTGCTTCAATTTCACTTGGGTGATGCGCGTAATCGGAGTATACTTTTGCTCCGTTCAACTCTCCTAAAAACTCAAATCTTCTCTCAATACCCTTAAATTCTTCCAAGGTTTTTACAACATATTTTCTATCGATTTTATAAAACTCCGCAACGGCAATAGACGCCAAAGCGTTTAAGATATTATGTCTTCCATAAAGGGCAAGATTTATGTGCGCATAAAAATTCTCCCCCGAGTAAGCGTCAAACTCACACCTGCCGTTATGATGAATAATATTGCTTGCATAATAGTCGGAAGTATTATCAAATCCAATAGTTTTGATATGCACATCTTCACATATATGCAAATAAGAGTATTCTATTGCGCTATTTACGACAACTAACCCCCCTTTTCTGACTTTTCCGACAAATTCCGCAAAGGCGGCGATAAGCTCGGGAAGGTCGCTATAACAATCGGGGTGGTCGGGCTCTATGTTTAAAACCACCGCAACATCAGGCTCCAACGATAAAAAACTACGCTTATATTCGCAGGCTTCCGTAATAAAATATTTGTCCCCTTTGCCATAAAAATTTCCGCCCAAGTCCTTTACTTTCCCCCCGACGTGCGACGTCGCCGAAAGCTCGGCGTTTTTAAAAATTGCGCCGATAAGCCCTGTGGTGGTTGTCTTGCCGTGCGTGCCGCTTACTGCAATTACGTTTTCAAAATTGCGGGCAGTCTTCCCTAAAAAAACGTGCCTTTCAAAACAAGGGATTCCCCTTTTTATACAGGCGATTAGTTCAACGTCGTCTTTTGAAATTGCAGAGGAATACACCACTACATCCGCTTGCGTCGCAATAGTTATATCCGACCCCACATAAGCGTTGATTCCCAAATCGTTTAGCTCGCTTAGTACGGCAGAGTACTCTCCGTCCGAACCGCTTATTTCATTCCCCCAACTCTTATATAACTTTGCAAGCGCGCTCATCGAGATTCCGCCGATACCTATAAAGTGAATCCGTTTATTTTCAAAGGTTTTTTTCATAACCCAATATATGACAAAGAATAGCCTTTTGCCAATTATTAGAAAATTTTTGTGAAAACGATTGTATTTTCCTATGTGTATGTATTATAATTAGTTTAATAGTTCATTACGGCTTTTGATATGGCGGAGGATTTTTATGAATATTACTGACGTAAGAGTAAGGCTAATCAAGAAAGATGAAGGCAAATTTCGCGCGGTCGCATCCATTGTTTTAGACGATATGTTTGTCATTCACGACATCAAGATTATTGAAGGGCAAGACGGCAATTTTATTGCAATGCCATCAAGGAAAACTCCTGACGGTGAATATCGTGACATTGCTCACCCAATCAACACCGCAACGAGGGAACTTGTAAAGGCAAAGGTTTTGGAAGCCTACGAAAAAGCCAAGGCAGAAAATCCCGAAGTTTAACTGCTCTCTACATCGTTAATGAGTTTGTACTCCTACTTTTTTGCGCAAAAAAAACGACCTTTAAAGGTCGTTTTTATATTAAGATTTCAGTTTCCAACAATATCTCGGATTTCTTTATAAAACCGCTTATTGGCTTTATACATTTTTTTATAAATCCGCTCATAAATTTCGCTGTAGATTTTATGTTCCTCTTCATGCGGGAAAAATTCTTTACTGACGTGCGACATCGATTTTACCGCATCCGCCAAGCTGGGAAATTCACCAACTCCGGCAAAGCTTGCCATAGCTGCGCCCAAGGCGGAGGTCTCATAGGTTTGGACTTTATATACTGTCTTTCCAAACAGGTCTGCGGTAATTTGGCAGATTTCCTCAGAATTTGCGCCTCCTCCCGACACGGCAATCCGTTTAATGTTATAACCCGCGCGTTTTTCCATTGAGCAAAGCGCCTCATATAGCGCAAAACCAATACCCTCGATTATCGCCCTATATATATGCACCCTTGTATGGCAGTCGGAAAACCCGATAATTGCGCCTTTTGCCTCGGGATTATTTGTCCCCGGCGACCAAAACGGCTGAAGTATTAACCCTTGACAACCTGCGGGAACATCAGCCAACCGCTCATCCAACAGCTTTTCGGGGATACACCCACGCTCCGCCGCTTGCAAAACTTCTTTGTGCGCGAACTCGTTTTTGAACCAGCTTATCATCCAATATCCTCGGAAAATCAAAATTTCGGGGTTATATTTGTCGTGATAAATTGAAGGACACGCCGGCATAAAGGATTGGGGCTCAACATATTTGTCGGTGGTGATTTCAATCGATGCGGCAGTACCCATACTGATTGCCGCAGTCTCAGAGCCCTCACACCCGACGGCAAGCGTTTCGCACGCCTTGTCTGCTCCGCTTGCGACAACCTTCAGCCCCTCGGGAAGGCCGGTAAGCTCCGCCATCTCTTTGGAAATTGTGCCCATAACGTCGCACGGCTTAAACAATTTTTCAACCATTATGGACGGATTCAGCGAGCCGAATACAAACGCCGTCAATTCATTGGGTTGCATCCATTGTTTCTTTTTATAGTTAAAGGGAATATGGCCAACCTGATTGGCGATAGAATCGCAAAGCTCGCCCAATAGACGTAAATGTAAATATGTGGGGAGCATAACAAATTTTTTGGTTTTTGCCCAAATATCGGGCTCGTTGATTGCAATCCAGTTGGCAAACGTCGCAGCATACTGCATTGAGCACATATCTAAAAGCCCCACCAATTTAACAAGCTTTTTCTTGCCTGCGGGGAGATGCTCAATAGGGTTTTCGACACGGCGTTGGTCAAGATACAATATAAACGGACGCAAGGGTTTAAAATCCTTATCCAAGCAAGTCACCACGTCACGCAAAGACGTAATGCTCATCGCAACAATATCTTGCCATAAATCCTTGCAGGATTCGCTAAGTTTTTTGGATACTTTACAGAAATTTTCCCAATAGAAATCGGCGGTTTGTTCTGCGTAACCGGGCTTTTCGGAAAAATAGGGTCGGGCATAATCCAGCTTTTCTTTCCCTCTTATTTCTCCATTTTTGTCAAAAAGTATCGCCCTGACACTCTGCGTGCCAAAGTCAAAACTCAGCGCAAGCGGACCATATTTCATACTTCACCCCTATATAAACCACAAAATTTCGGTTTATTTTTTCATATAATAATTATACAACATATTCGACGTACTAATCAAGTCTACACCGGTATTTAAAACATTTTTTATAATAACGTCGCCACGATTAACCCTTTTATCCAGCTTTATTTCATTTACCAGCTTCATCAGCTCAAAGATTTTTTCTTTAGGGATTTCCTCCGAGGTTCTAACCGAAAGCACGGGATAGTCCTCGAAAACCGTTGCAACAGTGGTGCAAATAGTGCGTTTTGGACAAGTCATTTCCTCCTGAGCAAACTTTTTACCACGCGGGCATTTGGCGCCCGTAACCTCATTGTTGTCGTCAATAAAAAGTTTACAGCTGTTGGGGCATACAATACATACTAATTCTTTCATTTTGCAACCTCCAATAAAAACTCAACAACGCTGGACTTATTTAAATTATATTGTTTAAAATCCATTTTAAGCCGTTCCATCTCGGGCGGACGCAAAGCGGAATATTTTTTTTCAAAAACTACATTGTTGTCAACCTTAATCGAGAACTTTGCGTTGTTCATATCGGCAGACGCGCGGAAATAAATTGTAACGTCGTCTAAATTGGCGTTAAGATTTAAAACCGTGGGTACGGTATATAAAAACTCTCTTCCTGCTTTAATTTCGATATTTTCTCTTTGTTTTTTCTGATATTCTGCGCTGTTCTTTCCTGCCTCGACTGCGTTTTCCGTGACATAATCTACAAGGTCGTTAACGTGAAGCGCATTGCCCGCGCAGAAAACTCCGTCAATATTTGTCATATATAGCTGGTCGCAAATCGGACCTTTTGTACGGTTGTTTAACGAAA
>CAZSAC010000064.1:0-5547 GCA_964604875.1 uncultured Bacteroidaceae bacterium | reverse complement strand
CTATGATTTGGCGTCACGCCTTTTGGAAGATAGGATTATCTTCTTAAGCGGTGAAGTCAACACCGATTTGGCAAATTATATTATTGCGCAGCTTATTTATTTGGAAGCAAAAGATTCTAATAAGGATATTTACCTCTACATCAACAGCCCCGGCGGAAGCATATCCGACGGTATGGCAATTTTTGATACGATGAATTATATCAAATGCGACGTTGCGACAATAGGCTTAGGCTTGGCTGCATCAATGGCGGCTTTCCTATTGGCTGCCGGCACGAAAGGAAAACGTATGGCTTTGCCCAACAGCGAGGTTATGATACATCAGCCTTTAGGTGGCGCGCAAGGTCAAGCCAGCGATATTATGATTGCTGCAAAGCACATTGCTAAAACCAAAGAAAAAATGAATAGATACCTTGCCGAAATGACCGGACAGGATATTTCTATCATTGAGCGTGATACGGATCGTGACAACTTTATGACTGCCGAGCAGGCGTTGGAGTATGGCTTGATTGACAAAATTCTATATCCGCGTACTAAATAATTGAGGTTTTATGACAGAAAAGATTTTACAACATTGTTCCTTTTGCGGGAAAAGCGAAGACGAAGTCCTAAAACTTATCGCAGGGCCTAATGGCGTTACAATCTGTGATGAGTGTGTCGCCGAGTGCAATGATATACTTGACGAGGATGTTCCTGTAACTTCTGTATTTGATGCAGAAGAAACCACTTTGCTTACCCCAATGGAAATTAAAGCAAGACTAGACGATTACATCATCGGGCAAGATAACGCCAAAAAAGTGCTTTCTGTTGCGGTATATAACCACTATAAACGTATTGCGCTTGCGGGGCAAAAATCTTGCGATGACGTAACGCTGGAAAAAAGTAATATTCTATTGCTAGGTCCCACGGGATGCGGGAAAACTTTGCTTGCAAAGACTTTGGCGCAAGTTTTAAACGTTCCATTTGCTGTTGCCGACGCAACAACTTTAACCGAGGCCGGCTATGTTGGCGAAGACGTTGAAAACATTTTATTGAAACTTATTCAAGCTGCGGACGGCGACATTAAACGCGCCGAAATCGGTATTGTATATTTGGACGAAATTGATAAAATTGCCAGAAAAAATGAAAATGTTTCAATAACCAGAGATGTTTCGGGCGAAGGTGTTCAACAAGCTTTATTGAAAATTATCGAAAGCACGGTTGCAAGCGTTCCCCCGCAAGGCGGTAGAAAGCATCCTATGCAAGAGTTGTATCAGATTGATACCACAAATATTTTATTTATCTGTGGCGGAGCTTTTGTTGGGTTGGAGCAAATTATCGGAAAACGGACGGATAATTCTTCGTTAGGGTTTGATGCGGTATTAAAAGACTCTAAGGAGAAAAAATATAGTCAGATTATTGCGGATATTCAACCCGATGATTTGGTTAAATTCGGCTTGATTCCCGAGTTTGTGGGCAGACTTCCTATTGTTGTATCTATTGATGAGCTTGACGAGGCTGCTTTGATTAGAATATTGAGCGAACCTAAGAACGCGCTCACAAAACAGTATAAAAAATTGTTCGGATTAGATAACGTTGATTTGATTTTCAATCCCGACGCTTTAAAAGCTGTTGCTCAAAAGGCGATAAAGTTGAAAACAGGCGCGCGTGGTTTGAGGTCAATATTGGAAGACATTATGCTTGATATTATGTATAGTATCCCAAGTGATAAAACGATTACAAAAGTTGTCGTCAATGAAGATACTATAAACAAGCTAAGACCGCCCGAGATTTTACACGAGGCTAGTTAGTTAGATGCTCGCCGTAATAATCGGCGAGCAATTTTAAATTTTTGATAATTATCAATTCGGCGGAGGTTTTATGGAAGATAAAAAACAGGTTTTACCGTTGATACCGCTTAGGGGCTTGACAGTTCTGCCTTATACAACAATCAATTTTGACGTTGGTCGCAAAAAATCCTTGCAAGCTATTGAAGAAGCGGTGAAGATTTATGGCGGTTACGTTATTTTATGTTCGCAAAAGCGCGCCGATTTGGCAAACCCGAAGCTTGAGGACATCGAAAATTTCGGCGTTTACGCAAGGATAATGCAAGTTATAAACCACAACGGGGATGAGAGTATCCGAGTTGTTGTTGAGGCGCAAAAGCGGATAAAATTAGTTGAGTGTGTTGAGACCGATCCCTTTTTCTGCGCAGAATACGAGGTTGTCAAAGATACAAAAACCCGCACCGCCGAGGTTAAGGCGTATCAGCATAAATGTGTTGAACTTTGTGAGGAGCATTATTTGGTTGGCGAGCGTTTAAACAAAGAAATATATGAAATGTTGCTTCAAACAAACGACGCCGCCGCATTTTTATATAGAACGGCGCATTTTTTCAACATAAAGGATAAACAGCAGTTTTTGACCGAAAACGATATAATAAAAAAATATGAAACTCTGTTTAGCTTTTTGACGGAAGAACTTGAGATTGCAAAAATCGAAAAAAAGATAACAAAAAAAGTTCGTAATAGCATTGATAAAGGTCAAAAAGAGTATTATTTGAGAGAACAAATCAAGGCAATTCAAGAGGAGCTTGGCGATAACGATGAAGATGATATTTCATCAAAAATCGAAGCCTTGAAAATATCTGCCGAAAGCAAAGAAAAACTTCAAAAAGATATTGCGAGGAACGCTAAAACGCCCGTTAGTTCTCCCGACTATTCTATAACAAGAAACTATTTGGATTTTGTTTTAGAGCTTCCGTGGGGAATTGAAAGCAAGGATAACAACGATATTAAAAACGCGAGAAAAATTTTAGACGAAGACCATTATGGTTTGGATAAAATCAAACAAAGAATATTGGAATTTTTGGCAGTCCGTCAACTGACAGATAGCAAGAGAGAGCCTATTATTTGTTTGCTGGGACCTCCGGGCGTTGGTAAAACATCTATAGTGCGTTCAATCGCTAAAGCCCTTGGCAGAAAGTATGCAAGAATGAGCTTGGGCGGAGTTAAGGACGAGGCGGAAATACGCGGTCATCGAAAAACATACGTCGGCGCAATGCCGGGACGCATTATTTCTTGCATTAAGCAAGCCGGCACTATGAATCCCGTATTTTTGCTTGACGAAATTGATAAGTTGGCAAGCGACTATAGGGGTGACCCTTCCAGCGCGCTTTTGGAAGTTTTGGATCCTGAACAAAATAATTCGTTTAGAGATAACTATTTGGAAATACCGTTCGATTTATCTAACGTAATTTTTATTACAACGGCAAATAATCCTGATACAATTCCCGCTGCCTTGTACGATAGAATGGAAATTATCGAGATGAACGGCTACACGCCGGACGAAAAAATGGAGATAGCAAAACGTCATTTGCTGCCTAAACAGCTGAAAGTTCACGGGTTGACGCAAAAACAACTTGAAATCAAAGACAGCGCGCAAGAAAGAATAATTTTTAATTATACTCGTGAAAGCGGAGTTAGGGGTTTGGAAAAAGAAATCGCCAATATTATGCGAAAAGTTGCTATGCAAATTGTAGAAGGCGACGCTGTTGGTAAAATTTCCGTAACCTCAAAAAATATTGAAAATTATTTAGGGATTGAAAAATTTTCGTCGTCAAAGAAAAACGAAAAAGACGAAATCGGCGCAGCAACAGGCTTGGCTTGGACGACGGCGGGCGGTGAAATTTTGACAATAGAAGTTTCGCTTCTAAACGGAAAAGGCGAAATTTTGTTGACAGGGCATTTGGGCGACGTTATGAAAGAATCCGCAAGAACCGCAATCAGCTATATCCATGCTCACGCAGAGGATTTTGGAATTGACGAAAAGGTATTTAAGGAAAAGGATATTCATATTCACGTGCCTGAAGGCGCAATACCCAAAGATGGTCCTTCGGCTGGTATAACAATTGCAACGGCGGTATTATCGGCTCTCACGAAAAAAGGCGTTAAAAATAATGTTGCAATGACGGGAGAAATCACCTTAAGAGGAAAAGTTTTGCCTATTGGTGGATTGAAAGAAAAAACTTTAGCGGCGCAACGAGCGGGCATTTCAACGGTTTTGATTCCCGCGGACAACAAAAAAGATATTTCGGAAATTCCGCAAAGCGTAAAGGATAAATTGGATTTTGTGTTGGTTGATAACGTTATGAGCGTGTTTAAAAATTCAATTAAGGGAATGTAGAATGCAAATTACGAATGCAGTTTTTAAAATATCTGTGGCGGACGGCAAAAATTTGCCCGAGTACGAAATACCCGAAATTGCGATTGCGGGAAAATCGAATGTTGGGAAATCGTCTTTCATAAACTATTTAACAAATATAAATAAATTGGCAAGGACTTCCGCCGACCCTGGAAGAACGCGTCTGCTAAATTATTTTGAAATAAACAAAGGGCAGTTCTTGTTTGTAGATTTGCCGGGTTATGGATATGCGAAAGTAAGCAAGCAGGAAAAAGAAAAATGGGGTCCGATGATAGAATCCTATTTGTTGAGCAGTAAGATGTTGCTACATATTTTTGTTTTGGTTGACATTCGTCACGAGCCCACAAGGGACGATTTGCAGCTCATCAATTTCTTGTTTCATTATAATATTCCATTTTCGATTGTTGCTACAAAGGCGGATAAATTAAGCAAATTACAACAGAGTAAGGCATGCCAAGTTATTGCCGCCAAGGTAGGCATTGGTTTAAATAATATTTATAAAATTTCTTCAACGGACAAGACTGGCAAAGAGAGAATCCTTGAAAGAATTGAGCAAATTTTAGATAATGCAAGCAATAGTATTATAGAATAGCCTATTTAATAGAATACTTTTGCAAAAAATACCCTATATTATAACAAATTTCTTAAGTGAGTGAGCTTCGTCAATGATAAAAGTTTTTGCAATTTCCGATTTACATCTCTCCTTTTCTTCGGATAAACCGATGGATGTCTTCGGCGTTGTTTGGGAAAACTATTTTGAAAAAATCGTTGCCGACTGGCAGGCAAAAGTCTCGGAAGACGACGTTGTTTTGCTTGCGGGGGATTTAAGCTGGGCGATGAGCTTGAAACACGCAAAAAGTGATATTGCCGAGTTGGCAAAGCTTAAGGGCAAAAAAGTTATTATCAAAGGAAACCACGACTATTGGTGGAGTAGCTTTGCAAAAGTCAAAGCCTTAATCAAAGACACGGATATTATTGCGTTGCAAAATAATGCCGTGCGATTTGATGGTGTTGTTGTATGCGGCAGCAGGGGTTGGACGATTTGTTCGGATAATTCTTCTGCGGAAGATAAGAAAATTTATGATAGGGAACTTATTCGTCTTGAGCTTTCGCTAAATGAGGCGCAAAAGCTTCGTCAAGACGGCGACAAATTGGTTGCGATGATACATTATCCTCCGTTGGAAAATGGAATGGAGGAAAGTGGTTTTACGAAGTTGTTTGAAAAATACGGTGTGGACAAGGTTATTTACGGACATATCCACGGTAAAAGCCGTTCCATTATGAAATACAGCGTATCAGGGATAGAATATTTGCTTACTTCTTGTGATAAACTTGATAATTGTCTTTTGAATATATATTAAATTATTG
>CAZSAC010000063.1:0-5684 GCA_964604875.1 uncultured Bacteroidaceae bacterium | reverse complement strand
ATGGCAAAACGACACGCAACTGTAGAGAAGGTTGCAATAATTGCGGCGCAATGAGCAATGTTAAATGCGTTCTCAAAGGAGGGTGCAAATGATAACGCTGAAATACGCAAAAACCGATGAGGCAGTTTTTATTTCGCATATCGACGTTTTACGGGCTATGGTTCGGATTATGCGACGCGCGGGTTATAAAATCAATTTTTCTCAAGGCTTTAATCCGCATATGCTATTATATTTTTCTCCGCCGCTTGCCTTGGGTATAAACAGCTTGGCAGAATACGTTACGGTTGACGTTGACGGCGTAAACGCCGAGGCGTTTTTAGATAGATTTAACGAAGTTGCCCCAAAAGGCTTTGAGGGCTTTAAGGCGGTATATTCAGAAAAATCACCCAACCTTGCGGGACAAATTGTCAAGGCGGATTATTCTTTTCCGATTGACGAGGCTGACAAGAAAAAAGAAATTAAGGAATATTTTCTAAGCCATAACGAGTATGTAATATCATACAAACAAAAAGGCGAAGCGGTTGAAAAAGAAGTAAGACGCTTGATTCTGTCTGTTGAAAAATATGACGGTGGACTTATTTTTGGGTTGGCGACGGGAAATGATAATTTGCGAGCCGATAGATTACTTGCAAACTTGGTTAAAGATTTTGGGATTTCTACCAGAATTTTTGAGATTAAAAAAATTGCGCAATATGTGTCAAGCGACGGAAAGTATTGCGAGGTGGATATGTTATTGGGAGGCGGAGTTTGAAAAAAATTCTTTTAATTGATTATCATCCGCAGAGGGTTAGAGTTGCGATGGTTGAAGACGGCGAATTGGTGGAATATTATTTGGAACGCTCCACTATGCCGAAATTGGTTGGAAATATTTATCGAGGGAAAGTCGTAAATACTTTAGCGGGTATGAAGGCGGCTTTTGTAGATATAGGGTTGGAAAAGAATGCGTACCTATATGTTGGGGCGGGCTTGGTGGATAAGGCGAGCCTAGGCGAAGTTGGCGCAGAGGCGTTGCCTAAAAAACTGCACGTTTCGCCCGGGGATAGCGTGCTATGTCAAGTTGTAAAAGACTATTTTGGCACAAAAGGCGTTAGAATATCGCAAAACATTTCTTTGCCGGGAAGATTGTTGGTTATTATGCCGCAGATGAATTATGTAAGCGTATCGCATAAAATATCCAGTGATGAACGACGGACGTATTTGGAAAATTTGGTGAGTCAAAACTGCCCTCCAAACACGGGATATATTGTAAGAACTGCCGCAGAAAACGCCTCCGACGAGGAAATCTTGGCGGAAATGCGCGCTCTGCGCACAAAGTGGGATAATATTATTGCAAGTTATAATCTTGCCAAAAACGGCTCCGTGATTTACGAAGAAGGCGATTTGATTTTCCGTACGATTAGGGATATTTTAGATAAGGATATTACGCAAATTGTCGTAAATAACAGCTATGTCTATCGTGATTTGAAAGATAAAATATCTGAAATGTATCCGGATAAAAATATTTTGGAGCTTTACGAAGGCACAGAAAATTTGTTAAGCCATTATAATTTGAATAGCCAAATTGAAAAGCTAAATAAGCGTAAAGTTACGCTTAGAAACGGCGCATATTTGGTTATAGACCGCACCGAGGCTTTGACGGTAATAGACGTCAATACGGGGAAATACGTTGGCGAAAATGATTTGGAAAGTACGTTTTTAAAGACCAATTTAATTGCGTCGGAGGAAATCGCCAAGCAGCTGCGGCTTAGAAATATAGGCGGAATTATTATTGTTGACTATATAGATATGTCTTTAGAACAAAACCGTGAAAATGTGATAACTCATCTTAAAAACTGTCTAAAGCGTGACAGAACACGCACATCGCAGCCGGTTATGACAACTTTAGGCTTGGTGGAGTTTACACGAAAAAAGACTAGAAGCACTATTTATGAAATTTTGTTTAAAATGTGTCCATATTGCGATGGAGACGGCTATATCTTTTCTGAGGAATATATGATAATGCGTATGCGAGACGAACTTATAGCTTTATTCAACGATTCCGACCCGAAGGCGGTTATTGTAAGGATGAACCCGGATATGTATAGCAAATTATTTACGCTTAGATATCTAGCGACTGATTGCGCAACCATTTGGCGGGGGAAACGTATTTACATTATACCAGATGAAAACATTCATCACGAGAAGTTTGAAATAATGACAGACAACTCCGTTATTTTGACTTTGCCAGACGACGCAAAATTGTTGTACTAAAATATAAAATTGTATTGAAGACCAAATTTTTTATTGACTTGCCAAATAGCGGTATGATAAAGTAGAGTTATAACTCTATGAAGGGAGAGTATTTTATGGAAAACTATGTGATTGCCTATGATATCGGGACAACGGGCGTAAAAACCTGTCTGTTTGAAATTGACCAAAATATAAAGATGCTTGCCGCGGCAAGCCACGGCTATTCGCTTTTTGTATATGAGGACGGAGGCGCGGAACAGGATGCTGACGAATGGTGGGAGGCGATGTGCGTTACCACTCGTGAAACTGTCGAAAAGGCGAAAATCGATGTTAGTAAAATTAAGGGTGTTTCCTTTTGTTCACAAATGCAGGGTATGGTTTTAATTGACGAGAAAGGCAACGCAGTCAGGCGTCCGATGAGTTATATGGACCAAAGAGGCAAGGCTGAAATAAAAAAATATTTGGCGTACGGACCGCAAATATCCGGCGCAAATATATTTAGACTTCTTAAGGCGTTGTACTATACGGGCGTGGTGCCTGCTAGCGTCAAGGACCCTGTTTGGAAATATAAGTGGGTTGAGGCGCACGAGCCTGAGAACTTTAAAAAAGCGTACAAATGGTTGGACGTTAAAGAGTATCTTATTGGGCGTTGTTGTGAAAAATACATAATGACAGAGGATTCCGCGTTTGCAACCTTGTTGAAGGATAAAACTAAATCCGAGTGGTCTATTCCGACGTGCAAGATGTTTGGAGTAAATCTTAAACATCTGCCGGAAATTGTTAAATCTACCGATAAAATCGGCGGATTGACCAAAAAAGCTGCGGAAGAATTAGGCTTAGCAGAGGGTACCCCCGTATTTGGCGGTGGCGGCGACGCTGCGTTAATTGGGGTTGGCGCAGGCAGTGTGGAGCTGGGTGATACGCACATTTATTCGGGCACTTCAGGTTGGGTTAGCACGGTAACTGATAAACAAACGGTGGATATTGTCACGATGATTGCGGCAATACAGGGCGCGCAGACTGGCAAATTTAACTTTTTTGCCGAAATGGAAACGTCGGGCAAGTGCTTAGAGTGGGTTAAAAATCACTTGGCGATGGACGAAATCGGCATTTATTTGCAAAAGGTTGACGTTGCCGAAAGCTATGAAACCGAATATGAAAGTTTATATGAATATATGACAGCCGTCATCAAAAAAGTTCCTGCGGGAAGCGGTGGCGTTTTGTTTGCGCCGTGGTTGCACGGAAATCGGTGTCCTTTTGAGGACCCGTTGGCAAAGGGTATGTTTTTCAATATTTCCTTGGATACGGGCAAGACGGAGCTTATCCGCGCTGTTGTAGAGGGGGTATGTTTCCATCAGCGTTGGATGTACGAGGCGTCTGCAAACAAAGTTAAGTTAGGCGACAAGGTACGTTTTGTCGGCGGTGGCGCGCTTAGTCCCGTAACTTGCCAAATTCTTGCAGACATTTTAAATAAACAGGTCGAAACCGTTGACGAGCCTCAAAATGTGGGCGCAGTCGGCGCGGCGGCTGTTATGGGCGTGGGCTTGGGGCTTATTCCCGCAATAGAAAAGGTAAAGGATTTTATAAAAGTTACCAACGTCTATACGCCAAACCCGAAAAACAGAGAAATATACGACAAACAGTTTGAAGTATTCAAATGCCTTTATAAGGCAAATAAAAAGAATTTTAAGGCGTTAAACACCTAAAATAAAGGAGAAATTAATGAAAGACAAATTGGCATTTTCGATTTTTTCCATACTACTTGGAGATTTTGGTATAAACTATTTCTATTTGGGAGATTACGGAAAGGGGCTATTGTGCGTTTTATTCTTTTGGACGGGTATCCCCGCAATAATCGGCGTAGTTGTGGGCGTTTTATCATTGCTTATGACAGACGCGGAGTTTAACAAAAAATACAACGTTCAGGTAACGCCCAGCAAGTATAATTTCGGAAAGTCAAACGCCGAGCTTTTGATACAGTATAAGGAACTTTGGGATAAAGGCGTTATTACTGAGGAAGAATTTAGAAAAAAGAAAGAAGAACTTTTATAAGTAATATTATATATTACGGCGGAAACGGTGATTTTTGTTTGACATCACCGTTTTTTTATGCTAAATTATACGTCGAGCCGCTTGTCTAGGGTTAAAGCACCATAGGTCACCCGAACAGCGAGACTGGATAGAGGAGGTAAAAAATGTACGCTATTATTGCAACCGGTGGAAAACAATTTAAGGTTGAAAAAGACCAAATCATTAAAGTTGAAAAATTAGACGCCAACGTTGGCGAAAAAATCAATCTTGATGTTTTGATGATAGCTGACGAGGGAGCTGTTCTCACGGGAGCAGAAGCTGCCAAGGCAAAAGTTCAAGCTGAAGTTATGTATAACGATAAATTTGATAAAGTTATTGTTTACAAATACAAAGCCAAGAAGAATGAACGCAAACGCCAAGGACACCGTCAACCATTTACAGCGCTTAAGATTTTGTCAATTAAGAAATAATGACAACAGTCAAAGTCACCAGAGTAAACGACAAAATCGTTAGTGTAGAGTGCGAGGGGCATACGGGGTATGCCGAGCAGGGCGAGGATATAGTTTGCGCGGCGTTATCGTCGATAGTGCAAACCGCAGCGTTAGGGCTTTTGCAGGTTGCGAAGGTAAACGCAGAGATAGAAGTCAGGGATGAAGACGGTTATTTTAAGCTTCAAATGCCCGAGAAAATATCGTCCGAACGCCGACACGACGCAGATATGGTTTTGGAAACTCTATTTCTGGGAATCGCTGATTTAAATCAGGGATTTTCGGATTTCATTGAATTGGAGGTAATTTAGTATGTTTATGAATATACAGCTTTTTGCTCATAAGAAAGGAACTGGTAGCTCTCACAACGGTCGTGATAGCCAATCCAAGCGTTTAGGGCCAAAGCGTGCTGATGGACAATTTGTTCTGGCAGGCAATATTTTGGTGCGTCAACGTGGTACAAAGTTCCACCCGGGCACAAACGTTGGCATCGGGAAAGACGACACCTTATTTGCGTTATCCAGCGGTGTTGTACGTTTCGAGCGCAAGGGTAAAGCTGATAAACAGGTAAGCGTATATCCTGTTGAGGCGTAATTTAACCGAATAATTGATATCCTCCGCATTTTGCGGAGGATTTTTTATTTTTTTTATTTTACTTGCAAACATATGCGCGTATGATATAATGTAAATATGTTAGAAAATAAGGATTATCAAATTGAAAAAGGGAAGATAACTGTTTTTCGCCCTGAGGAATTTAATATAGAAAAGTCTTTGGAATGCGGACAAGTGGTCAGATATAAAAAAAATTCCGATTTTTTTGAAATTTTTGCCCAAAACAAACGCGCGATTTTAAAAAACGAGGGCGACAAGGTAATTATTCTCACAAAAGAAGAAAATTTTTTTGTAAATTACTTTGATTTACAACAAAACTATGAT
>CAZSAC010000062.1:0-6063 GCA_964604875.1 uncultured Bacteroidaceae bacterium | reverse complement strand
TGTGATTTAAAGCAATTAAGGGCGTCCATACGCTTTTGATATTGTTTGGAGCTTATTTTGACATAGGAATTTGGCTTGGACGTATAATAATACGCTATAACCGGCGTATCGGAAACTTCATCAATGCCCTGCTCCCTCATCATATGGATAAACGGACAGCTCATATATGCCTGAGTGGTTGCCTCGCCCGTTTTTAGGTGGTCGGGGTGACACTCGTTATGCAATGTATAGTCGGCAGTAAAAACCACGTCGGGCTTAACCTTTGCCAAAACCTTCATAATTTCCAGCCTAAGCTCCTCCACGGAATAAAACCCGCCGTCGTGAAAAGGTAGCATAATGACGTCCGTCACGCCCAAAATTTTGGCTGAGGCAAGCGTTTCTTCTTTTCGGATTTTAATGATTTGCTCGGGGTCGTCGTTGGGATTTGCGCTTCCGCATCTTCCGTCGGTGCAAACTAAAAAGCTTACTTTCTTCCCAAGCTCAACCAGCTTGGCGACAGTTGCGCCCGCGCCTACTTCAATATCATCGGGGTGAGGGCCTACAAAGAGGAAGGTTGAATAATCCTCAATTTTGGGAATCGGCACTATTTTTTTCAATATGGCTTTAAACATTTTCGCCCCCTAATATAGAAAATTTTATCATACCATTTAGCTTAAGTCAAAGTATATTAAAAAATAATTGAAACCTCTCCGCTACCCAAAACGTCAATTTGCCCGTTTTCTAAGGCTACCTCCAGCTCACAGGAGTCCGAAATACTTTGCGCTATGCCACTATATTGAGTTTGATTTTTAACATATTGCACTCGTTTTCCCAGTATTGCGGATTTGTTTCTATATATTTGTAAATAGTCTTTTGTTTGGCTTAATAAAATGCTTTCCAATTTTTTTATTATATTGACAGCAAGCTCCGCTCTTGAAAAATTTTCATTTGAGGTTTTTAATAAGCTTGTTGCATTAAGCCCAAATTGAGAAAAATTTATCGGATAGACGTTTATTCCAATGCCGATAATTATTTTGTTTGACAGGTTTTCCGCCAGTATTCCCGCAACTTTTTTATTTTTATAGTATATGTCGTTTACCCACTTTATTTCAACGCTTTCGCCGATTGCGTCTTCAATCGCCTGAGCCACCGCCACCGCCGTTTTTGCAGTTAGATTTTTTTCGTCTATGGATTTATCCATTGCCAAACTAAAATATAATCCGCCCTTTTTGGATAAAAAGCTTTTTCCGCAACGTCCTCTGCCCTGCGTCTGCTCGTTTGCAAAGATTACCGTTCCGTTTTCGGCGTTTCTGGCAAAGTCGGAAGTGCTGTCAATTTTATCAAAAACCACCGCTTCTTTAATTATCTGCCTTGGCAACCTTTCTTCAATATAGTCTTTATTTATAATATCCATATATAAATAATAAGATTATAACCTAACTAAGTCAAACAATTAAACTAGGCTTATAATATCCGAAAAAAATATTTTGGAAAAAATTGTAGAAATCTATTGACAACCCAACTATCCTATGATATGATAATGATAATCAATATCAATTAGGAGTGCCAATGAGAACTTCAGCGCAAAGAAATATCATCCTTGACGTAGTAAACGCAAGTTGCGACCATCCGAACGCAGACATGATATTATCACGCGCAAAAAAATATATGCCTTCTATCAATTTGGCAACTGTTTATAGAAACTTGTCCCAGCTGGTAGACTGCAATATGGTGCTACGCATTCCTTTGCCCGACGGCGACCGTTTCGACAAAACCTTATCGCCTCACGCGCACTTTCATTGTGTAGCTTGCGGAAAGGTTTTTGACGTCGACGTTATGAAATCAGATATTATTTCAGATATCGAAAATGCATCTGATATTAGGGTTGACCAAATAGATATTATGCTTTCGGGCTTATGCTCAGATTGTAAATAAACGGAGGATTTTTATGAAATTTTTAAAATGTAATCATTGTGGCAATATTATTGCCTATGTAGAAGACAAAGGCGTACCGGTTTTTTGTTGTGGAGAAAAAATGCGCGTTTTAGAAACAAACGTTACCGGAGCTCCTGAAAAACATTTACCGATTATCACCCAAAACAATAACACCGTAACCCTTACCTTGGGAGCGGCTGAACACCCTATGACAGAAGAACATTTGATTCAATGGATTGCCTTAGAAACCAATTATGGCAATCAACGCAAAGTTTTAGCGCCCGGCGTAAAGCCTTTTGCAGTATTTGAAATCACCGAGGGCGAACAAGTTTTGGCAGCATACGCATATTGTAACCTCCACGGATTGTGGAAAACTGAAAATAAATAATTTATTAAGGAGATTTTATTATGGAACTCAAAGGAAGCAAGACAGAACAAAATTTAATGAAAGCTTTTGCCGGCGAAAGCCAAGCTCGCAACAAATATACTTATTTTTCCAGCCAAGCCAAAAAAGATGGCTATGAGCAAATCGCCGCAATTTTTGCAGCCACCGCCGAAAACGAAAAGGAACACGCTAAACTTTGGTTTAAAGAGTTTCACGGCATCGGTTCAACCTTAGAAAATCTTCTTGATGCCGCAGCAGGCGAAAATGAAGAATGGACAAGTATGTATAAGGAAATGGCAGATACTGCCGCAGAAGAAGGCTTTTCTGTACTAGCTGCCAAATTCCGCCTTGTTGCCAAAATCGAAGCGGAACATGAAAAACGCTATCGCGCGCTTGCGCAAAATATCCGTGACGGCAAAGTCTTTGCAAAGGAAGAAGAAACCGTTTGGGAATGCCGCAACTGCGGTCACCGTTTTGTTGGAAAGAACGCTCCCAGTGTATGCCCTACCTGCGACCATCCTCAAGCATTTTTTGAAGTCAACGCAAAAAATTATTAATTCTCCCCCCTTCATATAAAACAAGTGTCCCCTTTTTTAGGGGGCATTTGTCTTATAACAAAATAGGCTCTCTGCTTATAAAAACGACACCGTTGCGACTTGTATATTTTTTAACTTCATAGTTGCCCGCTATTCCCGTTGAACGGGATATGGTTTCAATTTTATCCCAAAAAAAATCAACAGTTATTGCGCTCATATTTTCAAAATCAAAAAATTCGGGAGTATTTGTCTTTTGTATCCTGCTTTTACTTAAGTCTATTTTTTTAGGAAGCAGCCCTGCAAAAATTATTTTCTTCATATTTTACCTCTTTTTCTTTAATTATCGACAAGTTAATATGACAACATTTGACATAATATATGAATTTTTTAAGATTTTTTGAGGATTTTAAAAAAATAAGATTATTTTTTGACAAACTAAATTTTGAGTGCTATACTTTGCCTTACTATTTGATTTACATTATGAAAAAAAAGGAATTACTATGCTAAAATATTTTAAAACCGATTGGTTTCACAATAAAAATATAATTATTACAGGCTGCTCCACCGGTATCGGAAGGGAACTTACCCGTCACTTTGTAGAGAAATATGGCTGCAAGGTATTGGGGATTGCCCGTACCGAATCTAAGCTGTCGGCATTAAAGGCGGAGCTTGGCGAAAATTTCTTATACTATCCTATGGACGTTGGCGATAACGACGCTTGGAAAAGTTTTGCAGAAAGCGAAATTTTGACAGAGTTTAAGCCTGATATTTTGATAAATAACGCCGGGATAATCCATCCTTTTATCAGATTTGTGGATATAGACGAAAAGGAAATCGGACGAGTTATCCGCACGAATTACCTCAGTTTAATCTATTCCTGCAAGGCGATGATACCTATATTGGACAAAAGCTTAACTCCAACCTTAATCAATATTTCCTCTGCAAGCGCGCTTTTACCGGTTGCGGGAGCAAGTATCTATAGCAGCACCAAAAGCGCCGCATATAGCCTTACAGACGTCTTGCGTGAGGAACTTATGGGCAGAGGGTTTTATGTAGCGTGCGTATTACCCGGCCCCGTTAAAACTGATTTATATAACTCTCACGAGGGCGATGCGTCCAACGAAAAAGTTGCTGACAAAAAATTGTTCGCCTCGGCCGGAATATCGGCAAGCAGGGCCGCGTCCATTATCATCAGAAAGCTCTCTCATCACAAAAATTATGTCACCGTTGGAAGCATTGCAAAAGGTATGGGTTGGTTTAGAAACTATTTGCCTGATAGCTCGATAGACATTACCGGAGGAATGTTGAGGGTTTTGCCAATAAAAACATTTCAAGCTCTATTTGAAGACGAGAAGGTAGTAAAAAAATCTCGTAAAATTATAATAAAACATCAAAAAAAATCTAATAAATAATATAAATAAACCTGCTATTTGGCAGGTTTATTTTTGCATAAAAAAAGGGACGCGATTGCGCCCCTTATTTTATAATGTTTTGTGGATTACGCTGCGGGTGTAGCAGGTGTCGGCCAAACTTCGCCGTCATTATTACGAAGAGTAATGTTGATTGTGCCAACAGCTTCTTCGCCAAAGTCATACGGCGCTACGAAATCAGTAGCAGCAAAGCTGTCTACAATTTGGAGATTCAAACCAACGCTGATAGGCTTGCCTGCGTATGTTACTTCAACTTTTAAGCCGAGGTCGCTCATCTTGCCGTTTGTCATCTTGGTAGAAATCGTTACAAATGCGTCAGCTTCTTTGATGTCTTTAACTGTCAATGATTTAACTGTTGCAGAACCGTTGTTGATGTATTTGTTGATATCAGCAAGAACTGAATTCCAATGAGCTTCTAATTCGGTCCAATCTTTAGCAACGTATTTGCCATTAGCATCTTTTTCTGCTGACCAGAACCATAAAAGTTGCTCAAGATTTGTAAACTCATTTTCTCCGTCATAGTATTCTTGACCATCGGGATCAGTTACTGTGAAGAGAGAGTTTTTATCAAACAATTTGCTCATAACATCAGCTGCGCCAATCTTTAAGGTAAGCTCGCTGTTAGCGTTAATCGAAAGATTAATCATATCGCCGATAATACCGAAGATACCCGATTCTTTCTTCTGCCAATTTACAGCAGAGGACCAAGTGGTTTCTTCTGCAGCAGCAACAGCCGCTTTGTAGTTAGCGTATACAACGTTTCCTTCACCCGGGAATAAAATCTTATAAAGGTCAATGCCCGTAGCTTTCAAGTTGCCTGTGGTTTGGAATGTCTTCATTGCAGCATTAATATCTGTATAATCCAATCCGCCTTCAACTAAGGTAACTTTCTTTGTTTTATAAGCGTCTGCAGGAGCGCTTGTGTCAGTTAATTTATACCATTTGCTTGTAGAAGGAGCATAGAGATGTGTGCCATCGGCAACTTCTGCTGTAGAAGAAGGCATGAACCAACCGAAATCATCGTGTGTGGTTATAGCGGTATAAATCATAGAAACTATCTTCATATAGCCGGGGTCAACGTCTGCTTCGGCAATGCCGTATTTTCCAGTAGCGTCATAGTATAAGTGAGCCTTTGCCACAACTGCGCCGTCTGCTTTTGCAACTAAGTTAAGACGAGTGTTTGCAGCGTTTGCGAAGTCAAGTTCTAAAGCAAGGTCTACTAATATTTTCTTAGGAACATTTACGCCGGTTGTGCCAACAGCGCCGCCAGCGATCATATATTTGTCTTCGTCAAACTTAAGTTCAACAAAGTTTTCGGGAATTTCAATTGCAAGCTGAGCTTTCATTTTGAGAGTTTGGGAATAAGCAGCAGCCATGGTAGCTTCAGTTTCTCTTACAAAACCGGTTTCTGCAAGAACAAGATCTTCAATGGTGATACGAAGAGCTACGTCTTTCTTGCTTTCGCCAAGTTCAGATAAGAATGCGTCAATATAGAAACTATCAATTTTACCGGCAGCAGTAGCAGTATCAGCAAGTTTTGTGAACCCTAATGCAACTTTTGCGCCCTGTAAGAAAGGAATACCGCCAACAACCAAACCAAGCGTATCACCGTCTAAAGCAATACCGATTTCAGCAGTGCCGGCTTTTGTCAAATCGGTTGTGCCTGCAACAATTGCTTCACCATTCCAAGTAGGATGATTGAACAATAATGCGCCTGCGCCCTTTAAGATACCGTCAAGCTGGACAGTGCCGTCTGCGCCAACGATTTCGTCAACAGACATACCAAGAATACTGCTTA
>CAZSAC010000061.1:0-6276 GCA_964604875.1 uncultured Bacteroidaceae bacterium | reverse complement strand
CTTATATAGCCGTATTATATGTAGCGATTATAATTTAGATTTCGTATCCTTTTTTTTCGGATTTGCCATACTGGCGGTCAAAATTTTCTTTGTTTTTCTTCATATATCGACTAAACAATTCTTCCGCGTCCATACCCGATTTGATGCAAGCGGCGGTAAAGAAATGTAAAATATCGACAAGCTCGTCTTTAATATTATCTTCATTTAAGGGTTTGGGATTTTTCCACCATTTAAAATTTACCTCGTCTAAAAGCTCGGCAAGTTCAGACAGCATCGCCAAAACCTCTTTTTGTATCCATTCTTCTTTGGAAAATTGCAAATTTCTGTTTTTTGCCAAGTCTGAATCGAATAAATTTTGCATATAAAAAATCTTTTCCAGCTTTTCCATTTGTTCAAAGTTTTTATCCATAACCTAACCTCTTATAAGCTTTAGTAAATCAGCGTCGCACTTTGGACCGACATAGCTTGCTGTTACACAATTAAAATCAAAAATTTGTTTGACAACTTTGTTTATATCTTCCAATGATACTGCGTCGATGTCTTTTAATAGTTTATCAAAATCGCAGTATTCGTCGGTTAGAGATGCGTGCCTGCCCAGCGTTGTCATAACGCCGGAGGTGCTTTCTTGTCCAAACACCAATGAACTTCTCATTTGCGCTTTGCTTCGTTTAAATTCTTCCTCTGTTAAGCCTGTTTCCATTACCTTCAAAATTTCTTTCCTAACTGCAACGGTTGCTTTTTCAACGCTTGCCGAATTAGTCCCGATATATATTAAAAGATTTCCGTTTTCCTTATAAAACGACGGGTATGAATAAACTGAATACGCCAAGCCCAGTTTTTCTCGTATGTTTTGGAAAAGTCTGCTGCTCATACCATAGCCGAATGCCGTATTAAAAACTTTAAGCGCGCTTGCATATTGATGCGTATAGCTGACCCCCGGAAAATAAAATGCAATATGACTTTGCTCAATTTTTTTAACTTTTTTAACTGACGAAAGTTGTCCGCTCGTCTGCTGAATCTTCTTTTGTTTACACTTTAGGTTTGCAAAGTTAGTCAAAAAATATTTTTCGATTATTTCTTGCAGTTTTTCAAGCGAAATGTTGCCCGCAACAGAAATAATCGTATTGTTTGCAGTATAATGAGTTTTTACAAAATCCAAAATGGCGTCCCGCGTAAAACTTTGAACGTTTTTCCTGCTGCCAAGTATAGGACGGGCAAGCGGATGCCCTTTATAAAACTCCATTGTTCCAAGCTCGGCGCACAAGTCGTCGGGAGTATCCATAGACATCGATATTTCTTCTAAAACAACACCCTTTTCCCTTTCGATTTCATCTTCCGGGAAAATGCTGTTAAAATACATATCGGATAAAATGTCGGCGCACTTTTCAATGTCGCTGTCAACGCATACCATATAATAGCAAGTTTGAGTTTTGCTTGTAAATGCGTTCATATTTGCGCCTATATTATCCGATTCCGCAACAATATCGAATGCGGTACGGTTTTTCGTACCTTTAAATGTCATATGTTCGATAAAATGCGATAAGCCGTTGGTTTTTGCGTCTTCATTAACACTGCCGACTTTTGCAAAAACGCCAATAGCTATCGAACGAACCGTGGGTATAAATTTATATGCAACTGTCAAGCCGTTTGGATATTTAATCAATTTTTCCATCTAATTACCTCTATATATGATTTTACCATATATAGACTAATAATACAATATTTTATTAATATTATTTCAATATATCGCTTACCGTTACCGCCGTATAACCGTTTGTTTTGCAGTATGCCAAAACTTTTGGTAACGCCTCTAACGTGTGCGCTGACGGGTGCATTAAAATGAGGTCGCCTTTTTTCATATTTTTCACCGCGCGGGCATAAACGGTTTTGCTATCCTTATCACGCCAGTCGATAGTATCCCTCGACCACATAACAACCTTAAACCCCTCATCTTGACAAACTTGAAGCATATTGTCCCCAATGTATCCGCTGGGCGGCGCAAAAAGCTTTGAAGGCACCTTTCCTAAAATTGAAGTAAGCAATTTATCGGTTACAATAATTTCCTTATGATTTTCCGAAACCGAAAGCTCCTTATGATTTTTATGCGTATAACCGTGATTAGCAATCTCAAAGCCCATTTCGTCAAGTTTTTTAATTAAATCGGGGTTTTTTGCCGCCCAGCAGCCACCAATAAAAAACGTGGCGCGCATATTATAGCTTTTAAAAATTTCCGCAATATCTAAAAGATACTCCTCGCCCCAATATACGTTAAACATAAGCGATATTTCAGGTCGAGTTTCGTTTCCGCGATAAATCGGTTGCAATTTTGTGGTTGTAGAACCGCTTGCCGTTTCAATAACCGAATAGCCTGTAATAGATACTACCGCAAGCGATAACAGCATAAACACAATGATAAAATTTGTTATCAAACCTTTCCAAGCATTTTCTGACATACTCACCTCAGATTATGGTATGTTATAGCTTATTAAGGTAGTACAAAAAAAATGTCCGCCCAAGTGATTAGGCGGACAAAGTTTTTTGTTTTATTGTTTTACTTTAGCACTTCGACAAGCTTTAAGTCAATTCTGCCTTTTTCGTCAATTTTGATGATTTCAGCTTTAACTCTGTCGCCGATATTTACAACGTCTTCAACCTTTTCAACACGCTTATTGGAAAGCTTTGAAATGTGAATCAAGCCGTCTTTGCCGGGCGCGATATTAACAAAAGCGCCAAATTGAAGAATACGTTCAACAGGTCCTTCAAAAATTTCGCCAACCTCAGGGTCTTTGGCAATCGAAAGAACGATTTTCTTAGCTTGCTCAGCGCGGTTAACGTCCTCGCAGGAAATAAATACGATGCCGTCATCGGAAATATCAATTTTAACGCCGGTTTCATCAATAATTTTATTGATAACTTTTCCGCCGCTACCGATAACCTCGCGGATTTTTTCAGGGTCGATACCGAATGTCAAAATCTTTGGCGCATATTTGGATAATTGTGTGTTGGGTTTATCAATACACTCAGCCATTTTGTTTAAAATAAACAAACGACCTTGACGGGCTTGCTCCAATGCGGTGCGTAAAATTTCTTCATTGATGCCTTTTATCTTGATATCCATTTGGATTGCCGTGATACCTTCCGTTGTTCCTGCAACCTTAAAGTCCATATCGCCTAAGAAGTCTTCAAGACCTTGAATATCCGATAATATAGCTACCTTTCCGGTTTCGTCGTCTTTAATTAAGCCCATAGCAATACCGGCAACGGGTGCTTTAATCGGAACGCCTGCGTCCATAAGCGACATTGTACTGCCGCATACGCTTGCCATTGACGTTGAACCGTTGGAGCTTAATATATCGCTAACTGTTCTGATTGCGTACGGGAAATCTGCTTCACTTGGTAAAACGGGCTCTAATGAGCGTTCCGCCAATGCGCCGTGTCCGATTTCACGTCTGCCTGGACTGCGTTGGGGTTTTGCCTCGCCCGTTGAATAAGGAGGCATATTATAGTGGTGCATATAACGCTTATAGTTATCGTCGTCTAAGCCCTCAAGCTTTTGCGCTTCCGAAACCGTGCCTAAGGTACAAGTTGTCAAGGCTTGAGTTTGTCCACGGGTAAAGATTGCGCTGCCGTGTACGCGAGGTAAAATGCCGTGTTCGCACCAAATCGGACGGATTTCCGTCAAAGTACGGCCATCGGGACGAATACCTTGGTTTAAAATTTTGGAACGAACCTTAACTTTCTTGAGCGCATATAAAGCGTCGGCAACCGAGCCTAATTCGTTGGGGAAAATTTCAGCAAAGTGTTCAACCGCTTCTGCGTTTAGCGCATCATCGCGGACTTCTCTTTCCGTGCGGTCAAAGGTTTCCAAAACATAATCCATCTTCTTGTCAGCCCATTCAAAAACAGCGGCTTTAACTTCGTCGGACGGAAGATGCAACTCAACCTCTACCTTGGGTTTGCCGACTTCTTTTTGAATACCTTCAATAAAGGTAATAATCTTTTTAATTTCTTCGTGACCAAATAAAATAGCGCCTAGCATTTCTTGTTCGGAAATAATATCCGAGCCTGCCTCAACCATCATAATAGCGTCTTTTGTGCCGGATAAGCTCAAATTAAGCTTGCTTTTTTCACGTTGAGCGGAATCAGGGTTGATAACATATTTGCCGTCTACCATTCCAACGACAACAGAACCGGTTGGACCTGCAAAAGGAATATCCGAAATAGAAAGCGCAATAGAGCTACCTAACATTCCAAAAACCTCAGGCGGAATCTCGTTGTCAACAGACAATGCTGTCGCTACAACAGCTACGTCATTGAAAAAGCCTTTTGTAAATAAAGGTCTGATAGGTCTATCAATAAGTCTTGAAGTTAAAATAGCCTTGTCAGAAGGACGTCCCTCGCGTTTTTTGAAACCGCCGGGAATTTTGCCTACCGCAAACATTTTTTCTTCAAAGTCTACGCCTAAAGGAAAGAAATCGATGCCGTCACGGGCATCTTTTGCCATTGTTACGTTTGTTAAAACGACTGTTTCCCCGCATCTAATTAAGCAAGAGCCGTTTGCTTGACCGCAGTATGCGCCGACTTCAACCGACACTTCTTTGCCGCCAATTTCTGTTTTAAAAATTTTCTTATCCATATCTAACTGTCCTCCAAAGCCGAAAGCAATTCCCGCCGACGGCCGTATTTATCATTATCGCCAACAAAATGGCGTTTATGTCAAAAAAACGGGGCGGAAAAACCGCCCCAAAAAATCACTTTCTAAGCTCAAGTTTTTTGATGATTGCACGATATCTTTCAACATCGGAATCCTTCAAATATTGCAACAGATTACGTCTTTTACCAACCATCATCAACAAGCCTCTGCGACTATGAAAGTCTTTTTTGTGGCTGTCAAGGTGAGCTTGTAATTCGGTAATGCGTTGAGTAAGCAAAGCAATTTGAACCTCGGGTGAACCTGTGTCGCCCTCACTACGCGCGTTGTCTGCAATGATTTGCAATTTTAATTCCTTATCCATTGTTTAACCTCCTTCGGTGGATATTTATTTCGCAAGGAGCAAAGAAAATCTTCGGAGATTAGAAAAACCTTGCTCAAAGCACTGCCATATAATAACATAAATAAAAAGTAATGTAAAACAAAATCAAACTAAAAAACAGTTACTTTTCTATTTTTTCCAAAAATTCGATAATTTATTAAGGTTGTCATCAAAATTTTCTATATATCCCTTTACGTCTTTAATGTTAGCAAACCTTTCGATACGATTTTCAGAAGAAAAAACCCGCTTTGAAATTGCGCCCGCGCCTGCGGCCAAGATTGATGACGTTTCTTCCATAATGTCAACATTATATATACATCCAAAGCCTTTTTTCGTAAATCCGCTGTTTTCTAAGTTTCCTGTCACGTATTTTTGGCGATACATATAGTACGGATAATACTCCGCCTCGCTTAAAGCCTTTTGCGAATAATTCACCATATCTTCCGCAAGGTTGCCTTGACTGTTATCGAATTCATTTACTTTCAAAACACTTCCTCTTTTTAAAGCCAAAGTATGAACGGTTATATTCTCAGGTGATAGCGAAATTGCCCTATCTATCGAATATTTAAAATCCTCGAATGTTTCATCGGGTAAGGCGGCGATTAAATCCATGTTGATTGAAAACGGATATTTTCTTGCCAGATTATATGCGTTAACAGTATCCTCAACGGTGTGGTCTCTGCCAATTTTTTTTAAGGTTTTATCCCAAAAGGTTTGAGGATTGATAGAAATTCTATTCACGCCGTAATCTGCCAACATAGAAAGCATTTCCGAATTTACGGTATCCGGTCTACCTGCTTCAACTGTAAATTCACTTTGCCCGAAATCACATTTTGAAACCAATTTTTGCAATAAGTGAACAGGGAGAGAGGTAGGCGTACCTCCGCCAAAATACACGCTTCTAACCTTAAAACTATTCTCGAATATTGCATTTTGTAGAATACTTATTTCTTTTTCTAATAAAATTACATATTTATCAACGTATTTGGCAAGCTGTTTCATTGACACCGCCACGAAAGAACAATACGCGCATCGTGTTGGACAAAACGGAATATTGACAAAAACGTCTACAGCTTTTTCATCAAAATTATATAGCTCTTTTTGATTGTTTACAATATTTTTAATCAAATCAACTTTCTCTTGACTGACATCAAAAGTATTCAATAATACGCCTTCTGCGTCCTCGCCTTTTTTAGTAAGTTCATAAAAAAGCTTTGTCGGACGAACACCTGTTAAACTTCCG
>CAZSAC010000060.1:0-6842 GCA_964604875.1 uncultured Bacteroidaceae bacterium | reverse complement strand
ATTATTTTTAGCTCTTGGGAGCGGCAGTAACAGTATAATTCAAATAATATCTGCCATATACGGCAGTTTCAGGCTTAGACTCATCAAAGACGTTTTCGGTAACGCGGATATAATATTCCTTAGTATGCGAGCCCGCGCTCATATCAAATTTTTTGACGTCGACCGCATATTTGTTCATAAATCCGAAAATTCTTGTCTTTATTTCCGCATCGTAATCCTCCTGCAAGGAAATCGGATTCGATACAGTGCCGTCGTCGAAATGAATGATAATTTTTGCGTCTCCAAAGTCAAAGCTTTCGCCCTCAACGTAATTAAGCTTTATGGTATCAAAGTTCAAAAGCTCCATACTTTTTGCGCTTTTCCTAATGCTCAAGTTGTAGGTTTGCGTATATAGTCCGCAATAGGTAACGTCGATGGTAAAATCTCTGCCTAAAGTAGAATTAACTGTTTCCGAAAGAGGTTTCCCCTCGCATGAAACGGTAATATCTTCATTATTTCCGTAAATGGTTTTATATTTTACCTCGTCTTTATAGATGTCGATTTTTATATCTTTGATATACGCCTTAAAATCACCAAAGTCATAGCCCACGACAAACTTATCCAAGTCGCCTGCGTAGCTGACAACCAAAACAATATTTTCCCGCGCCGACACCGAATAGTTTACCGCAATCGGAGTTTCAAAATTAGGGTGCTTAATTTGCATCGTATATGAGCCAGCTTGTTCTGTAGAAAAGCCCGTCACCATATCTTTTGAAAGCGGATAATTTTGTGTCGTACCCTTGCTGTAGGTCAGCTTCATATAGGCTTTTTTGAAGTCAAGCTCCTCACCGATAAAATATTTTTTCTCGACGTCTTCCATAATGCGCGCGGACACAATCCAATCGTCTTGCACAACACTGTAATTAAACTTAAAAGTTTCCGCCAAATAGCCTATTGTAAAGGAATAATCACCGACCTTAGTAGTATCAAAATCAGACAACGTCAAGCCGTTTGAGGAAAAGAAACTTTCACTATACGTCCCGGTATTATTGCTTGTCAGCCAAAATTCTTTTGGTGTTTCTTCGTCTTCGTACTTAATTAAAAGCTTTATATTTGAAAATCTGGGTTTACCGCCGACAGCGTATTGAGTTGGCATCTCTCCAACAATGGAAATGTCTTCAATTCTTTTATCGGAAACGTAATATTTAAACACAACGCCTTTTCCGCCATAGTAAACAGCCGCCTCTGAAAGTATACCGGATACGCCCGTCCCCGGATGCGCTGCAGTCACACCGTCGTCAGTCATTAAAACCGTTTTGGTTGAGCCGTCGGAATATGTAACCAATAATTCTCCTCCGTCCAAACCGAATATATCGCCCTTTTGAAAATATTGGTCAGGCAATTTTGCAATTTCCAGCGAAGTAACCGTGACTTCTTCAATAGGTTTTTTGCACGCAGAAAAAACACCCAAGCATAATACCAAGGCTAAAGCAAGGCATACAATAAAACTAAATCTTCTTTTCATACGTTATATTATATAAGTTTAACAACTTATAGTCAAGGGGTTGCCCAATATGTAAGGGCTACATTATTTGGTATTTTCCCTAAATAGCAAGCAATTTTCACTAAATCCGCAAATTTTGGTTTTTTATTGACTTTGTTTTTTTTCTATGCTACAATTCGTATTACTGTGCTAGGCGGGGGACTAGGGGTACCCTGTAATCCGAAAACCTCTATAGGCGGAGCTGAGGAGTTGTATCAGGCCCTTTGTATGGTTGGTCGGCTACAATAAGGGGTGTCGATATTAAGGTCTTGTGCAACGTTGCGCTGTGAACCATGTCAGAGCTTGACCGCAGCAGCATTAAGCAGTTTGCAAGGTGTGCCACAAGGTTACCTTAAAGGAGCTACCTGTTGGAGTATCACTTCGGTATGAACTGTCGAATTACAACCGCACAGTATTTTAAAAATTAAGACGCAGATTTCTGCGTCTTTTTATTTACAAATTTTATTGAATACGGTTTCAACCATAAGCTTAAGCATAAAAGCGGTCTTATCGTAAACGTCTTGCGACTGTCCGTAAGGGTCTGAAACCTCGCTTCCGTTGGCGAGCTCTGCAATCGAAAAAACCTTATTGGAAAAAATCTTATTTTTTTGCGCAGAGGTCATCGTAATAATATAATCTGCGCTTGCAATCTGTTTATCGGTAAGCTGTTTAGCTTTTTTCTTTCGGGCAACGATACCCAAGTTTTTTAACGCTTGAATTGCCTTGCTTTCTGTTATGCTTTCAGGAAAAACGTTTAAACCTGCCGACGAAACTCTAACGTCGAAAATTTGAGCCTCTTTTAGCTTATTTTTCAAAATTTGTTCCGCCATAGGTGAACGGCAAGTGTTTCCCGTGCAAACAAAAAGAATGTTTTTCATTTTATTCCTCCCGTCCTGCCGTGGCTTTTTTCAGTCTATTGGAAACAGAGTCAAAAACGCCCCCGACGGGTAGCTTGTCCACAATGATAAACCCAAAGTTCTGTTCCGCTTCGTGCAATGCGTTATAAACGGCTCTTGCCACGTCTTGCCCTGTCTGCCCCAGCTCAATTATATTGCAAGACGCGTAAGCATTCAAATTTTTATCCAACGCAAGGATAACGGGGCGTAAACCTTCTTTTTCTTTTTGTCGGTATAGCTCTAAAGCCTTCTCCGGAGAGCTTGCCGCAACAGCGTCGCATTTTGGCGCATAATGCTTATATTTCATTCCGGGGGCTTCTGCCCTTTCAACCTTTCCTTTAAAAACGGTGACGGCGTCTAAGACTTCCAATAAATCGCTTTCGGTAATAATCCCCGGACGCAAAATTGTGGGAATATCGGTGGCTAGGGTTATAACAGTGGATTCTATCCCGACGTCGCACGTCCCCCCGTCGATAATCAAAGGAATTTTGCCGTTGAGGTCTTCAAAAACGTGCTCCGCCTTAGTGGGAGAAATATGCATCGAGCTGTTTGCGCTGGGAGCGGCGATTAATGTGCCTGATTTTTTGATGATTTGATTTGCAATAGGGTTAGAGGGAAATCTAACCGCAACAGTATCCAAACCCCCCGTAGTAGAATACGGCACGCAGCTTTTCTTCTTTAAAATAACCGTAAGCGGGCCGGGCATAAACTTTTTTGCAAGACAGAAAAAAACATCGGGAACTTCTAAAGCAACCTTGTTTACGTCATCTATTTGGGCAATATGAACAATCAGCGGATTATCCGACGGTCTCCCTTTTGCCTCATAAATTTTTTTGATAGCGTCGTCGGAAAAAGCGTCGCCACCTAAACCGTAAACGGTCTCGGTCGGAAACGCAACCACCTCGCCCGAAGCAAGCAGTTGCGCCGCTAAATCAATTCCTTCTTCACCTAAAACCTGCGTTTTCATTTTTCACCGTAATGTCAAGTTAGGGAGATTATCAATATAATTCCTGCTAATAAACTAAGGAAAGTAGCATAACCCGTAACTTTTTTATCATTTAATTTTATCGCCTCGGGAATCATATCTGAGAAAATAATGCACAGCATAGCTCCTGCGGCGATGCCCAAACTTATTGAAACAAAGGACGGCGATTTCACCCCAATATAATAGCCGATTATTGCGCCTATCAAAGTTGGAACACCTGTTGCGCCCGTAAGCAAAATGGCTTTGGATTTTTTCATACCGCTTGCAATTAACGGCGCCGCAACTGCAATCCCTTCAGGGATATTATGTAGCCCTATCAAAAGCGCCATCAATAAGCCTTTAGACGCAGCCTCGCTTGAGCCGATAACCAACCCTTCAGGCAAATTGTGCATCGCAATAGCAAAAATCATCAAAAAGCCCGCCTTAATCATTTGGGATTTTCGACGTAAAACAGGGTTGTTTTCATCCTCTGGAGTCTTTATATATGTAGGCGACTTTATTTGGATTATTATATCCATTATGACAACTATCGCCGCGCCGGCAAGCATACTCAAGGCAACAGTAAGAAGATTTGAAATTGCAAGCGCTTCGGGAATTAGGTCAAAGCAAACGATTGCCAACATAATCCCTCCGGCTATACAAAATAGGACTGCGACAACATTGTCTCGTTTGCCAAGAATTGCGCTCACAATCCCGCCCAAAAGCGTGCCGATTATGCCGGCGACAATTCCATATAAAATTACTTCAAGCATATATTCCTTCCTAATAAATCTCTATTTCAAAACGTATAAATTCCAAAATCCGTTCTTTTTTGCGTAAACCACAACTTGATTAAGCCCGTATTTCGCCATAATCAGCATTTCATTGTCTTCGGCAATCAAAACCTTATTATCATATGTTTTTACACCAAAAACAGTTGTTTTGTTTATCGTAGTTTTTGAGGTAAAGCAACCCGGCTTATAGATAAAACTTGTGCCAGCCGTTGCAATATCCGAAAGGATTTCGTGATGAACGCCCTCTTTATCAACCAAAAAACAAGTTCTAATTCCGTTAGCGTTTGTCATTTCGACAAGCGCAAAGCTACCGATATAGCAAGTCATTTTTTCATATTTTCTCGAATAAGCGTCGAATATAGGCGCGCCGTCTAACGTCCAAGCGCCATAATAGTATACCAACTTATCCTTTTCTACTTCATACGCCACTTGCGCTGTAACTATACCGTTATTGTAAATAACGTTTTTATAAATACCCTCTTTTCTTAAGATGATATTACCGTTTGTATCGTATAGAAGCATATCGCCAACAGAGGTAGAATTAAAGCCTATACCGCCGACATATGTCAAAAATACCTCTCTAAACTCAGCGTTATTTTCGTCATAAATGGTGTTAGTCCCCAGCTGTGAGGTCATTGATAATATTATATTCAAGTTACTGTCAATTAAGAATTGGTCGTTGTTCCCTGTTTTTCCGTCAATATAATAACCCGCCGAAACAAAGGAATATCCTTTTTTAATATATGCCTCAACGTCAATCGGAGTTTGTAAATCCTCAGCGTTATATTCGTTTATAATGGTGGTAAAAATATAATTTTGTGGTAGGTCTATTACGGCGTTTGACTTAGCGTCAAAGCTCCAATGCGTCGCCTTGTAATAGGTGCCGTCAGCAGCTTTAAACCTATAGCCGTCTTTATCGCCCTTATACATATCATAGCAATAGAAATTGCCGTTTCCTAGATAAAAAGCGTTTACGTTGGAGTTTAATGTTGAGCCGACAAAAGTCCTAAACGGTACAACGACGCCATTATCTATCGTTGGTTTTTTCAAATCAATTATGCTTATTTTTTTTGCCGAAGAAGACGTTGCGGCGTCAACGCGGATTAAATAATCGTCATACGCCTTGATATATTGTCTGAAGTCGCCGGCAAACTTATATAAATTTCCGCCCTCGTCTCTTAAAAAGTTCCCCGCGGTGTCGCAGATATTAAAAAACATACCGCCGCTAGCTTTGGTGGCAATGTAGTTTTTGCTGATAGGATAAAAACAATAATTGAGCGAGGTTGCAGTATAGCCGTCGTCCTCGCCGAATATCACGTCGCCGTTTGTTTTGATAAGCGAGCATCTTCCTTCCGAAGTACGCAAAGCAATCATACCCTGATAAACTTCAAATTCAGCATATTTGATTTCTGTCAAAAGCTTTTTCTTTTCGGTGGAATAGAACCCGTAAACCTTAAAAGTTTCGCCATTTATTTCCTTGGTTGTTTGGACAATAAACAACCCGTACGCTGCAACAAATGTATTATCATAGTTTTTTGATGAGCCTGATACTGAATAATAAGGTTCAACCCCGGCGCCTAATGACGCAATTAAGTCTGCGCTTTCAAAGGGAGTCATCGTCTTATTTTGAACAAAAAGGCTGTCATACGGAATTATCTCCTTTTCCTCGTCCTTGCACGCCGACAACGAAAAGAGAGAAATAATCAAAACGAAAAATATTGTAATTTTGTAAAACTGTTTCATTTTAACCCGCCTAAGTAATACTTTAGAGTAAATTATTATAACATTATATAAAAACAAAGTCAACACTGTAAAACGCGCGTATCCCCTTGTTTATAAAAATGCAACAAAAAAGGCGACCATAGGTCGCCTAAAAATTATCTCTTTCTTTTGATTACAACTGCTCCAACAATAGCGCAAATTACAACCGAGATGCCAATTACAATATAGAAGCCGTATAGCTCTCCCTGCCACGGCACCCCCGTATTCATACCAAAGAAGCTTGCAATCATCGAAGGAATCGCCACCAAAAGCGTCAAGACAGTCAACCAACGCATAACAATATTTAAGTTATTGCTTATGACAGAGGCGAATGCGTCCATCGTGCCCGATAAAATATCACGGTAGATATTACACATTTCAATAGCCTGACGGTTTTCAATGCCAACGTCTTCCCATAAATCGATATCTTCATCATAAAACTTCAGCCCTTCCGTGCGGTGAATTTTATCAATAACAAAACCGTTACCTCTCAACGACGTGGAAAAATAAACAAAGGATTTTTCTATATCCAAAAGCTGGATTAGCTCCTTATTTTTCATACTTTTGTTAAGCTCATTTTGAATTCTAGTGCTGGTTTTATCTAGTTGACGTAGATATTGCAAAAACTTTGTGCTTGTAGCGTAAAGAAGTTGCAATAAAAACCTTGTTCTTTTACTAGTTGAAAAGCTTTTAACCCTGCCCGTCATAAAGTTTTGGGTGATAATCGTATCCTTTAAACAAACCGTAACAACGGTTTTCCTATTACTAATAAACGCAAACGGCAAGGTAGTATACGTATAATAATCGCTATCGTCGTCTTCCTCTAAAACAGGAATATCGAAAATAGTTAAAAGATTGCCGTCTTCCTCCTCAATACGAGAACGTTCCTCCTCGTCCAAGGCGGC
>CAZSAC010000059.1:0-6981 GCA_964604875.1 uncultured Bacteroidaceae bacterium | reverse complement strand
AAATATGCGATACTATTAAAAAACCTCCTGTTTATAAATTTAAACAAGAGGTTAAAAAAAATTTTTTGTTTTAAATTATTGAAGCAAAACTTTTGAAAGCTCCGCAACCGTATCAACAACAAAATCCGCGCCCGCATCGACTAATTCGTTCCCTTCGCAAAAACCGAACGTTACTCCGACCGATTTTAGGTGGTGCGCTTTCGCCGCTTCAATATCAAATTTTCTGTCTCCAATCATCACAACGCTTTCGGCAGACGGCTTGCCTATCGCGCCCAAAACGTATTCCAGCAATACAATTTTATCATCCATACGACCGTCGAAGGTTGCTCCGCCGATAAAGGAAAAATATTTATCCACGTTAAGATATTTCAATATTTTGACGCAAAATTCTTCCGGCTTTGCGCTGGCAAGCACAACCTTTTTTCCCGCCTTTTGCAAGGTGTCCAAAAGTTCTTCCATTCCTTTATAAAGCTGACATTCAAACAATCCCGTCACGCTGTATCTCTCACGATATACTCTCAGCGCTTCTAAAACCTTATCGGGGTTATCGGTATATTTTCCAAAGCTGTACCGCAAAGACGGACCTATAAAACTCAATAAGTCCGTTAAAGGCACATCAAAGCCTATCGCTTTTAATCCCAACTGCGCGCTTTTGGTTATCCCTTCCGAGCTATCAACCAGCGTTCCGTCTAAATCAAATAAAACATATTCGATTTTTGTCATATCAATTTTATTCATTATCACCTTATAAGATTGAGGCTATCAATTCTTCTAAACTTTTTTCTGAAACAAGGTATGACGGAATATCAAAAATAGTGCGCGCGCCAACGTCTCCTTTTTTAGCAAGACGGGCAACCGCGCGTGAATACGCCACTAAAACGCCTGCGGTAAAATCAGGGTTACTCTCCAGCTTTATGGAAAGCTCCAAGCTATGATGGGTTCCGTTTGAAACCCCGTTTCTTATAACAAATCCGCCGTGAGGCATCGAAGTGTGGTTTGCCAAAAACTCCTCTTCCGCTATATAGTTTACCGTCGTATCATAATCAGAAAAATAATTTGGCATATTTATAATAGTCTCTGTAATTTTTGAAGTATCCGCGCCCTCACAAGGCACCACATAGCAAACACGTAAATGTTTTTCTCTTGTAGAAAGGTCAACCTTTTCGCCTGTCCTGACTGCGTCTAAGGCTTCCTCTTTGGGTACGGTATATTGTATAGCGTACTTAACCCCTTCGATTTTTCTGACAGCTTCGCTATGCCCTTGACTTACGCCTTTGCCCCAAAACGTTTGCGTTGTCCCGATTGGCAAAATACTGTCAAAAAGCAACCGAGTATGGCTAAACAAGCCCGGGTCCCAGCCGATTGCGATTGCGGCAATATGATTGTTTGCCTTTGCAAGCTTATCCATATCGCTGTAATATTCACTCATTAAAGCGTGCGTATCGAAACTATCGGCGGTATTAAAATCTTTTATTATTTCACGGGCTTGCTTCGGTAAATCCGTCGCAGAACCGCTACACAACAGCATAACGTCGATATTGTCCTTATATTTGCTCATTTCCTCATAATCAACAACAGAAGTACCAAAGGTTGAAATCACCTTTCTGCGGGAAAAAATTGCAACCAATTCCAAATCAGATGCGCTTTTTATAACCTTTTCTGCCGCCTTCCCCAAATTACCATAGCCTACGATGCCTAGTCTAATCATACCTTTGTCTCCTAAATATATTTTTGTTTAATAGTTTATATTAGTATACCTCAGTGTGTCAATTATTTCGATAAACATTTCTTGAAAAAAAATCATAAACTAAATTGAGGCGGTTTATTTTTCCAAGTGTTGGAAACCCTTAATCTGTACATATTTTTCGGAGGTACTTATGGTCAAACGTGGAGAAATCTATTATGCCGACCTTTCACCGGTTATCGGAAGCGAACAAGGAGGCGTTCGTCCTGTTCTTGTCGTCCAAAACGATATAGGAAACAAATATTCGCCAACTGTTATAGCGGCGGCGATAACCAGTCAATTAAATAAAGCCAAACTGCCCACGCATATACATTTGCCGCAAGCTCAATATGGATTGCCTAAAGACAGCGTAATTTTATTAGAGCAAATCCGCACAATCGACAAGGCTCGCCTTAAAGAAAAAATCGGCGAAATACCCGAAACGCTTATGAATAAAGTTAACGAAGGTTTGCTTATTTCGTTGGGTTTCTATGAAACCTAAAGCAAAAACGGCATTTTTGCCGTTTTTTAGTTGGTTTGCAAGCGATATTTTACGCCCCAAATTCCGTCGTCTTCCCAGTATATTATGTTGGCGCGCCTGAGCGAATATATAATGGTTGGAATAACAGTTAATTGTATGACTATTCCCGGTAACGCAGTAACAAACGACAACATCAGCCAAGTTTTTAAAGAATATGCTCCCGCAGAAAAAATCAGCCCGTTCATCAAACCGCCTATAACCCTCCCGATAAGCATTGCCAAAACCAAAGCTATGTAGATATCCAAAATTTTACTAGGGGATTTAATCAATCGTATAATCAACCCCGAGAAAAAACCGTATGCAGATAATTCAAAAAGCATCCCAGGGAGCACCGCAAAGGTAGGCATTCCCGTGATTAAAGAAGACAAAAGAGGAGTGAGTATTCCGCATAGCAAGGCAAAAATCGGACCCGCAATTATCCCGCAAATAAGCACGGGAATGTGCATAGGCAAAAATATTTGCCCGCCTCTCGGGATTGAGTGGAACGCCAACGGAAGCACAATTCCCACCGCTATCAAAAGTCCCGTTATAACCAATTTATAAGTGCGTTTCATCTTATTTTCTTAAAACGTAACCACCCTTTTCCATCATTCTCATTTGCAACTTTAATTGTTCAATAAATTCTGCGTTATTTGAAGTTTTAACCAACATTTGAATAAGGTTTTCCGTGGCTTCGGCTATATCGCCCGAGGACAAAATTTTTCTAACCGACCAAATACCCTCCAGCTCGTCTTGCGACAGCAATAAATCTTCTCTTCTCGTGCCGCTTTTATTTAAATCTATCGCAGGGAATATACGCTTTTCAGACAATTTTCTGTCTAAATGTATTTCCATATTACCCGTGCCCTTAAACTCCTCATAGATAACGTCGTCCATTCTGCTGCCCGTGTCGACTAACGCTGTTGCGATAATAGTCAAACTTCCGCCGTTTTCAATGTTTCTTGCGCTACCGAAAAAGCGCTTGGGACTATGCAACGCGCCGGGGTCGATACCGCCTGACAGCGTCCTGCCTGTCGGAGGGATTGTAAGGTTATACGCTCGGGCAAGTCGTGTTAAACTGTCCATCAAAATTACAACGTCTTTCCCTAGCTCCACTAAGCGTTTTGCCCTCGACAAAAGCAACTCCGCCGCTTTTGTATGATGCTCCGGCATTTCGTCAAAGGTCGAATATACCACCTCGCCCTTAATCGAGCGTTGCATATCCGTAACCTCCTCGGGACGTTCGTCTATAAGCAAAACCATCAATGTTATGTCGGGATAATTTTCTGAAATGCTGTTGGCAATTTTTTTAAGCAAGGTCGTTTTGCCTGCTTTTGGCGGAGATACAATCATTGCCCGTCCGCCCTTGCCGATAGGGGCAATTAAATCTATACTTCTTATTGCGTAATCAAATTTTGAACGCGCGTTTTCAAGTTTGATTCTCTCGTCGGGATATATTGGCACTAAATCATCAAAATTATCTCTTTTTCCGAGGTTTTCAACAGGTATGCCATTGACGGAATTTATCACCAACAAGCCCGCAGGCTTATTATCGTATGATACTTTCGCTATACCTTTTATATAATCGCCTCTGCGCAAGCCCACTTTTCGGATTTTTACAGCAGAAACATAGACATCTTTTTCACTATGCTCGCAGTTTTTAACTCTAATAAAGCCATAACCCTCGGTATGGATATCTAAAATGCCTTCACGCTCCTCGCAAGATTCGTCAATTGTGATAATTTCCGAAATGCTTTCATTAAACGCCAAAGGCTTTTTAACGGATTCCTTTTCGGTTGGTAAAAGTTCATCCGAGACTTTCTTATTCCAAGTTCTTGTCAATGCGCCGTTAGAGGGTTGGCGCGTTGCTTTGGGAATAGCTTTTCCCTCTTGGGATAGCTCGGCAATTTTTGAAATAAGCTCGTCCTTACTTAATTGAGTGGGTGACTCTATGCCGATATTGCGCGCATAAGTCCGTAAAAAGAAAAGGTTTTTTTCCTTTAGTTGGTCGAGAGGTAGGTTTTTCTCCATATAATCTCCTAATTTAAATTAAAAATGAAAACGCGAATGTGGTAATCACCACACTTTAATTTATTAGTGTTTTTATTTAAAATATACCTAAAAAAATAAATTGACGAAACAGATACTTAGTGTCAACCCATATTTTTGAATATTAAAACTTTTGTAGATTCGCCATCGAAATCATAGCGGTCGAACTCCATAATGTCATCATCGAGATATTCAACCTCATCACGGTCAAATAAACTGATAAATTCGTTTAAACGGGCAATATCAAAATTGCAATCCTTGGTTCTAAAATGCATCGGAATCACGATGTCCGGCATAAGCTTATCAACAAATTCCTTTGCCTCGGTCGCATCGATTGTATAATTTCCTCCGATTGGAATAAGCAAAATATTAGTCGGCATAAGCGCCTCTGCCAATATTGCGTTACATTCTTCCCCAATATCGCCCATATGGCAAACTTCAACGCCATCCATACGGAACTGAAAAATCAAGTTTTCACCGCGGACAGCGCCGTTGGACTTGTCGTGCGCGGTTTTCAAACTTCTGATATGAACTCCCTTAACCTCAAATACGCCTTGAGAGTTTAAAATAATAGGTTCCCCTTTAACAAGTTCGCTTTTGTTGTGGTCGTTATGGTTGTGACTGACAGTTACCACATCTGCGCATACTTCGGGCATCGGATACCCAACGTACGAGTTATAAGGGTCTGTGACTATAGTGGTGCCCGTGCTTTCCTCGAGTTTGAAGCACGAGTGACCCAGCCATTGAACTTTCATTTTGCCTCCGTTTTTTATTTCATTTTGTGAACTAACTCTCTCACCTTAGCGTAAGGATCCAAAAGCCTGCTCACAGATTCATTATGATTGCACGCCGATATTATAAGCGCCATATATTTTGACATATCGGCTTCCACAAACCACTCGCAAGCGCGAAGCTCGGGCATACGATATGTTAAGTTGGTGGAAATAACAGCGTCAAATAAACCGTCTTTATAAGCCTCTTTAAATTTATCAACGCCTTCGGTAAAAAGTGAGAAAGTTGCCGCAAAGAAAATGCGTTGAGCGCCTTTCTCTTTAAGCTCCTGCGCGAGCTTCAAACAGCTGTCGCCCGTTGCAATAATATCATCGGCAACGAACACGTCCATACCCATAACAGGGTTACCGATATACTCATGCGCGACGATAGGATTTCGTCCGTTTTCAACTTTAGCATAATCACGCCGTTTGTAGAACATACCTAAATCTAAGCCCAAAACGCTGGCATAATAGATATTACGGCTCATTGCGCCCTCATCAGGGCTGACCACCATAAAATGGTTTGTATCAAATTCAACCTCAGGATAATTCTTATGAATCGCCTTTAAAACTTGGTATGTTGGATAATAGTTGTCAAAGCCCATAAGCGGAACAGCGTTTTGAACACGAGGGTCGTGAGCGTCAAACGTAATCAAATCTTTTACGCCCATAAATTGAAGCTCTTGCAACATTTGCGCGCAATCCAAAGACTCCCTTGCGGTACGTCTGTGCTGTCTTCCACCATAAAGCATCGGCATTATAACCGTAATCCTGTTAGGTTTTCCACCGGCGGCGGAGATAACACGCTTAAGGTTTGCATAATGGTCGTCAGGGCTCATACTTTGAACCGAGTCAAACAATTTATATTTTAATCCGTGATTTCCAACGTCGCAGATAATATATAAATCTTTTCCTCTGACTGAATCCTCAATCATCGCCTTGCCGTCGCCTGAAGTGAAACGAGGACAATGAACAGGCGTCAAAAAAGTTTGCGGAGCAGGATTTTTCGAATTTTCGGAATACCACTTAACTAAGTATTTATCGATTTTTTCTGAAAGTTCCTCTGCGCCCGGAAGAGCGATTAAAGCTAATGGTGAATTTTGACTGACATTTGTAAAAACGGTTTCAAAAAACGGCGTCATAAAAAGCCTCCGAATATTTTCGACTTTAGTATAACATAATTTTTTAAAATGTAAAAGAAAAAACGCCCTCTTTTAAAAATTATGCCTTATTAATTCACGAAAGAAAATTTGCGCATATGTCCACAAAAGATATTTGTGTCAAATTTACTGTTTTAAGTGTCAAAGTGACTTATATGTATTTATACATTTGATAGTCGTCCATTACAAAGCCACCGCCAATATCCGAAATAATTGCGCTCTCAGTCACAAATCCGTATTTTTTATACGCGTCAATTGAATGCGCATTTCTTTTGTTTACCGTCAAATATATGCACCGGATATTGCGCTCTGTGGCATAGTTTTCTATAAAACCCAACACTTCGCGTCCCAAGCCTTTTCCTCGGCAGTCTTTTAGAATGTAAATTTTATCCAAATAAACTTTTTTCCCTTTTTCGATTATGCCGAAATACCCCCGAGGCAAGCCGTCTTCTTCAACAATATAATATTTTTCGCCTTCAGATAGCGTTTTACTGATTGCATCATAGCTTTGAAACTTATCCAGCATATATTCCACTTGTTTTTCACCTATAATTGGCACATAATGTTCCAGCCATATTTCTTTTGCAAGTTTTGATATAGTTTCAATCTCATTTGGGCTTTTTGCCGATATTATTTTGACCATTAAATTGCCTCCCTTTTACACTCTATTTTTATATTATATCTTTTTCGATTTATTTTGCAATTATTGTTTGCAGTTTTGTATAGTACATTTGCGGTGGCAGGAATTAATCCTTC
>CAZSAC010000058.1:0-8053 GCA_964604875.1 uncultured Bacteroidaceae bacterium | reverse complement strand
GTAATCATGTTTTTAACATAGTCGGCGTGGCCGGGGCAGTCAACGTGAGCGTAGTGACGGGTAGCGGTTTCATATTCAACGTGCGATGTGTTGATTGTGATTCCTCTTGCCTTCTCTTCCGGAGCCTTGTCAATTTCGTCATATTTCATGACTTTAGCGTTTCCTTTTGCAGCAGAGTACATTGTGATAGCAGCGGTCAAAGTGGTCTTACCGTGGTCAACGTGACCGATTGTACCGATGTTAACGTGGGGTTTGGTTCTTTCAAATTTAGCTTTTGCCATTTTGAGTTCCTCCTACAAATTCGATAATTTTTATTTTATATTTTTTGCCTGTAAGGCGATTTTAGATATTTTAGTCTTAACGACCAAGTATTTTTTCGGTAACGCTGCGCGGAACTTCGCTATAATGACTGAAAATCATTGTAAAGTTTGCCCTGCCTTGCGTTAACGACCTTAGTGTTGTTGCATATCCGAACATTTCGGATAACGGAACCTGCGAGTCAACAATTTGAATGCCGTTTCTAAGTTCCATACCTTTGATAGTACCACGACGACCGTTTACACTTGCGATACAATCACCGAGATACTCGTCTGGAGTGCTGATTTCCACACTCATAATAGGCTCTAGCAAAACAGGATTAGCCTCTTTTGCGCCTTCCTTAAACGCCATTGAGCCTGCGATACGATAAGCAATTTCGCTGCTGTCTACTTCGTGATAGCTTCCGTCTACAACGGTTGCCTTAAAGTCTACAACCTCAAAGCCCGCCAACACACCTGAATGAGCAGCCTCTTTGATTCCGTTTTCGATAGCGGGTATATATTCCTTAGGAATACAACCGCCCACTGTCTTATCTTCAAATACAAAGCCGGCTCCCGCCTCGTTGGGCTCGAAAATGACCGTACAATCACCATACTGTCCTTTACCGCCCGATTGTCTGACGTATTTGCCTTGCTTTTTAACAGTTTTTGTAATCGTCTCACGATACGCAACCTGCGGACGTCCAACGTTTGCCTCAACCTTGAATTCACGCAACATTCTGTCAACAATGATTTCCAAGTGAAGCTCGCCCATACCTGCGATAATAGTTTGTCCGGTTTCCTTATCGGTGTAAGCCTTAAAGGTCGGGTCTTCCTCAGAGAGTTTTTGAAGCGCAATGCCCATTTTCTCTTGTCCTGCTTTGGTTTTGGGTTCAATCGCCACCTTAATAACAGGCTCGGGAAATTCCATATTTTCTAGGACAATCGGTTTTGTCATATCGCATAAAGTATCGCCCGTGCCGCTGTCTTTCAAACCGACTACCGCAACGATATCTCCTGTTGACGCGCTTTCGATTTCTTCACGGTTGTTGGCGTGCATACGCAAAATTCTGCCAATACGTTCACGCTGTCCTTTTACGCCGTTCAAAATCGTCATACCCGCCTTAACCTCACCGCTATATACGCGGATAAAGGCAAGCCTGCCGACAAAAGGATCTGTCGCAACCTTGAACAGTAACGCCGAGAAAGGCTCGCTATCCGAAGGATGACGTGATTCCTCTTTGTCCGTCTTAGGATTTACGCCATTAATGCTGGGCACGTCCAAAGGCGACGGAAGATAATCAATGATTGCGTCCAAAAGGCTTTGAACGCCTTTATTTCTATAAGAACTGCCACACAAAACAGGAATCATTTTCAAGCTGATTGTGGCTTGTCTTATTGCGGGTTTTAAAACCTCGGGAGCAATTTCTTTGCCGTCCAAAAATTGTTCCAAAATCGTGTCGTCGAAATCCGCCACAGCCTCAAACAAAGCCATTCTCGCTTCTTGAGCCTTATCTCGTAATTCTGCGGGAATTTCGGTAACTTCAAACTGAGTGCCTAGTTCATCGCTATAAATTACGGCGTGATTTTCAACTAAATCGATTACGCCCTTAAATTCGCTCTCGCTTCCAATTGGAAGTTCAATCGGAACTGCGTTAGCCTTAAGCCGTTCGTGCATCATATGCACCGCATTATCAAAGTTTGCGCCTGTGATGTCCATCTTGTTGACGAACGCCAAGCGCGGCACGTGATATTTGTTTGCCTGACGCCATACTGCCTCAGATTGTGGCTCAACACCGCCTTTTGCGCAAAACAACGCAACTGCTCCGTCGAGAATACGCAAACTACGTTCAACCTCTACCGAAAAATCCACGTGACCGGGAGTATCGATAAGATTGATTCGGTGACCCTTCCAATAGGCTGTAGTGGCGGCAGACGTAATCGTGATACCACGTTCCATCTCTTGCTCCATCCAGTCCATTGTTGCCGCACCGTCGTGCACTTCGCCCAATCTGTGGGTTTTGCCCGTATAGAACAAAATCCTTTCAGACGTTGTGGTTTTTCCTGCGTCAATATGAGCCATGATTCCGATATTTCTTAAATTTTCTAGCGCTATTGTTCTTTCCATGTAAGCTCCTTGTAATATCTCATGACTCCCCTTATCTAGCCTACCAACGATAATGTGCAAATGCCTTATTGGCTTCTGCCATACGATGTGTTTCTTCTTTCTTCTTGAACGCTCCGCCTGTGCTGTTGAATGCGTCCATCAATTCACCTGCAAGTCTTTCTGCCATTGTCTTTTCATTGCGCTTGCGGGTATATAATGTAAGCCAACGAATGCCCAATGTTTGACGTCTGTCAGGTCTGATATCGATAGGTACTTGATAGGTAGAACCACCGACACGTCTTGCTTTTACCTCAACGGCTGGCATAATATTTTCCAAAGCCTTTGTAAAAACGTCTATTGCTTTTTGATTTAATTTGTTTTCTATGATTTCAAATGCACCGTAAACGATTTTTTCTGCCGTGCCTTTCTTTCCGTCATACATAACTTGGTTGATAAGTTTTGTAACAACCTTGCTGTTATACTGCGGATCAGGCAACACGTCACGTTTGGGTACACCACTTCTTCTTGGCATTTTAGTTACCTCCTGTTTTTATTGGTTGCGGAATCATCCGAATTATTTAGGCCTTTTTGCGCCATATTTGGAGCGAGCCTGTCTGCGGTTTGCAACGCCCGACGTATCCAAAGCACCACGGATAATGTGATACCGAACACCAGGCAAATCACGCACTCTACCGCCACGAATCAAAACCACGCTGTGCTCTTGCAAGTTATGACCGATACCGGGGATATAAATTGTACCCTCTTCACCGTTTACCAAGCGAACACGTGCGATTTTACGAAGCGCAGAGTTAGGCTTTTTGGGAGAAGTTGTCGTAACGGACAAGCACACACCTCTTTTTTGTGGGCATGCGTCCATTATAGGAGCGCCGGATTTTTTAACACGCGCCTCTCTACCCTGCCTAATTAGCTGATTAATTGTTGGCATTTTGTTACCTCCTGAAATATTTTTCGGATGAGCTTATCAGCAACCCTGAAGATAAACCCAAGCATATTTGGTTTATAAAAGTCCGACTACCGCAGCCGCCACGTCAATTTTGCACGCCTTGCCTAAAAGTTCCTTCTCGGAAACCGTTGCAATCTGCACGTTTCTTTCCTTAGCGAATTCAATAACTTGCCTTTTGATAAAACCGTCTGCATCGTCAGCCACAACTACACACTTAATCGTAGCGTTTTCAATGCCTTTTAGCACTTGCTTTATACCCACTACCTTTTCCGAATTAACAATAGCTTCAAGTAAATTGCTTTCTATCATCTCTTAAATCCTTAATTTAAAGTATTGGATAACTTACTTGTAGGCATACTACAAGCCATAATATCTTAGCAATAAAAATCTAATATGTCAAAGGAAAAACGGTATTTTTATTAAAATTTTTAGATTTTTTCGACGTATAATCACGGTTTAGGAACTATATTTTACAAACTTAGGCAAAATTCTTTACGGCATTATTTAAATATGCTATATCGGGCGGATGTAAAACTATTAAATCGCCCCGCGTATTATGAGAATCGTCGCAACCAAAAACAGCAACGTCCCCGCAACCACTCCCAAATGAAAAATAAAATGCATAAACTTTATTTTTATCCCAAACAATATCGAGCTTCCTATGCAAAGTATTGTCCCTAGCGCATAGGCTGCGCCGATTTCGTATGTAATTAAAGCGCGGTTGAGCATAAATACTCCAAACAGCAACACACCAATAACGAAATTGATTATCATCGTCGGCACCTTAAATCTGTCTACGCCCATAAAATTCATCACTATGCCCGAAACCGACAACGCAAAGCTCGCGCCGATTGCTATGTAGTTATAAGTATAGTTCGACAGACACAAGCATATCCCTGCGCTACAGCCCATCACCAAAAACGGAACCGTACTGTGGTCGATTTTTCTCCAAACCGCCTTTGCCGCAATATTGTCCACTAAGTGATATACCGCCGACACCCCAAAAACAAGTATGGCGGAAAGACATTGAAGTATAACGGCTATTATGCCTCTGGGATAATCTCTGTACGCATAAATCAGCGCTACCATCGCCAGTAGATAGATTAACGCCGCCGCCCCGTGAGAGATGGCGTTTGCGTATTCCTCAGGTTTGCTGTAATTTACAACCTTATAGGTTTTGCCTTCGTGCTCTACCTCGACTATGTTTCCTCTGATTTCGTAATCTCTCATTATGCAGTAATTCTATAACTTTCCAAGCTTTTTGACAAGTTTTATAATAGGTTTCATTAAAGGAATTTCAAAACTTTTTTTAACTTTTTTAAGTTCAGCGCTGATTTTAATGTTTTGAGGACATTTTTTTTCGCAAGCGTGGCACTCAACACAGTTACTTGCAAAGCCGGGCGCGGACGTAATTCCTCCGACAGAACTGACGTAATTGCCTATGCTTTGAAAATAATTCACGCTTTTTTTGCTGTTGTACGCCGAAAAACACGCCGGTATATTTACGCCCTTTGGACAAGGCATACAATACGCGCATCCCGTACACGGCACAAAATTTCCCCTAGATATTGCTTGACAAACCTTTGGATAAACCGCCCGTTCTTCTTCGGTCAAACAACCCACCGTTGCCGTGGAAGCTGTTTTAATATTTCCAAGCACCATCTCTTCACTGCCCATACCCGACAAAACCGTGGTGATTTCCTTTTGGTCGTAAAGCCATCTCAAGCCCCACTCGGCGTATGAGCGGTCGGGATTTATCGTCTTAAACTCTTTCTTTGCAGTCTCGGGCAACTTATTGACTAAAGCTCCGCCCCTAAGCGGCTCCATAATAATCACGGGCAAGCCTTTTTCGTTTGCGTATTTCAAGCCTCTTGTTCCCGCTTGAAAATTCGTATCGAAATAGTTGTATTGGATTTGGCAAAACTCCCAGTCATAGCTGTCTACCACCTTGATAAAGTCGTCGCACGTGCCGTGGAAGCTGAAGCCGATGTTTTTTATTTCGCCTTTTTCTTTTTTCTCTTTAATCCATTTGTCCAAGCCCAAACTTTTTATAAAGCTATATTGATCATAACTTATTATACAGTGGATTAAATAATAATCTATATATGTAGTATCCAACCGCTTTAAAGAAGTGTAAAACAGCTTATCAAAATCCTCGTACATTTTTATCCCTCGTAACGGCAGTTTTGTGGCAATCTTGATTTTTTCTCTAAACGGAGCTATCGCCTTGCCTAATACTTCTTCGCTTCTGCCGTTGTCATATATATAGGCGGTATCAAAATAATTCACGCCGTTGTCGTACGCAAGCCGAATTATCCTTATCGCTTCCGCCTCGTCGATATTCTTCTTTTTATCTCTGGGCAAGCGCATTGCGCCAAAGCCCAACGCAGAAAGCGTATCTTTGTTTTTGATATTCTCACGATATTCCATAGTTATTTCTCCTCGATTTCCACAGACGCGCAAGCGTCCAGCGATAACGCCGACGCAGCCGCCCCCGATTTTATCAAAATATAACCCGCAACTCCTATCATCGCCGCATTATCCGTGCACAGACGAATCGGCGGATATTCTACCTTAATCTCCAGTTTTTCGCCAAGCTCATCCAGCTTTTCCCTCAGTTTTTTGTTCGCCGCTACACCGCCTGCAATTACCAACGTTTTATAGCCTGTTCTTTGCAACGCGCGCTCTGCGTTGTTTGCCAATACAGCTGTAGCCGCCTCTTGAAACGAGCACGCAACGTCGGCGCAATTTATGGTCTCACCCTTCATTTCCGCCGTATGGATATAATTTATTACCGCCGTTTTTAAACCGCTGTAGCTGAAATCCAAGGTGTCGTCGCGCCTAAACGCCCTAGGAAACTCAATCGAGCATTTTCCTTTTTCGGCAAGCTTTTGAATTTCGGGGCCACCGGGATACGGCAAACCCAAAACCCTTGCCACCTTGTCGAAGGCCTCGCCCACGGCGTCGTCGGCGGTTGAACCCAAAACTTTAAACTCGTTATAGGAAGTTACGTCAACTATCGCCGTATGCCCTCCGCTTGCCAAAACGCATAAATATGGCGGCTCAAGCTTTGTATCTGCAATATAATTTGCTGCGATATGCCCTTTTATATGGCTGACGGCAATCAAGGGTAGCTCTTTTGCAAACGCCAACGCCTTTGCGTATGATACGCCCACCAACAGCGCGCCCAAAAGCCCCGCGCCGTAAGTCACCGCAACGGCGGAAATATCGTCTATCGAAACCTGCGCTTCAGCCAAAGCCTCCTCCACCATATTGTCTATGGCGCAAATATGATTTCTGCTTGCAATTTCAGGTACCACTCCGCCAAATCGGCGATGTATTTCAATTTGAGAGGCAATAGCGCACGACAAAACCTCTCTCCCGCGAGTTACGGCGACAGAAGTTTCATCACAGCTGCTTTCGATTGCCAAAATCAGAAAATCGTCTCTGTTTTTGAGCTTTTCCAGTTTCTCTTTTGCAATATCCTTATACATTAGCTTCTCTTTAGATATTCAATGATAAAATCATCTATATACCCGTCCATAACCGCCTGCACGTTGCCCGTTTCAAAATTGGTTCTATGGTCTTTCACCATCGTATACGGACAGAAAACATACGAGCGGATTTGACTTCCCCACTCAATTTTTTTGAGGTCGCCTTTGATTGAATTAGCCTCTTCCATTTGTTCTCTTTCTTTCTTTTCGATAAGCTTGGATTTCAGCATTTTCATTGCGGTTTCACGATTTTGAATTTGGCTTCTTTCCGTCTGACAGGAAACGACAATGCCACTTGGAATATGCGTAATTCTAATTGCGCTTTCGGTTTTATTGACGTGTTGTCCGCCGGCTCCGCTGCTTCTGTAGGTATCAACCTTCAGCTCCTCGGGATTGATTTTAATTTCGTCGTCGCTCTCGATTTCGGGCATAACCTCTAAGCTTGCAAAGGACGTATGCCGTCTGCTGTTGCTGTCAAACGGCGAAATACGCACTAAACGGTGAATACCTTTTTCCGCCTTTAAATAGCCGTAAGCGTTTTCGCCCTCTGCGATAAATGTCACGCTTTTAATGCCCGCCTCGTCGCCGTCTAATAAATCCAATTCTTTGACACCATAGCCGTTCCTCTCAAGATAGCGCGTATACATACGATACAGCATACTCACCCAGTCCTGCGCCTCTGTACCGCCTGCCCCTGCGTGCAGCGTTAGGATTGCATTTAGGTGGTCGTATTTTCCTCTAAGCAAGGTTTCAAGCCTTAATCTTTCAATTTTATCACTTAAAACCCCTATTTCGTCATTAATGTTTTCCAATTCAGACGTATCGTCCCCCTCTTCAGAGAGTTCGATTAATACCCTTACGTCTTCTATTGAGTTTTTCAATTTTTTGATACGGTCACGCTTGCTTTCAAGAATTTTTAGCTCTTTATTAACTTTTTGAGCGTTGTCTAAATCCTCCCAAAATCCCTCTGCGTGCTGTTCTTTTGTCAGGGTGTCTATTTTGTTTAAAATATCATTTAAATCTATTGCCTCGGACGCAGTCTTAAGCGTTGCGGACAATTCGTTCAACGTATTTTTTTGCTCTAAAAAATCTACCATATTATTTCCCGCAACAGTTCTTATATTTTTTTCCGCTTCCGCAAGGACACGGGTCGTTTCTGCCTACTTTTTCGGTTGCCCTTACAGCAGGCTTT
>CAZSAC010000057.1:0-8313 GCA_964604875.1 uncultured Bacteroidaceae bacterium | reverse complement strand
GCGTTGTAGGGCTTTTAATAAATAATGTATTAGGTTTTTGTATTTCAAAATGTGTAAGCTATGGCGCCATGGCTCTATTTTTATATCTAGTATTATTAAGAAATATTAGACTGAAAAAGAACAAAGACGATATCAGAAAATATAGCGAAATAGAGGAAATATAAAATTCAAATATTGAGTTACAATTTCCGCTGATTCATGTGTAAATTATATTGCGCCTTCGGCGACGACGGCGATAATAAAGCAAATCCAAAGCGCTAAGACGAAACCGCCTTCTGCGGGGATTGCCAGTTTGGTGTATGCGCATTTCCAACCTTTATCGATAAAAGTAAATATTGTGCGGGTAAAAAATACTGTATTAGCAAAAACTAAACCGCCTACAAGAGAGTAGAAAGGTTGTTTAAACGCAAACGCAAGTATAGCAAGGAAAAGCCCTAGCGCAAAGGAGATTCCGCCATAGTAGACGCGAATTTCGGTTATACCGGCTTCGTCTTTAGGGAGCACGGAATATTTTTCGCCAAACTGTTTTGGCTTAGAAACAAAAATAATAGCTGTGCAGAAAAAGTATATGCAAAGCCCGATAGTTGCGATAGATGCTGCGATGTTAGATAGAAAAACTTCTTTCATAAAATTAGTTCCTTTTTCTTTTTAGTATATCATGTATGCGGGGAGTATGGCAATAAAAAGGGGAGCTTAATAAAAGCAAAAATTTGGCGCAACCTATGATTATGCGAAAGTTTTTTTTATGTTTAATAATTGGCGTTTTTATCAGCATATTAGGAGGAGCGTCATTTGATAAAAAAGTTAACGATGAAAGCATTGCAGTTGAGGTTGCGAAGCAGTCGGTAGAGTTAGAATTAAAAACGCCCTCTATGGTGACGCACTTTTTTACACACGCCTTAATAGCCGACGCTAAATTGGCATTTGCCGAAAATAATGTAATGAGTGTTCATTATGACCGAGATTGTTTGACAGTATCTGAATTTAAATCCATATTGAAAGAGCTTTACGCAAATAATTATATGATTGTGGATATAAAGTCTACTTTTTCAAACAAAAAACCCGTAAAATTTTATTTTCCTAAAGATAAAAAACCGATAGTTTTTTCTTTTGACGATATAAATTATTATGAAAAGAAGATGTATCAGGGAATGAACGATAAAATTGTTTTGCAAAACGGTAGGTTAGGAACGTTGTTAAATAACGAGGTATTGTATGATAACGAAGTCATAACCGTTTTAGAAAATTTTATAGAAAGATATCCGGATTTTTCATATAATAATGCAAGAGGCGTAATTTGTTTGACGGGATATAACGGGATATTAGGCTACCGAACACAATCAAAAAGCCCGCAAAGATATTCCGAAATACAAAAAGTTAAGCCGATAATTGCTTGCTTAAAAAATAAAGGCTGGCGGTTTGCCTCGCATTCGTATGGACATTATCATATGCAGAAGTTGGATATAAATCGTTTTCAAGAGGATACAATGTCTTGGCTGAAAGAGGTTGCTCCCTTAGTGGGAAAAACCAATATTTATGTATATCCATACGGTGAGAATGAAATTCTAAACTCAAACAAAGCGATATCGACTAAGCAACAGTATTTGTTGGATAATGGATTTGAGTTGTTTTTTGGTGTTGGGATAAATCCATACTATACCTTTTATCCAAACACTCAAGGTAAGGTTGCAATTATGGATAGAATACCTTTAGAGGGCGCGACCTTGCGAAATCGAAAAGAAACCTTATCGGTGTATTTTGACTTTGACGAAGTATACGATTTTGAAAATCGTCCGCAAATTGCCAACTAGGATTTGACGTTCAAAAAACTTGCCTTTAAGCTATGAATGTGTTAAAATTCAAAAAAACAAAGGCAAAAATTATGTACGAAATTATTGATGCTCACGCACACATTTACCCTAGCAAAATTGCAGAAAAAGCCACCAAAAACATTGGCTTATTTTATGATATAGAAATGGATATAGAGGCAGGCACGGTGGAAAGGCTGATCACAGAAAGCCGAGAAGCAGGTATTACCCGAAGCTTGGTTAGTTCGGTTGCCACAACCACTAAGCAGGTGTCGGCGATAAACGGATACATAATAGATTCTATGGAGCACTATCCGCAACTAATTGGGTTTATGACGCTCCACCCCGATATGACTGAATCGGAAATCAAAAACGAAATTGAGTATTGTAAATCCAAAGGCGTAAAAGGCATAAAACTTCATCCTGATTTTCAAAAATTTTATATCGACGAGGATTGCGCGCGCAAAATATACAGGCAAGCAGAAGGTGTTTTGCCAATTCTTTTTCATACGGGCGACAGCAGATTTGACTATTCACAGCCGTATCGCTTGGCAAAAATCGCAAACGAATTTCCTGCTTTGACAACAATCGGCGCGCATTTTGGGGGATATAACGTTTGGTATGATATCGATTGCTATAAGGGTATTAAGAACATATATTTTGATACGTCGTCCAGCCTAATGTTTTTGCCCCCAAAAAAGGCAAAAGAATTTATTGATTATTATGGCGCGGAATGGTTTTTCTTTGGCACGGATTTTCCGATGTGGAAGCCACAGGACGAGGTTGCGCGTTTTATGGCGCTTGACCTTTGCGAAGAACAAAGAGAAATGATTTTAAGCGAAAACTTTAAAAGAGTATTCAAGCTTTAATTTATATTCGGTATTGACAATATAATATCTTATGGTTACAATAGAGTTAATTAAGGAGATAATATGTTAAATTTAAGAAATGACAAAAAAGGAGCTATCGGTTGTTTATTGATATCGGTAATAACTTTTGTTGCTATCCTCGCTTTGGTGGGAGGAGGTATTGCGGTGCTTTTAAATATGACTCCCGAAGCATTAGGCGTAGCGGACGTACAAATTCAAGGCGTAACATTATCGGAATTAGGTCTTGGGCAAACAAAGCTAAAGGATATTATTAAAAACTTTAAGTCGCTTATTAACGTGAAGGAAGCCGACGTTGTTAAAAACGGTTACGAAGCCGACGTAGAGGCGGGTAAAGCAGAAGAAAATTTGGGCGCGGTTTTGCCTACAATTGGAGAGGGCGAGCAAAAAGAGCCTGATTTTACCACGATTTTGGAAAGCCCGATATACTATGATAAGCAATATTTTATATCCTATGATGACACAACCATAGCTTATATTTTCAACAAGATAGTTGAGCAGTCTGTTGTAAAAGCAGAAAACACCAGCTCCACCGACGGGCAAAAGGGGTTGGAATTTATTAAAAAAATAAACGGAAAAATCAATGAAATATCCGTTATAAAAAACGCCGACGGCAGCTATGAGTTGAGGATGGTTTTGTCTGTTTCTTTGGCGGATTTTAAAACAGAAATCGCAAAAGAATTGGGCGCATTGGCTAAAATAGTGCCTATCCCCGATGAAATTTTTCTTGTCAGCAGATTGGAACTTAGCGCAAATGCCGAAGGAAAAATTGAAACAAAAGATATAAGCTTGGCTATTGGCGGAGACGAAAATAATCCTATAAACAAGGCGTTATTCAAAATTTTAAATAAAGTCGCCGCATCTCAAGCGACAACCGCCGGAACAGAAACCGATTCTAAACAAATCAACGAAAAAATCGGTCAAGGATTTGCCGAGGTCATAGCTCATCTTGGAAAGATAGGTTCTGCTGAAACTGTCAGCAGCGAGGATAACAGCGTAGTTGAGGGCACTGTAAACTTGGGAATGACGGGCTTATCAAATGGCAAAATAACCGTTATCACAAATGTGGAAAATCCATAATGATTTTGATTTATTAAAAACAAAACTACCGCAAAAAGCGGTAGTTTTTTTATGCGAATAATTTATGCGTATTTTGCTTTTGCGATGGCTTCTTCCCAGCCTAACAACAGCTTGTCTCTTTTTTCAATATCCATACTAGGCTGAAAAACCTTGTAGCTTGCGCAATATTTGCTTACGTCGTCTAAAGATTTCCAAACGCCCGCTTGTATGCCCGCTAAGTAACAAACGCCAAGGGCGGTACACTCGATAAGCTTAGGACGCTTAACGTCAACCCTTAAAATATCCGATTGGAATTGCATTAGCACGTCGCTTTTGCTTGCTCCGCCATCAACGTTAAGGCAAAGAAGATTTTCGCCTAAATCACGCTCCATAGCGTGTATTACGTCAAAAACCTGATAGGCGATAGACTCTAATCCGGCGCGTACAAAGTGATTTCTGTTTGAGCCTCTGGTAAGCCCACACACAGTCCCCCTTGCCGAGGAAACCCAGTGAGGCGCGCCTAAACCAACGAATGCCGGCACAATATAAACGCCGTGTGTGTTTGGCGTGCGCTCGGCAATTTCGTCAGCCTCTCTTGCGCAGGTAATAAGCTTCATTTCATCACGAAGCCATTGTAAAACTGCGCCTCCAACGAAAACGCTACCCTCTAAAACGTATTGAGGTTTTTGTCCGTTTAGGCAAGCGGCAAGCGTTGTAACTAAGCCTCTGTTTGATATGACTGGGGTTTCGCCCGTGTTCATAAGGGTAAAACAGCCTGTGCCGTATGTGTTTTTCACCATACCTTTTTTAACGCAAAGATTGCCGAACAAAGAAGCTTGTTGGTCGCCTGCAACACCACAAATAGGAATTGCGCCACCAAAAATTTCTGCGTCGGTGTCGCCGTAATTAAAGCTGGACGGATGAACCTCGGGTAGCATTGAAGCAGGAATATTAAACAACCTTAAAAGCTCTGCATCCCAAGATAATGTATGTATATTGAACAATAAAGTGCGTGATGCGTTGGTATAGTCGGTTGCGTGAATTTCTCCGCCGGATAAGTGCCACATTAAAAAGGTATCTATTGTGCCGAAAAGAAGCTTTCCGTTTTCCGCCTTTTCACGCGCGCCTTTTACATTATCCAAAATCCACTTAATCTTTGTTGCAGAAAAATATGCGTCCACAGGCAAGCCCGTTTTGTCGTAAATAAGCTGTTCATAGCCGGATATGCTTTTGCAATATTCTGCGGTGCGGCGACATTGCCATACGATGGCGTTATATACTTCTTCACCTGTGTCTTTGTCCCAAACTATGGTTGTTTCACGTTGGTTTGTAATCCCGATACTCGCTATATCCGACGCGTTTAAATTTGCGTTATCCAACGCTTCCTTTGCAACGTCAAGCTGAGAGTTTAAAATATCTTTAGGGGAGTGTTCTACCCAACCCGAGTGAGGATAGTGCTGTTTGAACTCCTGTTGAGCGCTTCCTACGATATTTGCGTGGTTATCGAAAATTATCGCACGGGAGCTTGTTGTGCCTTGATCCAATGCAAGTATAAATTTTTTCATAATTTCCCGTTCCTTATCTATTTTTGATTTACGTTTTTTGTGGCGACAAAATTGACGCCTGTGCCTAAAACATTTTCATAAACCACCTGTCCGATTTTGACAGGAGCTTGTATATGCAATGGCTTCAAAAGCTCAAGACTTTTAAAGATTTTATCTTTGGGGATAGGCTCTGCGGTTTTAACAGAGACCATATTTATTTCGCCGTTGTCAACGTGGACGATGCTGGTTACAACGCGCATCGGCGCAGTGACTTCATCTATCGCGTACTTTTTCCCGCGAGGGCAGGTAAAGCCTTCAACCTTAATATCGGCCTTATTGCTATCGTCAACCTTAAGCGCGCAGCCTAAAGGACAACAAATACAAACAAATTCTTTCATAATAATCTCCTATTTCTGCAAGCTCAACACCATTGTTTTGGCGTTGGACAAGCTCTTAAGCTGTTCGACGGATAGTTCCAAAGTTATCATTTCTCCGGGAGTTACAATCGGTTTCTTTTTGGAAACCAATTTCACGCCGTCAACCTCGCAGACAAGATTTGTGTTACGTTGAACCTCGCCGACACGCATTTTTAAGGTGATAGGTGAAGATAGCGCGTCTCTAGAAATTTTTTGGGGTACGACGTATCTGACGCCTTTTTGACCTTGTACGTCAACATAGTTTTGGTTTAGAAGTTTTCCGTTGATGTAGTTTACGGCGCAAATGCCGGCGTGCGCGCTTTCCTCGCTGACAAAGTCAACCAAGTCGTGTACGTGTAAAACGTTTCCGCAAGCAAAAATGCCCTCGATGTTTGTCATCATATCTTGGTTTACAACAGCCCCTCCCGTGATACGGCTAAGCTCGATATCTGCCATCTTTGCAAGCTCGTTTTCAGGAAGCAAGCCTACGCTTAAAAGAATACAATCGCATTCGATTTCTTGCGCGGTGCTCATAATAGGATTGAGCTTTTCGTCAACCTCGGCGATAACTACGCTTGACACTCTCTTGTCGCCCTTGATTTGAACGATAGTGTGCGATAGTAAAAGGGGAATGTCAAAGTCTTTTAAGCATTGAGCGATATTACGGTTTAAACCGCTGGAGTAGGGCATAAGCTCGACCACGCACTTTACCTCTGCGCCTTCAAAAGTCATACGGCGCGCCATAATAAGCCCGATGTCTCCGCTGCCCAAAATAACCACTTTTTTACCAACCATATAACCGTCTAGGTTGACAAGCTTTTGCGCCATACCGGCAGAGTAAATGCCTGCCGAACGCGCGCCTGCGATATTTATTGCGCCACGGGGACGTTCCCTACATCCGCAGGAGAGAATAATTGCTTTGGCGTTTATTTTTTGTAATCCCTTTTCAACGCTGATGCAGGTTACGGTTTTGTCTTTATTTATATCCAACACCATTGTGTTGAGTTGAATTTCAATTTTGCGTTCTTGCGCTTGCAAGATGTATCTTTCGGCATATTCGGGGCCAGTCAATTCTTCCTTGAAGGTATGCAAGCCGAAGCCGTTGTGGATACATTGATTTAAAATTCCGCCAAGATTACAATCCCGTTCCAAAACCAAAATATCTCTTTCGCCATTATCATAGGCGGCTATCGCGGCGGCAAGCCCGGCAGGACCGGCGCCGATTATAACTAAGTTTTTGTTAATCATTCCTTAATACCTCCCACGATGATGTTTGAGCCTTTGCCTGATAGAGTTACGGTTTCAATCGGGCAGTTAAGTTCCCTCGAGAGGATTTGCATAGTTCTGCTTGTGCAGAAGCCTGCCTGACAGCGTCCCATACCTGCGCGGGTGCGACGTTTAACACCGTCTAAATCTTTTGCGCCTAAAGGACGACGAATACTGTCCACAATTTCGCCCTCTGTGACAGTTTCACAACGACAAACAATTTTCCCAAATAAGGGATTTTTAGAGATAAGCTCCTGACGTTGTTGGTCGTTCAATTCAGAAAAGCGTGGGATTCCCACCCGTTTTCCGTTAAATTTCTGATTTTTTTCCAAATTATAGCGTTTGGCGATATCCGTTGCTACAAATTGTCCTATTGCAGGGGCGGAAGTCAAGCCGGGGGACTCAATGCCCGCCACATTATAAAAGCCTTTTACCGCGCTTTCACCGATGATAAAATCGTTGGATACGCTATGCGCTCTCAAACCGCTGAATTGCTTTATAATGGCGCGCCGATTTAAAAGAGGAACGCTTAAAGAGCCTTTTTCAAAAACATCCTTAAGACCGTCGTAGGTCGTGTCGACGTTATCTTTATCGTTTTCGTCTATGGCGGTAGGACCTACCAAAAGATTTCCGTGGCAAGTGCGTGTAACTAAAACGCCTTTTCCATAAGCGGTGGGCAGTTGGAAAATAGTTTTTTCCGCCAAATAGCCCTCGGATTTATCCATTAAGATATATTCGCCTTTTCGGGGGATAATTTCCATTTTAAGAGGCGCAACCCAGTTGTTGATAACGTCAGCTTGGACGCCTGCGCAGTTTATAACCATATCGGCGAAAAATTCTGCGTTGTTTTCGCATTTTATGTTCCAGCCGTCATTTTGTTTTTCTATAGCTTGAACCTTGCATTCAAATTCAAATTTTACGCCGTTGGTAAAAGCGTTTTCGGCATAAGCGATTGTCATATTATAGGGGTCGACGATACCCGAGGTTGGGGCGTAGATGCACCCTACAACAGAGTCGCTTATATGCGGGCACAATTCTTTAGCGCGGTCTTTGTCGCAAAGCTCCAGGCCTTGAATGCCGTTTTCTAATCCGCGTTCATACAATGCGGAAAGCTCGGGCAAATGCTCTTTCTCAAAACAAAGCACGCACGCTCCGTTTTTGATAAAAGGAAAGTCTAACTCGGCGGAAGCCTCGTCAAACATTTTATTGCCTTCAATATTAAATTTTGCCTTTAAGGTATGCGGTTTTGCGTCGAACCCTGCGTGTACTATGCCGGAATTAGCTTTGCTTGTCCCGCAAGCGACATCGTTATGCGCTTCTAAAACCGTTACGT
>CAZSAC010000056.1:0-8318 GCA_964604875.1 uncultured Bacteroidaceae bacterium | reverse complement strand
GGGACATCAGCTTATAGGGCTTGCGTACGGCGCAAAAACATATAAAATGAAATTTGGGCACAGAGGCGCAAATCACCCCGTTAAAAACTTGCAGACAGGCAAAGTGGAAATAACGTCTCAAAACCACAGCTATGCGATTGATACAAAATCGCTCGAGGGCAAGGATATTAAGTTGACGCATATAAATCTTTTGGATAACGAGGCGGAGGGTATGCTGGACGAAACAAACAATGTAATATCGCTCCAATATCACCCCGAGAGCGCAGCGGGACCCGAAGACAGCGTCTATCTGTTTGAAAAGTTTATCGACCTTATGAAAAAAGCAGGAGGAAACAAAAATGCCAAAGAGAACAGATATTAAAAAAATAATGGTTATCGGCAGCGGTCCTATCGTAATCGGACAGGCTGCGGAGTTTGACTATGCGGGCACGCAAGCGTGTCTTGCTATAAAGGAAGAAGGCTTTGAGGTTGTTTTGGTAAACAGTAACCCTGCCACAATTATGACGGATACGACTATTGCGGACAAGGTTTATATGGAACCTTTGGATTTGGAGCACGTTGCCCGTATAATCCGTTTGGAACGTCCCGACGGGCTTGTATGCAGTCTCGGCGGACAAACAGGCTTGAACTTGGGTATGCAGCTGTCTACAAAAGGCATATTGGACGAGTGTCAGGTTGAGCTGCTGGGCACGGGCTATGACAGCATTGCGCGGGCTGAAGACAGACAGCTGTTTAAGGATACTTGCCTTAGCATTGATGAACCTTTGATTGAATCCGAAACAGTAAATACCGTAGAGGAGGCTTTGGCGGCAGCGGAGAGAATAGGCTATCCGATAATCGTAAGACCAGCCTTTACACTAGGCGGTACGGGCGGCGGCTTTGCAGATAACGTGGCAGAGCTTAGAGAGCTTGCAAAAAACGGACTTAAGCTTTCGCCCGTTACGCAAATTCTAGTTGAGAAATCCATAAAAGGCTTCAAGGAAATCGAGTTTGAAGTTATGAGAGACGCCAACGATACCGCAATAGTGATATGCAGTATGGAAAACGTTGACCCGGTTGGCGTTCATACAGGCGACAGCGTGGTTGTTGCGCCGTGCCAAACATTGACCAACAGAGAATATCAAATGCTTAGAAACAGCGCGCTAAAAATTATCCGCGCGTTAGGGATAGAGGGCGGCTGCAATATTCAATACGCCTTAGACCCGTACAGCTTTAAATACTATGTTATAGAAGTCAACCCCAGAGTATCAAGGTCGTCTGCGTTGGCAAGTAAGGCGAGCGGTTTTCCAATTGCCAGAGTCAGCGCAAAAATCGCTTGCGGACTTAGGCTAGACGAAATCAAGCTTGCAAGCACTTTGGCGTCTTTTGAGCCGGCGTTGGACTATGTTGTGGCAAAATTCCCGAGGTTCCCGTTTGACAAATTCAGCGAGGCAAATCGAGAATTGACTACTCAAATGAAAGCCACAGGCGAGATAATGAGTATTGGCAGAACCTTAGAAGAAGCCTTTTTAAAAGGCGCAAGAAGCCTTGAGACGGGTTTATGCCATCTAGAATTGCCTAGGCTTAAAACTCTTTCCAAGCACGAGCTGATTGACTTTATATTGAAGGGAACAGATGAAAGATTGTACGCTATCGCAGAGGCGTTGAGACAAGAAATTAGCGTGGATTATATTTGCGATATTACAAAGATTGATAAGCTGTTTATTGACAAAATTCAAAACATTGTAGATTTTGAAAATGTAATTAAAGCCAACAAAAACGACGTTAAAGTGCTTTATAAGGCAAAACGCAAGGGTTTTTCCGATGAGTACATCGCCGACTCGTGGGAGTCAACCTATAAGGATATTTATAATTTAAGAAAAGAAAACAATATTTATCCCGTATACAAAACCATTGATATTTGCGCAGGAGAATTTAAATCATATATACCGTATTTCTACAGCACATATGAGTCGGAGAATGAAAGCATTCGAAGCGACAGAAAAAAAGTTGTGGTTTTGGGTAGCGGTCCGATACGCATAGGTCAGGGCGTAGAATTTGACTATAGCACCGTTCACGCAGTTTGGGCAATAAGGGAGGCAGGTTTAGAGGCAATCATTATAAACAATAACCCCGAAACCGTTTCCACAGACTACACGTTGTCGGATAAACTTTATTTTGAGCCTCTTGCATATGAGGACGTTATGAATATTATCGACTATGAAAAACCGTACGGCGTTATTGTTGCTCTCGGCGGACAAACTGCAATCAACTTGGCGGAGGATTTGGATAAATCGGGCGTCAATATTTTGGGAAGCAGTAGCTCTAGCATCGCTTTGGCGGAAGACAGGGATTTGTTTATAGAAGTTTTGAATAAGCTTAAAATACCTATGCCCGAAGGCAAGGCGGTTTTCAACCTCACAGACGGAAAGAAGGCGGCTTTGGAAATCGGCTATCCCGTTTTAGTGCGCCCCTCTTTCGTATTGGGCGGTCGTATGATGCACATTGTTTACAACGAAAAATCGCTGGAAGGGTTCTTGACTGAGGCGGTCAAACTAAATAAAAAGCACCCCGTACTGATTGACAAGTATATTGTTGGCAGAGAGTGTGAGGTGGACGCTATCTGCGACGGGACGGAAGTTTTTATCCCCGGCATTATGGAGCATATCGAGCGCGCAGGCGTGCACAGCGGAGACAGCTTAAGCGTATATCCCGCCTATTCGCTAAGTCAGGAAATTCAGGATATAATCGTGGACTATTCCACAAGGATTGCGCTAGCGCTTAAAATTATCGGACCTTTTAATATTCAGTTTGTGGTTGACACCTCGGGAAAAGTGTATATCATAGAGGTTAACCCCAGAAGCAGTCGCACGGTTCCATTTTTGGCAAAGGTAACAGGCGCGCCTATTGCCAACATCGCAACAAAGGTTATGCTGGGAAGCAGTCTTAAGGAGTTGGGATATACGGGCGTATATCCTAAAAAGGATAAATGGTATGTCAAGGCGCCGACTTTCTCATATAGCAAGCTTAAAGGTTTAGACGCTGTTTTGTCGCCGGAAATGAAATCCACAGGCGAGGCAATCGGATATGATAAATCTATAAACCGCGCAATTTATAAGGCGCTTAAGGCAAGCGGTTTGAGAGTAAGCAATTACGGCACGGTGTTTGCAACGATAGGCGATAGCGATAAAGAAGCGGCTCTTCCGCTTATGAAAAGATTTTATGACCTTGGCTTTAACATCGAGGCGACAGAAGGTACGGCAAAGTTTTTGAAATCCTATAAAATCAAAACACGTATTCGTAAAAAGCTTTCTCAAGGCAGCGAAGAAATTTTAGACAGCCTAAGAAAGGGCTATGTAACATACGTAGTCAATACTATAAGCGAGGGTGGTTTGACAACTCATATGGACGGCGTTTCCATAAGACGGACGGCTGTTGAAAACAACGTTCCGATTTTTACATCGCTGGACACGGTTTCCGCCTTGCTTGACGTTTTGGAAGAAATCACGATGAGCGTAAGCACAATAAATTCGTAATATGAAAAACACTGTTTTAACAATAAAAGAAAATTTGATGCTTGCCGACGGCGTATATAAATTGGTTTTGGCGGGCAAGGTTGGAAATCTAAAAGTGGGGCAGTTTGTTGAAATAAGCCTAGACGGCTTTTATTTAAGACGCCCTTTTTCGCTTGCTGATTTTGACGACGATTCCATAACAATATTATACAAAACGCTTGGAAACGGAACGGAGAAAATGACAACCTTACAATGCGGAGATAGGCTGGATTGTTTGACAGAGCTCGGATGCGGTTTTGACATCGAAAAATCAAACAAAGCTATTTTGATTGGCGGAGGCATCGGGGTTGCCCCGTTGTATCGTCTTGCTAAGGAGTTTTTTAAAAAGGGAATTTCTCCTATAATTGCGTTAGGGTTTAAAACAAAATCGGAAGCGTTTTACCTAGATGAATTCAAAGCCTTAGGCAAAGTTATAATTTCAACCGATGACGGAAGTTTGGGGGTTAAGGGAAATATCGTTGAAGCGGTAAAAGCCGACAAGCTTTTGAACTTTGATTTTGTATATGCCTGCGGACCTATGGTTATGTTATCGGCGGTATCCAAGTTAAACGTTTCCGGAGAGCTTTCTCTGGAGGCGAGAATGGCTTGCGGTTTCGGCGCGTGTATGGGTTGTAGTATACAAACCAAAAACGGTATAAAACGAGTTTGCAAGGAAGGCCCCGTATTTGATTGTTCGGAGGTGATTTTTTAGTGGAAACTTCAATAAAGTTTTTGGGCGAAAACCTAGAAAATCCAATTATCCCCGCATCGGGGACGTTTGGTTTCGGGTATGAGTTTGCCGAGTTTTATGACATAAATTGTTTGGGCTCAATATCGCTTAAGGGGACAACCTTAGAGCCAAGATACGGGAATCCCTTGCCGAGAATTGCCGAGTGTCCGTCAGGCTTGATAAACGCTATCGGCTTGCAAAACCCCGGGGTTGACAAGGTCATAAGTGAAGAACTGCCTAAGCTTGACAAGGTATACGGCAAAAAAGTTATTGCAAATATAGGCGGTCACAGTTTTAGCGATTATATACAAACGGCAGAAAAATTTAACTTGGCAGAAAAGGTTTTTGCTTTAGAATTAAATATAAGCTGTCCTAACGTTAAAGGCGGTGGTTTGGCTTTTGGTACGGATTCTAAAACGGTAGAAACGCTAGTTTATCAAGTTAAACAAGCATCTAAAAAGCCTATTATTGTCAAACTTAGCCCCAACGTCACAGACATTGTAGCTTTGGCTAAATCCGCAGAGGCTGGCGGAGCAGACGCAATTTCGCTTATAAATACAATGATTGGAATGCGCCTAAATCTCAATACGGGGAAACCTATTATATCTGTTGGTACAGGTGGGTATAGCGGGGTTGGAGTTTATCCTGTTGCGGTGAGAATGGTTTATCAGGTTTACTCTGCCGTCAAAGTTCCAATAATAGGTATGGGCGGTATATCTTGCGCTGAAAATGTTTTGGAAATGATGTACGCCGGCGCAACGGCGGTTATGGTTGGCTCTCAAAATTTAGTCGACCCTTTCGCTTGCCAAAAAATTATTTGCGATTTACCAAGGGCGATGGAAAAATATAAAATCAACAGTCTGTCAAAAATTATCGGGAGGGCTCATAATGGCTAAAAGAGATGTTATTATTGCGTGTGATTTTTCTTCAGCGGAGGAGTTGTTTTCTTTTTTAAAACCGTTTTCAGGGTTGAATCCATATTTGAAAATCGGTATGGAATTATTCTATAAAGAGGGACCCGAGCTTGTAAAAACACTAAAGCAACAAGGGTTTAAAATATTTTTGGATTTGAAACTTCACGATATCCCTAATACGGTGTATAAGGCGATGAAAAATATTGCCTCTTTAGGCGTTGATATTACCAACGTCCACGCAGGTGGCGGAATTGAAATGATGAGGAAAGCTAAACAAGGCTTAGAGGAAGGCTGGGTAGGAAATGAAAAACCTTTGTTGATTGCAGTTACTCAACTGACTTCCACCAATGAAGCCGTTTTAAAAAACGAGCTTTTAATTGAAACGCCACTTCAAAAAACTGTGGAAATTTATGCGCAAAATGCAAAGGCTGCTGGCTTGGACGGCGTAGTATGCAGTCCTTTAGAGGCGCCTATCATAAAAGAGATGAACCTTATAAGCGTGACTCCCGGCATACGGCTTGCGGGAGACGACGCAAACGACCAAAAAAGGATTTCAACCCCCGCCTTAGCTAGGGAACTTGGAAGCAGTTTTATCGTGGTTGGAAGAAGTATTACGTCCGCGGATAATCCGTTAGAAGCGTACAAAAGATGCGTTAAAGAATTTTGTGAATAAAGGAGAAAATATAATGGAACATTTATTGGAGCTTGAAAAAACCGTTGCGGAAGCGTTGTTGGAAATTAAGGCGGTATTTTTACGTCCATCTGAACCCTTTACTTGGGCAAGCGGTATAAAATCCCCCGTTTATTGTGATAATCGATTGACGCTATCCTATCCCAAAATCCGCGGGCTTATCGAAAACGGCTTGGCGGAAAATATAGAAGCTCATTTTCCCGAATGCGAAGCTGTGTATGGCACTTCCACCGCAGGAATTGCGCACGCTGCGATAGTCTCTGAAATTTTGGATATTCCTATGGGCTATGTCCGCTCCGACAGCAAAACTCACGGCAGAAACAATCAAATAGAAGGCATTGTTCCCGTCGGCAAAAAAGTGGTTGTCGTGGAAGATTTAATTTCCACAGGCGGTAGTGTAATTGATGTTGTAAATGCCTTACGTGACGTGGGCGCAGATGTTTTGGGCGTTGTTTCAATTTTTACGTATGGAATGCAAAAGGGTATCGATAGATTAAACGACGCAAAAATTAAAAACGTTTCGTTAACAAATTTCCCTGCGCTTTTGGAAGTTGCGCTAAAAAAAGGTTATGTCAACCAAGAAGAATATTTTATGGTAAAGGCGTTTCAAGCAAACCCTTCCGACGAAAGCTGGATAGAAGCGAAAAAGTAAAACTCTACCAAGAGTTTGTTGTATTTTTTTATAATACGCGATACTATTGATTTATCAAAGATTAAGGATATTATATGGATTATAAAAAAACAGGTTCGCTTATTAAAGCGTTAAGAAAAGAAAACGGCTTGACACAAGAAAAATTGGCGCAGATGCTGGACATAAGCGACCGCGCTGTGTCAAAATGGGAAAGAGGCTTAGGCTTGCCGGATATTTCCATTATGCCAAAGCTGTCTCAGCTATTCAACGTAAATATTGAGAAGCTGTTAGAAGGGCAGATATTGCAAAATTTGCAAGACAGCGGAAATTTCAAAAATATCAAGTTTTATATTTGTCCAACGTGTGGAAACATTTTAACAACCACAGGAAAAGCTGAAATTTACTGTTGCGGAAAACGGTTGAAAAGTCTTGCGGTAAAGCCTGCAGAAGGCGCGCATTCTTTAAAGGTTGAGGATTGCGGAGACGAGTTGTATATTTCCTTCGACCACGAAATGTTAAAGGAGCATCACCTAAATTTCATTGCCCTTGTCGGCTCTGACAGATACCATTTTATTAGGCTATATCCGGAACAGTCGGGCGAGCTTTATGTGGCAAAATTGTATTCTTATAGGATATACTTTGGTTGCAATAAACACGGTTTATGGACGCAAACGAAAAAATAACCATTAAACGAAACTAAAAAGGAAATAGCTATGTTTGGAAATTTGTATAAAAGAAATATAAGCCAAAATTTTTTGGATTTGGAAACTTCCCAACAGCTTTTTTTTAAGGTGTTTGACAATCGGGATTTGATTGAAAAAATCAAGGTTGAGCTTGGTAAAAACCAAAATTTTTATAATGCTCTATTGTTTTATGGAAGAAACGGGAATTGGCGGAAAACCCTAAAAAAAACGCCTTTCCAAAAGCTTTGCGTTACGTTTGCATACCTTCCGCATATATATGAAAAATACCGCGCGGAAGGGATTGACGACGACATTTTTTTTGATACCTTCAGCGATATAAAAGTTTGGATTGCGGATTATTATAATTTGACGCAACAATATGGTTTGGACGAATTTAACTGGATTTTAAACCACTTGAATTTTGAAATATTTAAAATTGGTAGACTGCAATATCAAATGACGCGGTATTTTTGCGTGAAACCATATAAGTGTGAGGCGGGTACCTTTAGCGCAGGGACAAAAATTTTGAGTTTGCACATTCCTCGGGGTGGCAAGCTGGATATAGCCGAGTGCGAAAAATCTTTTTTGGAGGCGAAGCAATTTTTTGCAAAGCATTTCCCGAAATATTCTACCGACGTTTTCTTTTGTTACAGTTGGTTGTTGCATTCTTCTGCAAAAAACTATATGAGGGCTGATTCAAATATTATAAAATTTGCGCAACTCTTTGATATAATTGAAGAAAAAGAAGCGCCTAATCAGGCATATAGATGGCTTTTTTCAAAAATTATAAAAGATGCGCCATACATTTTAAAACGTAAAAAAAGCGGAGCGTATTTCACGCAAGATATTAAGCCCTTGGCAAAGACTTCATTACAAAAATCAGCGTTATGCTATATTGAAAACGGTGGCGTGTTGGGCGACGCTTTCGGCGCGTTAATCCCAAATTTTGTGGAGACAAAAAAATAAAAAATTGTTTTTTAAGCGCAGATAGAAAAGATTATTTTTTAAATTATTTAATAAAACTAACCCAAAAATAAATTAGTTAATAAGAGCAAGGCGTTAAGTTTTGCTCTTATTTATATTTTATCGATTAAATATCGATGTTAAAGCCTTGTTTTTGGATAGATACCACAACC
>CAZSAC010000055.1:0-8420 GCA_964604875.1 uncultured Bacteroidaceae bacterium | reverse complement strand
AAAATTTTTTTTAACCTCTTGTTTAGAATTATAAACAGGAGGTTTTTTAATAGTATCTCATATTTGACGTGAAAATATAAAATCCTTTTATCTTTTTTAAATTAAATTGTTTTAAAAATCAATAATCAATTTTTTAAGTTATCATAAAAGTTCAATAAATAATTATGCTAATAAATAAACTAAAAAATGACAAAAACACTTGAAATATTGCGGGGGTTAAGGTATACTTAGAATAAGGATAATTAGGGGAGGTTTGATATGAAAATTGCTATCGGATGTGATCACGGCGGTTTTATTTTGAAATCGGCAGTTATTGAAAAACTTGCCGAGTTAGAAATAGAAGTTTTGGATTTTGGCACCGATTCCGATGAGTCGGTAGATTATCCGATTTATGCCGAAAAGGTTGCCAACGCTATATTGTCAAAATCAGCGGACGCAGGCATTTTGTTGTGTGGCACGGGAATAGGTATTTCCATTGCGGCAAACAAGTTTAAGGGAATTAGGGCTGCGGTGGTTGATAATGAATTTTGCGCACAAGCTTGTAAGGAACATAATAACGCAAATATCCTTGCAATGGGCGGTAGGGTAGTTCGTCCGTCACTTGCGCAAAAAATTGTAGAGGTTTGGTATAAAACCGAATATGCAGGTGGAAGACATCAACGTCGTTTGGATTTAATTGCTGACATAGAAGATAAAAACTTTAAGTAAGGAGCATAAATGATACAGGATATCATCAACAATATTACAACCGCCGAGATGGAAGCGGAAGAAATTTTGAAAATCGCCTCTCAAAAAGCCAAAGATATTCGGCTTGCTGCAGAGGTAGAAGTTGCCCAACTTAAAAAGGCTGCCGCTCAAGAATGTAAAAACGTGAACAGACTCACGCAGAACAACGCAGAAGTTGCCGCCGCCAAAAAAACCGAAATTCGTCTTCGGGAGGGCGCCAAACAAGCGGAACTATTTATCGATTCTTGTGAAAAAAAGAAGGATAAAGCTGTCGATGTCGTTGTCGGGAGGCTAGTCGAGAAGTATGGCAATCGTTAGTATGAAGAAACTTGTTCTTGTCGGGTACGGCAAGGATAAGTCCAAAGTTTTAAAATGCTTGCATAAGTCGGGATGTGTGGAGGTTTCCAAAACTGCCGATTTAGACAACACTTATAAACAAGAAGAGGTTGGGCTTAAGGAGATTGTATCTGCAAAACTGCTTAGGCTTAATTTTGTTTTTTCTTTTCTAAAGGCGGAAAAGCGTAAGGCGGATTTGCTTATCAAAGCGGAGAAGTTTTCATACGAGTTTTCCAAAAAGCCTATGTTCAATCCCGCGCCCCGTTTTGAATTTGATGAGTTCAACAAAATTTTCGACAGGGAAGAGGATATTTTTGATAAAGTTGCTCAGCTTGAACAAATCAACACGCGGTATATGGACATCAAGACGGAATCCACCAAGCTTGAAACTTTGGTAGAGCAGATTACCGTATTCTCGCCGATAGTCTGCAAGCTAAGCGCATTTGCCGACACCAAAAACACCGCTATCGTTTTGGGCGCAGTTCCAATCAACAAGGTTAGCGGTTTAGAAAAAATCAAAAACGATTTTGAATACTTATATATTGAAGCATCGGACGGACAAAAGTTCGCGCCCGTTGTTGTAATTTGTCTTAAAGAGCAGCGAGATGAAATTTTGGCAAGGTTAAATGAAGTTGATTTTATCAAAACCTCATTTACCTATGATATGACGGCAACACAAAAAGCCGATGAAGCAAACGCCCGCTTAATAGAGTTGGAAACTGAACGTTTGGGTTTGCTGACAAAAGCGTTGGATATGCAACAATATCTGCCCGAGTTTAAGCAGTTGTATGATTATTATGTGATTGAAAACGCCAAGGCGAACGCTTTGGATAATTGCGCTTTTACAAAATCGACCTTCGTTTTGGAGGGCTGGTGTCCCGCCGAAAAAGAAAGCTTGGTTGTAGGTGAGCTTAATAAGGTTTCCGACGCTTTAGTTATTGATACGAGAGAACCCGTCGAGGGCGATAATCCTCCGACGTTGACAAAAAACAATAAAGTGGTTGCGCCTTATGAAACAATCACAAATATGTTCAGTTTTCCGTCAATGCGTGACATCGACCCAAATCCGTTTGTGGCATTCTTCTATTTTATGCTTTTCGGAATTATGATGGGCGATGCGATTTACGGCATAATTTTGACGGTTGGCGGTTTCTTGTTATATCACTTTACGAAACCCGTCCCCGGGAAGGGCAAGCTTATGCTTGTTATCGCAATGGGTGGTATATCCACAACAATATGGGGTGTGGTGTTCGGCGGATATATGGCGTTGCCGATTGAAGGCACCTTCTTGGAAAAGCTATGCTGGTTTAATCCTCTTGACCCGGACGGCGCAATTATGATGCTTTTGTTAAGCTTGGCAATCGGCGTTATTCAAATTATGTTTGGTATGGGCTTAAAAGCCTATTCGTTGATAAAATCAGGGCATTGGTTTGACGCTTTATGTGATATAGGTAGTTGGTATTTTGCGTTAATAGGCTTAGGGCTTTTTGCAGGCAGCGGTTTTTTGAAAGTCCCCGCGCTAAAGACTGTCGGCTTAGTGTTGGCTTTGATTGGCGTTGGCATAATGCTTGTTTTCGGCGGACGAAATAAAAAAGGCTTTGGAAAAGTTACAGGCGGATTAGGGCAGCTTTACGGCGGAGTCAACTTTTTAAGCGACGTGTTAAGCTATAGCCGTTTGTTTGGCTTGGGTTTAGCAACGGGCGTTATCGCAATGGTTATCAACAAAATTTGTATGGTTATTGTAGGAATGTTGACTTTCGGTGGTTTTTCCTTGATAGGTTATGTGGTTGCCGCGCCGATATTCTTAGTAGGACACATATTTAATATCGGTATCAATACGTTGGGGACGTACGTCCACGACAGCAGACTTCAGTTTATTGAATTCTTTAGCAGATTTTACGAGGGCGGGGGACATGAATTTATTCCTCTCGGCTCACAAACAAAATACACTTATATTGAAAAGTAGGAGGTTACTTTAAATGACTACAGGTACAGTTTACGCAATCATCGGCGCGGCACTAGCGTCAATCGTGGCAGGCATAGGCTCTGCAATCGGTGTAGGTATGGCAGGTCAAGCGGCTGCAGGCGTTACTGCGGAAGACCCGGATAAGTTCTCAAAATGTTTGGTTTTGCAACTTCTTCCCGGTACTCAAGGTATTTACGGCTTATTGATTGCGTTCTTGGCTTTTTTGAAAATCGACTTGTTCGGTGAATTGAAAGCCTTGACCGACGCGCAGGGCTTGGGCATTTTGTTCGCTTGTATGCCTATCGCTATCGTTGGCTTAATCAGCGCAATTTATCAAGCTAAGGTGGCTTGCGCAGGTATCGCGTGCGTAGCTAAGCGTCCCGAAGAAAGTGGTAAAGCTATCACTTTGACAATCATGGTTGAAACTTATGCGGTTTTGGCGTTATTGATTTCATTCTTGGGCGTATTCATTCCCAAGTTTTAATTAAAGAGGAAAAAATGGACGGAAAAGACGCAATTATCCAAAAAATTCTCAATGACGCGAAAGCTCAAGCGGAAGCCGTTACGGCGGAAGCCAACGCATATGCGAAAAAAATTATCGATGAGGTTGCCGTATTGAATAAATCGGCAATTTCAACGGCGCAAAAACAAGCGGAGGTTTCGGGCTCGGAATATATTGCCCGACGTATGACCGTTTGTGAGCTTGACATCAAAAAGCAAAGGCTCGCCGTTAAAAAAGAAATGCTTGACGATGTGTTTGCGCAAGCCGCGCTCAAGGTTAGGTCGATAAAGCCTGAACAATATAAAAAGGTTATTACCGGTATGCTTAACGTTAGCGCTGCCGACGGCGATATTATCACCGTCGCCAAGGACGACGCAAAAATTATCGATAAAGATTTTATTGCCGATTATGCAAAAAGCAAAGGCATCAAGCTGACTTTGGATAAAGAATTGGGAAATTTCTCGGGCGGGTTTATACTCCATAGCCAAGGCGTAGATAAAAACCTAACCTTTGAAGTGGAAATCAAGGCTTTAAGGGAAGAACTTGAAGCAGAAATCGCTCAACTTCTTTTCGACGAGGTGAAATAATGGCAGGAAGCTTGCTCTATGTCAATGCTCGAATAAAATCGTTGGAAAACGGATTGCTCAATCAAATGCAGCTTTCACGGCTTTCTGAGGCGGATAGTCTACAAGACGCATTCAAAATCTTGCAGGAATGCGGGTATGGCGCAGGGCTTCAAATCGAAGATATTCGTTCATACGAAAATCTTATCGCCGAAAAAGAAAGACAGGCGTCAGCTTTTTTAAGGGAAAATCTGTTTAAAAACAGCGGACTGGAAATTTTTCTGTTGAAAAACGACTATCACAACGCAAAAGTTTTGATGAAAGCCAAATATTTGAGGCAGGAAAACGTATCGGATATGTCCGCTCCTGACGGGTTGCTTTCTTTAGACGCTATGCAGGCAGACATAAAAGACGATAAATACGACAAATTGCCAAAAGAAATGGCTGTCGCTTTGCAAAAAATCGACCAAGCCTTCGCCGACGGAAACCGTAGCCCAAGGTTAATTGATACAACCATTGACGAGGCTATGTTTAAAAATATCGGCAAAATTCTTAAATCGGCAGGGCAAAAACCGCTTTCGGATTATTTTACCGCCTGGGTGGATACGATAAATATCCTTTCGTTTATCCGCACGCGTAAATTAAACCTCGATTTAGAGTTTTTTAATGGCGTCTTTATTCCTTACGGTAAAATTTCTCTGAATACGTTTTCGGAGCTTTATGAGGCTACCAATGAAAAATTAATCGAAAAGATGAAATATACCGCATATGGTGAGCTTGTCTTAAAAGCCTTTGAGGAAGACGGTTTGGTGAAGTATGAAACCTATGCCGACAACTTTTTGTTAAACATTTTTAAACAGTCTAAATACGATATGTTTTCGGTTGCGCCGATTGCAGGTTATTATTTAGGGCAGTTGACAGAAATAAAAGTTGTTAAGCTTATAATTGCGGGCATAAAAAACAATGTAGATTCAAAAATTTTAAAAATTAGGTTGAGGGAGCTTTATGCGTAAAGGAAGAATTGCAGTTGTTGGCGATAAGGATTCCGTACTGGCGTTTAAGGCGCTGGGGCTTGAGGTTTTTCCCGTCAACACAACAGAGGAAGCGGAGTCCACCGTTAAACAGCTTGCCAGAGAGTTCGCCGTGATTTTTATCACAGAGCAAGTCGCTCGGCAAATCGGACACTTGATTTCTCGTTATAAAACAAGACCATATCCCGCCGTAATTCCTATTCCGTCGAGCGAGGGCTCCTCGGGCTTTGGTATGGACGGTATCCGCAAGGATGTCGAGAAAGCCATCGGCGCGGACATTCTATTTAATAGAGAGGACAATTAGTTATGCAAAAAAATGTTGGTAAGATTGTCAAAGTCAGCGGACCGCTGATTGTCGCAGAAAATATGGGCGACAGCAAAATGTACGACGTTGTGCGTGTAAGTGAAAAACGTCTAATCGGCGAAATTATTGAGCTTCGCGGTGATAAGGCGTCTATTCAAGTATACGAAGAAACCAGCGGCTTAGGCCCTGAAGAAGACGTCTATTCCACAGGCGCGCCCTTGTCCGTTGAGCTTGCTCCAGGGTTAATCGAGGGTATTTACGACGGTATTCAACGTCCGCTAAACGTTTTAAGACAGCGTTCGGGCGACCGTATTTCCCGTGGTATCGATATTCCTGCGGTTGACCATTCTAAAAAATGGTTGTTTAAACCCACCGCAAAAATAGGCGATAAGCTTGAGGCTGGCGACGTTATCGGAACTGTTGACGAAAATGCTATTATTGTGCATAAAATTATGGTGCCCTACGGTGTAGAAGGCGCTGTATCGGAAATAAAAGAAGGCGAATTTACCGTTGACGACGTTGTTTGTGTTTTGAAAACTGCGCAAGGCGACAAGCCGTTGACAATGCTTCAAAAGTGGCCTGTTCGTAAGGGCAGACCTTATAAAGAAAAGCTTGCCCCTTCTATGCCGATGATTACCGGGCAACGTGTCATTGATACGTTATTCCCGATTGCTCGTGGCGGTGTGGCGGCTGTACCCGGTCCTTTCGGAAGCGGTAAAACTGTTGTTCAGCATCAGCTGGCAAAATGGGCTGACGCAGACATAATCGTTTACGTCGGTTGCGGTGAGCGTGGCAACGAAATGACGGACGTTTTGAAAGAGTTTCCGCACTTGAAAGACCCTAAGACCGGTCAATCGCTTATGAAACGTACCGTTTTGATTGCAAATACATCGGATATGCCTGTTGCCGCTCGTGAGGCGTCAATCTATACGGGCATTACGATTGCCGAATATTTCAGAGATATGGGCTACAATGTGGCTATTATGGCTGACAGTACCTCACGTTGGGCTGAAGCCTTGAGAGAAATGAGCGGACGTTTGGAAGAAATGCCCGGTGAAGAAGGATATCCTGCATATCTTTCGTCTCGTTTGGCTGAGTTCTATGAGCGCGCGGGCATTGTTAAAACTATCGGCAGTGAAGATACAGTTGGCTCAATTACCGCCATCGGAGCAGTTTCTCCTCCCGGCGGCGACTTGTCAGAGCCCGTATCGCAAGGTACGTTGCGTATTGTAAAGGTTTTCTGGGGGTTGTCGGCTGCGCTTGCTTATAAGCGTCACTTCCCTGCTATTGACTGGATTCAATCCTATTCGCTTTACGCCGACCGTTTGGCGTCTTGGTACAGCGATAATATCGGCGATGAATGGCTTTCGATGCGCGCAGAGGTTATGTCTATTTTGCAAGACGAGGCTCGTTTGGAAGAAATCGTTCGACTTGTCGGTATGGACGCTTTGTCTCCTAAAGATAGACTTACTATGGAAACTGCTAAGTCAATCAGAGAAGACTATTTGCACCAAAACGCTTTCCACGATATTGATACCTATGCTTCTTTGGAAAAACAACTGCGTATGATGCGTTTGATTTTGGAAAACTATAAGCTGGGTAACGAGGCTTTGGATAAAAACGTGGACATTGAAGACATTATCGAATTGCCTGTTAAAGAAAAAATCGGCAGAAGTAAATATATTGAGGAATCCAATCTTGCGGAATTTGACGCTATCGAAAAAGACCTCAAGGAAGAAATGATTGCTCTTACCAGCGAGGGAGGTTTATAATGCTTAAAGAATATAAAACCATTCGTGAAATTGTTGGACCGCTTATGCTTGTCGAGGGCGTCAGCGGTGTAAAATATGACGAGCTTGTTGAAATAGTACAAGAAAACGGAGAAGTCAGAAGCGGTAAAGTCCTAGAAGTTAACCGTGATAAGGCGTTAGTTCAGTTATTTGAGCCGTCACAAGGCATTAAAATGGCAACAGCCAAAGCAAGATTTTTGGGCAGAAGCATTCAGCTTGCCGTATCAGAGGAAATGCTTGGTCGTGTTTTCGACGGTATGGGCAATCCCAGAGACGGCGGTGCCTCAATTATCGCAGAAAAACGCTTAGACATCAACGGTCAAGCTATCAACCCTGCCGCGCGTGACTATCCCGATGAGTTTATTCAAACGGGCGTTTCTGCTATCGACGGGTTAAATACCTTGGTCAGAGGACAAAAACTGCCCGTATTCAGCGCGTCAGGTTTGCCTCACGCCGAGCTTGCCGCCCAAATTGCAAGGCAAGCAAAAGTTTTAAACAACGACTCAAAATTTGCGGTTGTTTTCGCAGCGGTAGGTATCACTTTTGAAGAAGCGGACTTTTTTATCTCTGACTTCAGAAAGACAGGCGCAATCGAACGCGCGGTTTTGTTTATCAACCTTGCAAACGACCCCGCTATTGAGCGTATCGCAACACCTCGTATGGCGTTAACTGCGGCAGAATATCTTGCGTTTGAAAAGGGTATGCACGTTTTGGTTATCACCACAGATATAACAAACTACGCAGAGGCTCTGCGTGAAGTTTCCGCCGCCAGAAAAGAGGTTCCCGGTCGTCGTGGCTATCCCGGATATTTATATACCGACCTTGCAAGCTTATATGAACGCGCGGGAAGAATTTCGGACAGAGAGGGCAGTATAACTCAAATCCCGATTTTGACTATGCCTGAAGATGACAAAACTCACCCGATTCCCGACTTAACAGGGTATATCACAGAGGGACAAATCATTTTAAGCCGTGAGCTCTATAAGAAAGGCTTGTTGCCTCCTATCGACGTTTTACCGTCTTTGTCACGTTTGAAAGACAAGGGTATCGGCGAAGGAAAAACCCGTATCGACCACGCAGATACGATGAACCAATTATTTAGCGCATACGCTCGCGGAAAGGAAGCTAAAGAATTGTCGTCCATTTTGGGCGAGGCGGCCTTGACAGAGGTTGACCGTAAATTTGCTAGGTTTGCAGATGAG
>CAZSAC010000054.1:0-8584 GCA_964604875.1 uncultured Bacteroidaceae bacterium | reverse complement strand
TATACAAGGACACCCCCGGCGCGGTAACTGCCGCTGACATCACCATTCCTTCCGACGTGGAGATATTAAATCCCGACTTATACCTTTGCTCGTTGGATGAGGGCGCCGTGCTGGAAATGATAATTTATATCGATTCAGGGCGTGGCTATGTTCCCGCAGACCGCAACAAGGATGCCAAAGCTCCGATAGGCTTTATTCCTGTCGACAGCATTTTCACCCCTGTTGAGCGCGAAAATTATTCGGTTGAAAGCACTGGTGTTGAAAAATCATTTTATTTTGATATGTTGACTATCGAGGTTGTGACTAACGGCACCATTTCCGCCAAAGAAATCATCAGCCTAGCCGCCAAAATTATGAACGACCACATCAAGTTGTTTGTAGAATTGGTTGACAGTATGAATGATATGGATATTTTAGTGACTAAAGACGACGATGGAATCGTGGCTTTGGGTATGAGTATCGAGGAATTGGATTTGTCTGTTCGTTCATACAACTGTTTAAAACGCGCAGGTATTCACACCGTCGAGGATTTAACTAAAAAATCCGAAGAAGATATGCTTAAAGTGCGTAATCTTGGTCGTAAATCACTTGAAGAAGTTATCCACAAGCTTCAAGACCTCGGCTTAGACCTTCGCAGCAAAGACGATTAAGGAGATTTTTTATGAAACCCAAAAAATTAGGAAGAGCTACCGACCAACGCCTAGCTGTTTTACAAAATCAAGTTAGCGAGTTTTTGTGGTACGGTAAAATAGAAACAACAGTTGACCGCGCTAAATCGGTCAGAAGTATGGCGGAAAAGATTTTGACGCTTGCTATCAACAGCTATGAAGATACCGTTAAGGTTACCAAAGAAAAGGTCAACCTTAAAGGCGAAAAGGTTAGCGTTGAGTTTACAAACGACGGCCCTAAAAAGCTTGCCGCGCGCCGTAAGATTATGTCAAAGGTTCGCGATTTAAGCGAAATTAAAGGCGAAAAGGAAAGCAAGGCGGAATTTAAAGCTCGTACAGCTGATATTAAGCATCCGTTAGTTGAGAAAATCTTTACTACTTATGCCCCAAAATATGCTAAACGCATTGAAGAAAAGGGACAAGGTGGCGGATATACTCGCATTTTAAGAACGGGACAACGCCGTGGTGATGCTGCCGATATGTGCATCTTAGAGTTAATTTAAGACTTATTTCACCTATTAAGCCGACAAAACTAGCATAATTGCGACATTTTGTCGGCTTTTATTATTTATACCTAAGCTCAAATTTGGCTATAATTAAGCTGAGAATGTTGCCCATATAAAAATTGACATTTTAAGATGACAAAGGAAAAAATCTTTGGTATAATTTAAAAAAGGGAGATAGTATGCAAAAAAATAAAAAAGTTTTAATATCCGTTTTATTAATAGCGATACTTTCGCTTCTTCTTTGCGCGTGCGAAGAAAATAAATCGTCCACAGGCTCGGGCGGAGGTTTGACAACTATTTTTAGTTTTGTTCCCACCGATTATGTAAACGAATTTGGGGAAATCAACGGCGCAAATATTAAATCCGATAAAATTTCGGAAGAAGCTTTGAACGAACTTTTAACTAAAGCTTACACAGATATAGAAGTTAACTATTTTCATAACACCGAAACATATGACGGTCCGTGGGCGGTCAAAAATCAAGTTGCGAAACTAACCTATCGTGAAAATAAGGTTGCAATTTCTTCCACGGCGTGTGATTATAACGTCAGAAGAGACGGCTCGGTCATCAATAATTTGACAGGAAAGGGAAGTTATAAATTAGACAAAAACGCAGTATATAAGGATAAAACCGTGCAATATTATGCCAAAACAGAAAAAGACGGCAAAGTCTTAAAGTATGAAAAAGGCAACGAAACTTGGAATACGGCAGAGTCAGATTTTTTGGTGGAGTTTTCCTTTAAAAATATAAAGAAAAACACCTTTGTGGCAAAAGATAACGGCTATATTATTTATGAAAATACTGAATTATATAACGAGGGAAAGCCCCGCGAAAAGTCGTCTTCTGTTACCGTAAAAATTGACAAGGGCAAGATTGTATATCTTATCTATTCCGAAAAAGTTTTCGTTTTATCCGAAAATTCCAAAAGCTCGGAAGAAAACTCTATCGTAAGACTTTTGGAAAGCACAGACAGCTATTGCTATATATTGCAATATTCTAATTTAGACGAAATTACAATTCCCCAAGTATAAACAAATGTCGGCTTAATGCCGATATTTTTTTTTGGTTGCCTCTCCGCCGCGTATATGACGGATAGAAAAATGATAATCCATAATTTTATGAACCTCGGCGTAAAGTCGGGGGTCAATTTTTTTTAATCGTGTTGTGACGTCCGAATGAAGGGTGCTTTTACTGATACAAAATACTTTTGCCGTGTCTCGCACTGTTGATTGATGTTTGATTATGTATTGCGCCTCGCTTAAAGTGCGATTGATTATATCCTCTGTCATAAAAACCCCCGATAAATGTCATTACTAAAATATGACAAAAATCGGGGGAATATTCTAAATTATATCAAATGTTGCCTTGGACTAAGGCTTTTTCCAAAGATTGTTTCTTTCGGGATTATAGATTGCGCCCAACATGCGTTCTTTGGCAAAAGGGATATCTTCCTGAAGCGTTTTTATAAGATTTTTCATACTTTCACGGCAGGTATGTTTATCGGCGGGACAGGGATTTTTAAAAATCGGCAGAGCTTTACGGGAAACAAGCCCTTTTATGTCTCGCTCATCTGTATATATAAAAGGACGTATTAAAGTTATTTTGCTTCTGTCCATATATGATACGGGTTGGAAGGTGGAAAACCGACCTTCATATAAAAGCGACAAAAGCATAGTTTCAACCACGTCGTCGGCGTGGTGCCCCAGCGCAAGTTTATTCGCCCCAAGCTCAACGGCTTTTGTGTTTAATGCGCCTCTGCGCATTTTACTGCAAAGACTGCAAGGATTTGATTCTTTCCTGGCGTCAAAAATAATTTCCGCTATGTCGGTTTTGACCACGTGAAACGGAACTTCAAGTTGCCCTATATAATCGGTCAGAGCCTGAAATTGGGCTTGAGAGGCATCTTTAAAGCCCATATCAACAGTTACAGCAGAAAGCGTAAAACTTTCGGGAGAAAAGCGCTGATAAGCCCGCAGAGCGGATAAAAGAGCAACGCTGTCTTTCCCGCCACTTACGCCGACCACGATGTTGTCGCCGTCGGATATCATATTATAGTCGGTTATTGCCCGACGCATGGTGCTTAGTATTTTTTGCATTTATAGTTTTTCTTGAATTTTGTCGTATAAGGCTGAGGTTTCGTCAGCGGTTTGCAAATTAAAAACAATATAATTTCCGTTGTTTAGTTTCAGGACGATATATTTTTGCGTATCGTTATAGGTCGCGCGAGTATACGAGCCAAAAGCGTCGCACTTGAACTGTCCCGAAGAAATTTTAACGCCGCCGTAGCCGTTTGTACGGGATGATTTTGGAATAGCGTCGTTAAGTTGGGCGAACGCTATATCGGAATAAGAAATATCCAAAGAAACCATAGGCGCGGATATTTTTAGCGTATCCGATACGTCCACGGTTATGCCTTTGGAATTAAAGGCGAAAATCACTACAATAACCACTGCCAAAATGGCGACGGATATAATAATCCCCGCGATGTCTTTATTTTTAATGCTTTTAGTTAGTGACGCCATAAGAAAAATAAAGCGGGCAAAAGCCCGCTTTTATATGCTAATTAAGCTTTGCCTGCGCAACCGAGAACGTCTGTTAATTTATGCTTGACGATTTCTTTAATGGCTGCTCTAGCCGGCCCAAGATATTGACGAGGGTCAAAATGAGAAGGATTATTATAGAAATGCTCACGGATAGCCGCCGTACAAGCCAAGCGTAGGTCGCTGTCGATGTTGATTTTGCAAACTGCCATACGGGCAGCTTCGCGCAACATCTCCTCAGGTACGCCTTTGGCGCCCGCCATTTCTCCGCCGAACTTGTTGATGGTTTCAACAAATTGTTGAGGAACGCTTGATGCCCCGTGTAAAACGATAGGGAAGTTGGGTAAAAGCTTTCCGACTTCTTCCAAAATGTCAAAACGAAGACGGGGAGCAGTTTTAAATTTATATGCGCCGTGGCTTGTTCCGATAGCGATTGCTAAGCTGTCAACGCCGGTTTTTTCAACGAATTCTTGAACTTGGCTGGGGTCGGTAAAGGCAGAATCTGCTTCCGATACGTTGACAGCGTCTTCAATACCTGCCAAACGTCCTAACTCAGCTTCGACAACAACGCCGTTATCATGAGCGTAATTTACAACTTCTTTAGTAATTTTAATGTTTTCTTCAAAACCGTGATGAGAAGCGTCAATCATAACCGAAGTGAAGCCGTCGGCAATGCTGGCTTTGCAAAGTTCAAAACTGTCGCCGTGGTCAAGGTGAAGACAAATAGGCAGTCCACTTGTTTCGGATGCAGCTTCAACCAATTTGCGAAGATATACGGGGTTGGCATATTTTCTTGCGCCCGAAGATACTTGCAAAATCAAAGGGGAATTAGTTTCGGTGGCAGCTTCAACAATACCTTGAATGGTTTCCATATTATTTACGTTAAAAGCGCCGATTGCATAACCGCCTTTGTAGGCTTTTTCAAACATTTCCTTACTTGTTACTAGTGGCATAAAACAAAACCTCCATTATTTAAATATATAAATCATTTAGTATTATAAACTATTCCACCAAAAAATGCTATCGAATTTAAATAATATTTGATAATTATAAAAAAAAGCGGAAAAAGCTGATATGATGTTGATAAATTTTAAAATGGTGTTTATAATTATCTATAATATCCAAAAAAGGAAGGTAACTATGATAAACGATTCTAGACAAGCGACATTGGCAAAAAATCTCGTAAATTACTCCTGTCAGGTAAAAAAGAACGATAAGGTGTGGATTGAGGCTTACGGAATAGACTATCAAATGGTAAATTTACTTGTCAAAGAAGTATATGCCGCAGGCGGAATGCCCTTTGTCTTTTTAAGAGACAACAGGGTGGAGCGATATATAAGGAAAGACGCGTCTGACGAACAAATTAAATTTATGGCTGAACACGACAAAAAGCTGATGAGTCAAATGCAAGCCTTTATCGGAATAAGAGGCGGCGGAAACAGCTATGAATTATCCGACTTACCCGCAGACAGAATTCAAGCCTATAACGCGCTGTATTTTTTGCCCGTTCACCACGAGGAAAGGGTTAAAAAGACAAACTGGGTTGTTTTGAGATATCCCACAGAAGCGATGTCTCAGCTTAGCGGAATGACAACCGAGGAGTTTGAGGATTTTTATTTCGACGTATGTAATTTAGACTATGAAAAAATGGATATTGCTATGAATTCTTTGGTTGAGCTGATAAGTAAAACCGATAAAGTGCGGATTGTTGCAAAAGATACAGATTTATCCTTCTCTATTAAGGGTATCGGCGCAGTTAAGTGCAGCGGACGACGCAATATCCCCGACGGAGAGGTTTATACCGCGCCCGTTAAAGACAGCGTAAACGGAGTAATACACTACAACGTGCCATCCATAGAAAACGGGTTCAAATATGAAGACGTCCGCTTGGTGTTTAAAGACGGCAAAATTATTGAGGCGACGGCAAACAATACGGCGGGCGCAAACGCCGTTTTCGATACTGACGACGGCGCAAGATTTGTGGGCGAATTTGCTATCGGCGTCAATCCTTTTATTACTAAGGCTATGGGCGACATTCTGTTTGACGAAAAAATCCGAGGCAGTATACATTTTACTCCCGGCGCGTGCTATGACGAGGCGTGGAACGGAAACGTATCGGCAGTACATTGGGATTTGGTGCTAATTCAAACCGAGGAATACGGCGGAGGAGAGATTTATTTTGATGACGTCCTCATAAGAAAGAACGGGATTTTCGTGCTTCCTGAGCTTCAATGTTTGAATCCGGAGAACTTAATTTAGAATTATTTTTAAATAATGCGAAAATTAGGATTAAAATGCTTGTTAAATATACAAAATAAGGTTAAAATAAGTAAAAACAAACTGATAAAGTTTTAACAAACTTAAATTAAAAACACTTTTTGGAGGACAAAAATATTATGTCAAAGAATGTCAGAGTTGCTATAAACGGTTTCGGTCGTATCGGCCGTTTGGCTTTTAGACAAATGTTCAATGCCGATGGTTATGAAATTGTTGCTATCAACGATTTGACCGACGCGAAAATGCTTGCTCATCTTTTGAAGTACGACAGCGCTCAAGGCAGATACGCTCTTGCAGACAAAGTTGTTGCAAAAGAAAACTCCATCGTTGTTGACGGCAAAGAAATCATCATCTATGCTGAAAAAGATGCTGTTAACCTTCCTTGGAAAGAAATCGGTGTTGACGTTGTTTTAGAATGCACAGGCTTCTACTGCAGCAAAGCTAAATCGCAAGCTCATATCGATGCCGGCGCAAAGAAAGTTGTTATTTCCGCTCCTGCTGGAAATGACCTTCCTACAATCGTATTCGGCGTAAACGAGGGCATTTTGAAGAAAGAAGATACAATCATTTCCGCTGCAAGCTGCACCACAAACTGCCTAGCTCCTATGGCGAAAGCTTTGAATGATTTAGCTCCTATCAAATCAGGCATTATGAGCACTATCCACGCATACACAGGCGACCAAATGGTTCTTGATGGTCCTCATCGTAAAGGCGATTTACGTCGCGCTCGCGCAGCCGCTGTCAATATCGTTCCAAACAGCACAGGCGCAGCAAAGGCAATCGGTTTGGTTATCCCCGCTTTAAACGGCAAGCTTATCGGCTCGGCTCAACGTGTTCCTACTCCTACGGGAAGCACCACTATTTTGGTTTCTGTAGTTGAAGGCGCAGTCAGCAAAGAAGACGTTAACGCAGCAATGAAAAAGGCTGAAAGTCCTTCCTTTGGTTACACCGAAGAGGAACTTGTTTCCAGCGATATTATCGGCATCACCCAAGGCTCCTTATTTGATGCAACCCAAACGATGGTATTGCCTTTGGATAATGGCACAACACAAGTTCAGACTGTAAGCTGGTATGACAATGAAAACAGCTATACAAGCCAAATGGTTCGCACAATCAAATTCTTTGCAGAGTTATAAGAAGATTAAAAGATAAACAAAAGACCTCTCAAATTAGAGAGGTCTTATTTTTTTGGTTTTTTAACCAGATATTATTCACAGTTGACGGACACATTTTCCTCCGCTTGCTCTTCCTCGCCGTTTAGGAAGAATTCCGATTGAGTGAATTTGTCCTTATATAGCCGAATTAAAAGTTCGGTTCGTTCTTCTTGCGAGCCTAGCCTGCGGATAGATTTCCATTTTGTATTCGGATTGATGCAACCAACCGTTATCCCTGCCATATAAACTATCATAAAGAAAGGGAATATGAAAGACGCTTTTATCAAAGTGGAAAGCTTGTCATAAATAAGGCGGTTTTTATCCAAAGCTATTACAAGCAAGGTTTGAAGCACGAACGGCAGATAAAAAATACACGACAGCGATATGGCGCACATTTTTAAAATATTGTTCAAAATTTGGGGGTTTACTGCATAGTCCATTGCCGCAAGCACGGTTTGATATCCATAATATAGCGGAAACCAAAAACAGCAAATGATTGCCAGGGGTATAAACAACAGCTGTAGGAACATATCCAAATAGCTCCACCTAAAGGTGGTAAAGAATTTACCAAGCAGTTTATAGCCGTCTTTGAGAAATATTTTGTTTAAGCCTGCGCCCATACGGGTGTTTCTATTGAATGTATCGGAAAAAGTCGAGGCTTGTTCATCAAACATTTCGGCTTCGACAACGTATGCGGCTTTATGACCTTCTAAGAGGCGGTTTATGGTAAACTCGGCATCTTCACATTTTCCAACTGCGTCATAGCCGCGCTCGATAAGTAAATCTGTTTTAACCATATGGCAAGGTCCCGGCATCATATTAGCCGTTCTCATCGCGCTTCTTGCGTTGCAGGAAAAACGACAGTCTCTAACATAGTATAAGCCCCAGGCGCAGGTAGACATATTTTGCGTAAGGTTTGTGGAATTGGTATACGCGCGCGCCAAAACCTCACCGGAGGAAAGGGCGTCGTTCATTTTGTCCATATAATCGCGCGCAAGAATACCGTCCGCGTCAAAAAATAAAAAAGCGTCAAAGGTGTCCTTGGGATAATTGTCTAAAATTTGATTGACGCCATATTGAAGGGCGTAACCTTTGCTTTTATGAAGCTCGTCAAAACGCTCAAAAACCGTAACGCCAAGCTCCCGCGCGACGTTTGCGGTATTATCGGTACAGTTGTCTGCAACAAGGAAAAACGAAATTTTATCTTGCGGATAGCCTTGCATCAGGACGCATTTAATAATACCATCAATAACACTTTCCTCATTGTGAGCGGCAACAAGAACGGCAAAATTATGCTTTATTTCGGACTTTGGATATTTTTTAGGTTTAAGCCAAAACAAACAAACGTATATAAGTTGTGGTAAAAAACCTATGGTAAGCAAGAATATTACAAAATAGTTTAATATGTCGAGTATCTTATTAAAGACTTCCATAGTGTC
>CAZSAC010000053.1:0-8672 GCA_964604875.1 uncultured Bacteroidaceae bacterium | reverse complement strand
AAGGCGAGCAGGGAGAAAAAGGCGAGCAGGGAGAAAAGGGCGAGCAAGGAGAAAAGGGCGAGCAGGGAGAAAAAGGCGAAAATGGAAAATGCTGTTGTTCAATGGCGTGCGCTCAATTAATCAATACCACAGAGTACTCAACAAAAAATCCTGTTAAAATTCCTTTTGGAGTGTATCAAGAATTTGGCGGTTGTAATGTGACGGCTACTACAATAAAGGTTTTGAAAAAGGGTATATATTTAGTGAGTTACGGGGTGCATCCAAACAATAATTCCTCGGCTACAGTCGGAGTATTTTTGAACGGAGCCGTTGTTAATAACACTAAACTTGAAATTTCAAGTTCATCGCCTAGCGGGATTGGGGAATACCTTATGAAACTAGGAGAAAACGACGTTTTAAGTTTAGGAATCACTAATGTTACCGCGTGGTTTATTCTTCCGGGGGGAGAATTGAACGCATATTTAATCGTAACGCAGGTATCGGAAACAGATGACTGATTTAGAATTGCTGGCAAGGCTTATTTTATGCGAGGCGGGTGGGGAAGGGGAAGACGGAATGAAAGCGGTGGCAACCGTCGTAATGAACCGTCTTACCGAAACCCGTGGCGAATACGGACAGCAGATAAACCTAGAAGACGTAATATTTGCAGATAAGCAATTCACTTGCGCAATGACGGAAGTTAAGGGAGTATATAACCCGCAAAATGTATATAACGTCAATCCGACGCAGGAGCATTACGATATTGCAGAGTGGGCTATTGCAGGGCAGAAGTTGGGAATGGTTTCAGAAGCGTTGTGGTTTTATAATCCATACAGCGATTATTGTTCGCCAATATTTCCCAACATAAATGGAGCTTTTGTTATTAGAATAGGCGACCATTGCTTTTATAATCCGAAGGCAAGTTATTATTTGACATAAGGGGGGAATACATATATGCAGGAATTTGAATCGCCAAATTTTAGCATCGACCCGATAATATATAGAGGTTCAATGCAACAGATTATGGCAATGAATTTGGGAGAATATGTCCAATGCGATTTTCTTATCGGCACGGACAGTTTGGTGACTAAATCAGGGTATTTATACGACGTCGGGTTGAAATATTTCGTACTGTATAATTTGGAGTCTCAAAACTATGTGGTATGCGATATTTTTAATTTAAAATTTATAACGTTTATTGGCGGAATCAGACGAGAACGCTATTTAAAGTTGCTTCCCGAAGATATTAAGTACTCAATTGCTCAACTTAAGGCGGATAGAACAAGCAAATTCGGCGAGATAGATAATCCGTAATCTGCAATATTTATATATAAAAAAACTCCCCCGCAAAATTTGCAGGGGAGTGAATGTACTAGTTTATTTGTCTTCTTTTACAAAGCGGATTTTGCAATAATCCGAGCCGTCCGCGATGGTTTGTTCAAGGTTAAGTTTCCCACCGAATTGTGAAATAATACCTCTGTCACCACACATTGCGCTATCGCATAATTTTTTAATGCGCTCGTCGTCGTAGCCCATTTTTTGCCAAGCCTTTACCAAAGGGCAATAGTGGAAATCGATGGACAGCTTATCTTCCGTCGACTCTTGTATTTCCATTTCAAAAACCTTTCTGGCAAACGAGTCGAAAAGATTTTTCTTAAGCGTTCTAAAATCTTTTGAGCCGCCGGAAAGTTTTTCGCCTTGCATTACTCCGCATTTGCGGATAGCGTCGCCGGCGTATTCTTCAATCGGCAACCCGTGCTTTTCGGCTTCCTCGGTTAAGACTGCAAGCCATGTTGCGCGATGCTCAAGCTGTTCTCTAATTCTTCCGATAACATACTTCATAATTGGATTTTTAATCCCGTTTTCGTTTTTAATGTTTGACATTTTTATTTACCTCTTGTTTAGCATTATGCTAATTATTTCGTCGTCGGTTTCCTTCATTCCTTCCTTGCCCAACCGTGAAACATTTTCGATTGTGCCTTCTATATTGTTGTCGATTATGCCGTCTCCTGCGCAAAAGGCGTTGTCTTTGATTGCCATATAATACGCCATAATGCCTGCGTCCACGCTAGATGAAATTTTCGCCGCGCAAGAGGATTTTGCCCCGTCGCATACTATGCCGGAAATGTTAGCGACGGTATTTGTGATTGCTTTTTCCACTTGCAAAAACGTGCCGTTCATAAGGTAGGTTAAGCCTGCAGCCACGCCCGAACTTGCGCTTACGGCTCCGCAAAAGGCTGATAGCTTTCCGATGCCGTTTTTGATATATATGCTGACAAGATTGCTTAAAAGAACGGCGCGGATAGTAATTTCTTTATCTTTTTTAAACTCTTTGCTGAAAACGCAAATCGGTACGCACAGGGTTATGCCTTGATTACCGCTGCCCGAATTGATGACCACGGGCATTGCGCAGCCGTTCATTCTGGCGTCGCTGCCCGCTGCCGCCATAGCCCTCGCTTTTAAGTTGACGTCGTTTGGATAGCTTGAAAGTAAGGTTTTTCCGATACGTTGACCATAGTCGTTTTTCATTCCTTCTTCGGAAATTGCCATATTCATCGTCATTTGTCTTTCAATCAAATCCTTGACCTTTTCAATTTCGACGTTTTGGACAAATGCAAATACGTCTTTTAAGGAAAAATCAAATTTCAAGGTTTCCTTCGGGCTTTCGTCTTTATGAAAGATGGTTTGAGAATCCTTTATAATGTTTACAATATTGTCGTGCTTGTCTTTAAGCTCAACCTCGCAATTATGCTTTTCGCTGAAGGCTTTTACGATAATATGTAAATTTGCCACGCTTTTTAAGGGCAGAACGGCGCAATAATCCGTTTTTAACAGCTCTTTTGTTTTGATAAGATTTTCTGCAGTAACAGTCGATAAAACCTCAAGCTTTAAATCGGCGCAACCGCCGACTACTCCCAAAACGCACGCAACGTCAATGCCTTTTAGACCGTCGGAATTGGGTACGGCAACGCTTTTAACATTCTTTACGATGTTGTTGCTGACAAAAACCTCAATTCTTGTGGGAAATTCACCCAAAACCTCCCTCGCTTTGGCAGATGCGTACGCAAGAGCGATAGGCTCCGTACACCCCAAGGCGGTGATAAGCTCGTGATTGAGTAAGTCCAAAAAGCCTTGTTTCTTATTTGTTTGCATTGAACAAACCCTCCGCAATCATCAAAAAATATTTATCTAAGGTTGCCTCATACTCATCTTTTGTGGAAAAACTTGAGGGCTTCAGCTTTGCAGAAGTCAACAGCCCGATAACGCAGCTCCAAATATATGTATAGCTGAAATCAATATCGATGTTTTGCCCGACAAGCCCTTCGCAAATAGCTTTACTAAACGCTTGGCAGACCTTTTTATTTATGGTTTCGCCAAGCTCGCCAATAAGAAGATTGTTTTCCGTTTTAAGATGGTTTTTATAATCTACCGCGCCGATAATGCCTAAAAAATATATCAAATGCTCGTTTTTAAACTGTAATAGCCAATGACAGCATTTTAAATACACTTTTTTGGCGGGCAAATCCAAACTTAAAATTTCTTCAAATCCGTTTTGGAATTTCAGCATATAGATATATAAATTTGCCGCATATATTTCTTCCTTAGATTCGAAATAGGCGTAAATCGTAGGCTTTGAATACTGCGCCTCTTTGGAAATCATTTCAATCGTGGTGTTTTCAAAACCAAGTTTGTTAAACAATTCGTCGGCGGCGTTTATAATATTATCCTTATGAAACTGAGCCATCTTTTCCTTATTCATTTTAACCTCATTTCAGAAACTTTACTGTCGGTAAAATAATTATAACGCATCTTAATAATTAAAGCAAATCAATAGATTCTTTTGTTGAAATATGTCTTATTTGCTCATATGTATTGACTAAATAAAAATAGTCATATATTTTGTAATCAGTGGTATGTAGAAATTTTGTTTTATTAAAAAATTGCAATGAGAAAAACATGAAAAATTTAAAAAAATTTTTATTTAGAACTTGTCTGTGCTTAATAGTTGCTTTATTAGGGATAGTGATTTTGAGTTATCCTTTAGCATCTGCTTTTGCCGAAAACAAGCCAAATACGCAAGAGATTACTAAATTATCTCAATTATCCGAAACAGAATGTCTTGAATTTTTATACAAAGAGGGAGTAGCTATTCCAAATGAAGTGGCATCTTCTCCTGAACTTTTTTCTTTTATCAATAAAGTTCTTATTGCAGTAGAATTGAATCCGAGGTGCGTTTTCCCCTATAACTATGATGTTATTTTAAAATTTGCAGAAGACATAAGAAATATAGCAAATGCATATTATGGAATTCAAACGAATAATATTTTAAAAAGGAGTTCGAATTATGAACTTACATACAGTTTACAAGACAGCACACTCTATGGACCATATAGTGGTTGGCTTAGCTATAACTGTTATGCATATGCTATTGATAGATGCGAAAATCCTCCACAGTATAACACAGACAGGCAGTATCAACCAGGTGATTTTTCTGGTTTAAATTTTGATTTAAGCTTAACGATTTATCAAATGTCACTTGTTGTTAAAAGCGACCTAGAAGAATTAGACTATTGTAACGTTACAGTATCAAACTTTATGCCAAGTATTCAAGAAGGACAAAAGTTAATCTGTATTAGAAGAGGTAATTTTGATTATCATTTTATGAAATATAATGCAGGATATTGGTATCACAAACCGGGGTTCACTGCTGTCTTAAAGTATAATTATCAACCTACAACTAATAGAGTATGGATAACAGAATATGTAGACAGCAACGGCGTAGCAAATTTAGCGAATGGGACATATGATAGCGACATATATTATATTACATATCAAAGTCATGATTTTGATGATAATGTGTGGGTTCCATATACTGAAAATTTACATCGAAGCTTTTGTATGTTAAGTGGGTGTAATGGTTTTATTGTTCAGAGTCATGACTTTGATATAAAAATAGGAAATAGATGGGCATGTTCTGCGTGTAGATATATCCAAAATGGTTCCATAATTGGTCCTTTATCATTAAGTTTTCCTACTTATAGCGAAGAAGATTAATTTATTTGACGAAGGTTTACAGGTATGTTATATTATTAAAAACGAGTTTGGGAGGAAATATCGTGAAAAAGAATTTAGTTTTTCTTTTGGTTATTTGTATGGTTTTATCAGCAGGGCTAGTCGCATGCGGGTCTAAGGAACCAACCGCTAAAGATGTGACGGATATGGTGGAATTGTCAAATTGGGCGGTTACTTCAGGGGTTCCAAACAATAAAATTAAAATTAACTTTGACGATGCAGACGCAAAGGTCGTTTTAAGCACAGAAAAGGTTGGCTTTTGGGTTTCCAATGCCTATGCGAAAACCGCAACAGTTAGTGTGGGGCAAGGCGTCTCTTGGAATATGGCAAATGAGGGTACCGCGCAAGAAAAAGCCTATATTGAAGTTAGAATCAAAAGTGGTGATAACATTGTAGGCTATGCGCTTATAAAAGCTGTTAAAAACACCTCGTCAGCGTATGACGCAACGGTGGTAAAATCGGTTATTTTCCCAAAGGTTGACGGCGCTTATCAAACGGTCTCCGATGCGCAAGTAACGGAAATTATCAATAAGCTTAAGGTATAAAATATCAAATGCAAAAAAGCAACGCACGGTTTCCGCGCGTTGCTTTGTGCTTTATAAAGAATTATTGAGTTCTAAATAAGCAAATCCTATTCAGCCGAAAACTGGCTTTTGTCTGCTCCGCAAAGCGGACAAACGAAATCGTCGGGTAAATCGGCAAAAGCAGTCCCCGGTAAAATATTTTCCTCGGGAAGTCCTGCTTCTTCGTCATATTCCCAACCGCATAAATCACAAACGTATTTCATATTTATATCCTCCATTTATTATTTAATCAATTCAAAATCTTCCGCGCCGTGCTTACAAAGAGGGCAGATAAAGTCCGCAGGTAGAACATCGCCTTCATATTCATAACCGCAAATTTTACAAACGTATTTGGGCTTGCTTTGTTTTGCTGTTTGAGGTTTGGGTTTAATATGCTCAAAATAGTAGGCGTACGTGACGCTGTTTTGCGCAGATAAAACCTTTGCTTCGGTAATTTCTGCAACGAAAAGCGTATGAGTGCCGTAATCGGTTGCGGAAATAACTTTTGCTGAAATAAACGCGTTGGTGTATTTAGGCAAATACATAAGTCCGTTTTCGCTTTTTGCGATGTTGTCATAGTCGGCAAATTTATCCACGGTTTTACCGCTTTGGAAGCCGAAATGCTCAAACACTTTAAAAGGTACGTCTTCTGTTAAAACGGATATATTACAAGTTTTAGTTTTTAAAATTATATCGTGAGTGTAGTTTTGCTTGTTGACTGCAAAGGTAATCCGCTTGGGATTGTCCGTTAAAAGTTGGGCGGTATTTATGATACAGCCGTTGTCCTTTTTGCCGTCGTTTGCGGTCAAAACAAATAGACCGTAAGAAAACTTGAAAACCGCATTTTTATCAATATTGGAGGTGGCGGAAGCAGGCGCGTTATTTGCGGAAGCGTCAACGTTTAACGAGTTGCTTATTGCTGAAACCAAAGCGTCGATTTGAGACATTTGCGAGGCTTTGAGCGAGGAAATAATGGATACCGTTTCATCAAGGAAGGTGGTGTTTTTCAAGCCTGATAAAATTTCCCGCATAAGTTTTCCGGCAGTGGGCGCCCAAGAACCGTTTTCAACAAAAGCTATTGTGCGGTTTTGTAAATTATGCGACGCGATATCACGCAAAAGCTCATCCATCGAAATGAATACGCCCGCGTTATAGGTGGTTGAAGCAAAAAGCAGGTGACTGTATTCAAACGCAGCGGCAACAATTTCAGACGACGGCGTAACCGATACGTCGTACATCGCAGTTTTTATGCCTAAATCACGCAGTTTTGAGCATATGACTTCGGCGGTATTTTCGGTGTGTCCGTAAACGGAAGCGTAAGCAACCATAACGCCCTTGACCTCGGGCGTATAGCTTGCCCAAAGCTGATATTTATTGATATAATCGCCAAGATTTTTGCGCCATACAAAGCCGTGTAAAGGGCATATCATTGAAATATCCAAAGCAGAGGCTTTCTTCAATAAAGCGGTGACTTGAGCGCCGTATTTACCGACGATATTGCAATAATATCTTCTGGCTTCTTTCATATAATCTGCGTTAAAGTCAACTTCATCGGCAAAGATTGCGCCGTTTAAAGCCCCGAATGTGCCAAATGCGTCCGCCGAAAACAAAATTTTATCGGCAGAATCATAGGTCACCATAACCTCCGGCCAATGTACCATAGGCGCGGCTATAAAACGTAAATTATGCTTGCCGGTTTTAAGCTCGAAAGCTTCATCGACAACTATGGTGCGAGTGGAAAAATCTATGTCAAAATATTGACTTAGCATCATCGAGATTTTTTTGTTGCAGACAATTTTCACGCCGGGATAGCGGACAATTAAATCCTCTAAGGTTGCGGAATGGTCAGGCTCCATATGCTGGACTACAACATAATCAAGCGGTCTTCCGTTTAATACGTGTTTAACGTTTTCAAAAAATGTCTTGCCAACCGCCTTGTCCACTGTGTCGAACAGCACCGTCGAGTCGTCCATAAGCAAATAGGAGTTGTAGGAAACGCCTGAAGGCACCGAATAAACGCCCTCAAACATCGCCAAACGACGGTCGTTGGCGCCCACCCAAAATAAGTCGTCTGTAATTTTTTTAATACAATGCATAATTGTGCCTCTTTTTTTAAATTCATTATAATATGTTTTTTTGATATTAACAAGGACAATTTAGTGATTTTTTAAAAGAATTTGCTTTAGCTACTTTTCGATATTTAAAGATTTTGCTTTATCCAGGCATTGGGTGAGCGTCCCGTATGTTTTTTGAAATGCGCGCTGAAATAGTTTTGGTCGGAAAAACCTAAAATGACGGATATTTCTTTGTTTGACATGCCTATTTTAAGCAGTTGCTTTGCTTTTTCAATTTTTATAGTTGACACATAGTTTATTACGCTGTTGTTGCTATAGAGCTTAAAAACCTTTTTAATATAGCTTGGACTTAGGCTACAATGCTCGGCAATCATCGAAATGGTAAGTTTTTTTTCAAGATTATCATTGATGTATCGCGCGATTTTAGAATATATTTTTGCCGATTGGATATTAAGATTTGTATGATGAGAGCTTGGCGCAACTATCAAATTGGCAACAAATTGTTCTAAGTTTTTTATAAAGAGCAGCAGACTTTCTTCTTTATTGTCTTTTATGCCGACAACATATATCGTGTCAAAATCGAACAGATTTTTGGCTTGACTGAACAACGCTTTAAGCTCATTTTGCTGACTATCGGCTACATTATAAACGGTTTCTTTAATGTCCATAGACAAGTCCATCTCAAAGCTCATAATAATAATTTTTAAATTCGGGCATTCTCTGGTTTGCAGGTTGTGGAAAACGTTTGGCTTGATAAACAAAAGCTGACCTTTTTCAACCTTATAAATTTGGTCGCTAATCGTGACGTAAGCAAAGCCATCCAATATAAGCATAAATTCCCAAAAGTTGTGCGTTTCGCCTTTATAGGAATAGTTTTTTTCATAGCTGTCCTTGAAAATGCTGACCAAGGATTTTATGGATAATTGTTTTTTTATTTGATAAGGATTATATTGCATAATAGTGTCCGATTTTAAATAAATAA
>CAZSAC010000052.1:0-8712 GCA_964604875.1 uncultured Bacteroidaceae bacterium | reverse complement strand
TGTTTTAGTCAGTTTTTTGTTCCTTTTCCTTTTATATCCCGTCGGATATTTTGTTCTTCTGCTATAATAGCATATTTTTAAGCCATATTGCACACAAACCCAAAGCCTCACATATACTGGGCTGAACGGAGGTGTTTTATGGATTTTGTAGATTTAAAAGTAACTGCGGACTTACCCTATCCCGAAACGGTAATACCATACAAAAATCCCCTGGAAGCCAAAAAACTTATGAACGATTACGGCGGACGGGACAGCGAAACCACGGCGATTATGCAGTATATTTATCAAGCGTATATGTTGCACGAGACCGAGCCGGAAATCGCAAAAAAGCTTGAGGAAATTGCAGTTGTAGAAATGCGTCACCACGAAAGCCTCGGAGAGACTATCGCGCAACTTGGCGGATTTCCCGTAATCGGCGGAAAAAACAGTTTTTGGAACGGAAGCTATGTAAACTACATAAACGACCCAATAAAGATGTTGGAGGTTGATATACGAGGGGAAGAGCTTGCAATCGTAAATTACGAAAAAACTATTTTAGTGCTACAAAACGACAGCATAAAACAGCTTATTGAGCGAATTATTGCCGACGAAGAACAGCATATTGTTGTGCTTAATGCAATGCTGGATTATTTAAAAGGAAAGAGATAGTCATAAAGTTACACATATTTTCAGCTATTGACCAATTTAGTCATATGGCTGAAAATATGTGTCAAGTCTTAAATTGACCGCGCGGCGTTAAAAATAGCGCCAATAAAAAAGCCCTCCTATTTTTTGGAGGGCTGCGGACAATTGCTTGATTTTATCATATGAACAAACGGCCAATCGAGAACACTTTTTGCGATAGGAATTTACCCTTATTCCCTTTCCTTATCGGCAACCGACAACACGATTTGTTTGTTGGCTTTTACCTTAATAAAGAAAAAATATTGATACATTGCCTACAAAGCAATCTACAACAAAATATAAATTATTTTACCTACTTTTGTTATTTAAAGAACAGCGGAATTTTGCTCAAATAAATAATATCTTTTCTTTCTGCGGCGTCGCCTTCGGCAAGTACCGCCATTTTTGCGGCAATTTTTCCGCCGACTTCAGATAAAATCCCTTCCAGCGCATTTAGTGATTCACCCGTTGAAATGACGTCGTCAACAATAAGCACTTTTTTGTTTTTCATAAGCGCGGCGTCGTCATCAGATAAATATAGTGTTTGTTGTTTTGCGGTGGTAATTGATTTAACGTCAATTTTAATAACGTTTTTCATATATAGTTTTGGACCTTTTCTTGCCAAGACATAATTCTTACCCGATTGCTTTGCCATCTCATACGCCAAAGGAATACCCTTTGACTCCGCCGTCAAAATAATATCAAAATCGGGCGCAAGCTTCAAAAGCTCTTCAGCGCAACGAACCGTGATTTCCACGTCCGAAAACATAACAAACGCCGCTATATCCAATTTTTCGTTTATAGGACAAATTGGCAAGCTACGTTCCAGCCCCGCTATATTAACTTTATAATAGTCACTCATTTGTATGCCTCCACAATAACTCATCTATAAATAATATAACAGACAATTTTCAAAGTCAATTTTTTACCTGAAAATTAAATAATTAATGTCATTAATAAATATAACGCTGTCATTTTATACGTCTTTATGGCAAAGCTTATCAAACTCTTTAAGAATTGCTATTTGTTTTTCGTCTAAAAAACGTAAAATCTGGTTTTGTATTTTTTCAGGAATGCCAAAGTGCGCCTCGGCAACCGCGCCCGTAATCGCCGCGATTGTATCACTATCTCCGCCAACCGAAACTGCGTTTCTTACCGCATCTTCAAAATTTTCACTTTCAAAAAACGCCTCAAGCGCAACGGGAACCGAGCCCTTACAACTCACATCAAAGGCGTATCCTTCCCGAATATCGTCAAGCGTAAAGCCTAAGGCATAATATGTATCATTTATAATATTTTTTATTTCTTCCGCGTTCTTCCCGTTTTTGGCAAGATATATCGCCATTGCCACCGCTTCAGCGCCCAATAAGCCGTCGGGGTGATTGTGGGAAATCGCCGTTACCGCATAACACAGCTTTTTAAGCTCGTCTTCAGAGTGAGCATAATACGCCACGGGACTTATACGCATCGCAGAGCCGTTACCAAAACTGTTATACGGCTTCTTACTTTCGCTGTTTAACCAATCCCAAAATCGACCGCCGTATCCTGCGTTCGGATATGCCATTGCCATTTCTGTCATACTTTTTTCCGCCAAACGGGAAAGCTTGTCATAATCACCGTCAAAAGATAACAACGCTTTGGCAACCGCCAGCGTCATTATCGAATCATCCGTTGGCTTGCATTGTGAATTTAAAAATACGAAGTCTTTGCTTTTGTGGTTATTCCACTCAAATCTGGAGCCGACAACGTCGCCTATTATTGCGCCTAGCATCAGCCTCTCCATAAATATTTATCTAAATCAACCGAATAGTTTTCAAAAACCTCTACGCCGTCCGCAATCAGCTTTGCCTTATGCGCCTCTATTCCGCCAAATGCAAATTTTGCCGACAGTTGCCCAAAGCGGTTTACCACACGAAAGCAAGGTATTTTGTCAGGGCTTGGGTTAAAGTGCAACGCATAACCCACCGCCCGAGAAGCCTTAGGGCTACCGCACATACAAGCTATTTGCCCGTAGGTGGCAACTTTTCCCTTGGGGATTTTTACAACCTGACGATATACCTCGTCGTAAAAGCTTTCGTGACCGTATTTATCCATTTATGGCAATGTTTCCTCATTGATGTTTTTTTCTGCAAACGGAGCCATAGCCTCAATCGGCGCTTTTTTCAAAAACAGAATAGGTATTATTGCAAATATCCCTATTATTGCCGCTACAAGGAACATATATGGCGTATATTCCCGAACCTGCGCGCCGTAGTAATCTATGTATAATACGGGACTGTCAACGTTGATTATTACCGTAATCAACGGTCCTATAACCATTGGCAACAGCACCCAGAAAAACATTCTTACGCCTTGGAACATTCCCACCGTATCCGGCGGAGTTAGGTCTCTGACTGTTGCGGTCAATACTGCCGCTAGGCATAAATTTGCGCCCATCAACACAAACCCGGCTAACCCCAGCAATATCATCGGCACTTGTACCGCTCCGAATACCAACGGGCTCATAATGACCATAAGTACCGCCCCGACAGAGTATAATATAACCAACGGAATCATAAAAATTCTTCTGTCTTTGGATTTATCCATAAATATCCCAAAAATTACGCTTCCGATTGCCGCAAGAACGATTATTGCGCCAACGGGAATAATGTAGTTGGTATAGCCTAACGTTCTGTCAACGTACAAAATAATATAAGGAAGATACGCATTGTTTGCAATCCCTATTACCGCCATAGCAATATAGGTGAAGTATAGGTTTTTATTCCTTTTAACAACCTGCTTTCTAAACCCGTAAAACATATCTTTAAAATTCGCCTGTAAATTCGGTTTTAGCTCGGCGGAATCCTTTATTAAAAGAAGTCCCAACAAACCAACCGCAATTACAACTCCGCCCAAAATACAGAAAAACAAAACCCAGTTGCCGTGCTTAACTACTTGTCCGCCCGCAATAGAGCCCACTTGTTCAATCCATTGATTTAGTTCGGGGTTAAAATATTTAAAAGTATCCTGCGTCATCCAGTCAAGCCCGCCGAAAACCGCCGCCATCGCCAAAAGTGGCATAATCGCCAAAACTCCCTCGACCTTGCCTCGATTGGACTCTGTGGTGTTATCCGTAACCCACGCGTTGAAAGCGGCGTCGTTTGCCGTGGAGCCGACGTACGTCATAACGCAGTCCATAACAACAACTATCGCCGTGGTAATAACTATCGCAGGGGCTTGCGCCGCCGAAAAAAGCTTTTGCGTATTTTCCACACTTATAAGCGAAAACGACATTATAATCAAGCCCCAAAGTATATAACCATAGGACATAAACTTTCTGCGCATTCCCACCTTGTCCGACCAAGTACCTGCAACCAAAGTTGAAAAAGTTGCAACAATGGCGCTGGCTGCGACCATAATCCAAATGGCAGTAGGGTTGGGAGTAATCATTCTATCGATGAAAACGTTGAAATACATATTTTCCACAATCCACGCAACTTGACCTATCAAGCCGAATAGAATTATGGAAGTCCACATTTTACCGCCTAATTTTTTGTTTTCCATAATATTCTCCTTATCTATATAATCAGTATAAAACTCCCTCGAAGCTTCCGTCAACAAAAAAGTTAAAAAGAAGACAAACCGTTTTTGGTTTGCCTTCTAAAAACGATGTTTGATTGGAACAAAATTATTCTTTGACCGATTCGGTCGAAAGCCCTTCTTCCTGCGTAATTACAACAGTTTTCGAGCTTTCGTATGCCTCAATATCCTCTTTGGTGAAGTCTGACGGATATGCCTTCGGCGGATTTTTCTTGAAGCTTCGATTATCTCTATGAGCGTTTAGGAAGCTATACATTACAGGCACGACAAACAATGTCAGCAGTGATGCGTAAAACAAACCGCCCATCGCCGCAATTGCCATAGGTCTTATCATTGCGCCTGCCGAAGTCGTATCCATCGCCATAGTTGCCATACCAATAATTGTTGTCAGCGCCGTCATCATAATCGGGCGCAAACGGTCGTGTCCCGTCTTTATAAGCGCATCCTTAACGGCCATACCTTCCTCTACCATCTGGTTTGCATAGTCAACGAAAACTATACCGTTGTTTACAATAATACCCACCAAAATTACCGCGCCAATTAATGCGGGAGCCGAAATAGACATACCCGTCATCGCAAGGCTGAATATACAGCCCGACAATGCAAGCGGAATAGTAAACATAACAATAAGCGGCGATTTCAAAGACTGGAATTGCGCAACCATTACCAAGTAAATAAGCACAACGCCCAACCCTAACACCAAATAGACGGTATTAAAGGTTTCCGTGATTAACATCATTTGTCCTTGGAAATCGTAAGAGGAGTCATACGCGGCAAAGTTAATTTCGCTGTCAAACCGCTTTTTAATTGAGTTTGAAACAGAGTCAATATCATACCCGTCTTCAAGCGTACCGGTTATTGCAATATAGCGTTTGCCGTTTACGTGGTCAACAGAGAAGTAGCCGGGAGTTTTAATAATGCCTTGCGGTCTTGCGCCTACGGCGCTTTCGTCAACCACATTACCATTTGCGTCTACCCAAATAGTATCTCCGTTCGCGTCTTTAATAAAGCAACTGTCATCAAGAACTTTCCAAAGCTCAATTTCTTCAACGCCAACCAATCCGCTTAAGTTCATATCCATACCGAGGGAACTCAGATTATTGGATATTACGCAAGTCGTAAAGTCGAAATTGTCTTTTGGAAGCGCCGAATAAAAATATTTTACAACGTTGCCTGTTTCAAATTCTACCACCGTGTCGCCTGTTGTTGTGTAACTAAACGTCATAGCGTCGATACCTGTGATTTTATCCATCATAACGGGGATTTTTCCGCCTGACGGTACCGATACGAAACTGTTATTTTTGGCTTTATATTCAACAGCCTCCGCCGATGAATTGAGCACATAGTAGCTTCCGTCTTTATCGGTGTATACCTTGACGTAATTGTTATCTGCGTCATACGTTTTAACCCACTCCAAAACAATATAATCGGAGGGATAGAATACCAACGACGTTGGCTCATAATCGCCTGCAAATTGAACCGACGTGGTTTTACCTTTGCTGACAAGCGCATTGTTTGTTGCAAGCATAACTTGCGCAACGGTTAAGCCGTATTTACTTGCCTTTTTGCGGTCGACAACAAGCTTATATTCTAATTGCAATTTATCCAAAGAGCTTGACGCTTCTTTTACGCCTTCAACTTCATTGGCGATTTTTGTGGCTTGTTTCACAACGTCTTGCAGCTTATCCAAATCCTCGCAATATACATATACCGATACTGCGTCGCCCAACAACGCGCCGATATTAGCCATATCTTCCTGCGCAGAAACGTCTATATTATAAAGCCCGTCTTCACTCTTTAAAATATCGTTTAATTTTACGGCAATTTCCTTATCGGAAAGCTTGGTTTTCGTATTCTTTAATACGCTGACAGAAAGCGAGTTTCCGCCCGTTCCCATACTTAAACCTGCCATTGAGCTTAATAAATCGGTGGATTGTGAAATATTAACGTAACTTATATAATCCAAAGGTTGACCGTTTGGTAACAAAACATCATTACAATGGTCGATAGTTTCCAGCATCACTTCATCTAGGGTTTTGCCTTCGGGAATCTTGTCAACGTTGATTTCCAAAGTTGCCGTTAGGTAGCCCGAACTTTGCATTGGGAATAGCTCTCTAGGCATAAATGCCGCGCATAGCACGCTACCCGCCAAAAGCACTACCGCAACTACGGCTGTAATCCATCTCTTATTAAGTGTGAAAGACAAGCACCTTGTATAGAAGTTACGGAATTTATCAAAATATTTTGCGGGTTTTTCTTGGTCGTTTTTCAAAATAGTTGTTGCGGCAGTAGGCACAAGCGTTATAGAAAACAGCAAGCTAGCCAACAACGAATAGGTGATTGTTAACGCCATATCCTTAAATATTTCTTTAACTAAGCCTTGAACAAAGAAAATCGGAACGAATATAATAACCGTCGTTATTGTAGACGAAACTATTGCGCCTAAAATTTGTTTTGTTCCGTCAATCGCGGCTTGCTTGGGGTCTTTGCCCAACCGCTTTTGCCTGTAAATATTTTCTATTACTACAATAGAGTTATCCACCAACATACCTACGCCGAGCGCAAGTCCGCCCATAGATACGACGTTTAAGGTTATCCCCGAAAAATACATCAGCACAAAAGTCAAAACTACGCTGATAGCGATGGAAATACCCACGACAAACGTAGGCTTAATCCGCTTTAAGAACAGGAACAAAATTGCAATAGCAAGCAATCCGCCAACCAACATATTTGACAGCGCGCTGGTTACGATTTCGTTTATATAAAAGCCTTGGTCGAACATTGAAACATAGAAGAAGTTTCCGTCTTGTTTTTTCTCGTTATCCAAAACTTTCAATACGCCTTTGCTTACGTCGGTCGTAGCGGCGTTAGTTTGTTTCATAATTGTCAGGGAAACAGTGCTTTCGCCGTTTAAGGACGTCAAAACGTCTCCGCTGGTATCCAGCTCGAACATATTTGTTATTGCGCCCAAAGTTAGGGTAGCGACATAGTTTTGCGCGCTCAAATCCTTTTCGATGATGCCGTTTTCTCCAAAGAACATATTAAAGATTACATCATTAAATTTTATATTCGGCGCATTATAACGCGTTTGCCCGACGTGCGTCGCCTTATCCGGGTCGTAAACCACGTATTTTCCATCTTTTTTAATATACTTTCCGTTTGTAGCTTCCTTGTCAACGTCGGTAACGGTTAGAATTGATTTAATTTCCTCAGGCAACTCCGCCGTAACAAGCATATTTATCATATTCAACGCAAGGTTTTCCGTGCCCTCGATTCCGTTTGTCAGCGAAGAGATATATTCACCCAAATCTTCCATAGAAAGCTTGCTTTGGGCAAAAAGCGGACTGCTTTTAATTTTCGTAATATAGGGCTCTAAATTGATGGAAATAATCGGAACGTCTTTTAAATCTTGCGCGCTTTCATAGCTTTCGCCGCCCACTTTTACAAAATAAGACAAGCCGTCTTCGGCGGTAACAGTACCTATAGGCATACTAATGTTTTGAGCAAAAAGCATTGTGCTTAAAAGCTGTGGAGTAAGAATTTGCGAAACTGCGCCGGATAAAGCATTTATATCACTTTCGTTTACTGCGCCCAAATTTACGTTCCCCGCTACAGTGGCCAAGCTGGGGAGCATAACCGAAAGCAAATTATCCCCTGATAATTGCATAAGGATTAAATCTTGAACAAGACCTTGCGCGGTAACCGATGCTACACCCTCAACGCCTTCGATTTTTGTTATCAATTTTTTCATCGCCGCAGAAGATTCATTGGCGGACGCGCCTTCATAACCCATAGACAACATCATAACGGGCATCATAGAAGGGTTCATCTTAATAATCATCGGCTCGGTTTGCATATCGCCAAGCATCGACGAAAAATCTTCTCCGGTTGAAATGCCCTCAGTCGCCATAGATGCCGTATCCTGAATTTGCGAACTCGCCGACATCATATTCAAACTTTCACGCACGTCTACAACAACGTTATCAATATTAACAGTGCTTTCAAATTCCAAAATAATTATGGAAAAATGCTCCATCGACATCGACGTGACGTTCTTTATCCCTCCGACAGTCATCAACGCCTCTTCAGTAGGCGTAGTAATGTCACGCTCAATAGCCTCAGGAGACGCCCCTACTTTAACTGTGGCAACCGCCACGTAAGGCAGATTCACGTTTGGCAACAAATCTACTGGAGTATTAACGTAAGATATAACACCCAATATGATTACAATAATCATTATAACGATTAATGACCATGGTTTCTTTACGCTGTAACTTGTCAACATATATTACCTCTAAAATTTAAATGCTTTATTTGCAAATATATCCCTTTTATTTTATTGATAAGTTTATCAAATGTTCCCTTATCTGTCAATAAATTTTAACTATAATTGCTAGGTTTCAAACAATTTTTCAAATGCACGCTTAAAATTGGCATTTGTTTAAATTTTTGCGTCTTTTTTATTAAAAA
>CAZSAC010000051.1:0-9764 GCA_964604875.1 uncultured Bacteroidaceae bacterium | reverse complement strand
GATATAAAAGCCTTGTGGATAACAACCCCAAAAATAGTCGATTATAAACGGATTTAGACGGATAAATTTGTTATATTTGTGGTCTGAATATAGAATGAGATACCTATCGGCAAAATTATGTTTTCTATAGCATTTCCTCCTACAACAGAAATTGTAAAATTTAAATATTTAAATATAAATAGCGTGGATAAGTTTAGAATAACGGCAGCTGCAAGTATAAATTTTTTATTCTTAGTTTTTTCAAGAAAAAGACCTGCAAAATAATTAACGATGATTATTCCCGCCATTACACAAGTGAGAATTCCTTCTCCACAAAAATAAAAAATTAAGCTGACTATTAGCAGCCAAAGATTTTTTGCAATAACACTTTTTGATAAACTAATTAAATAATAACCAACTATGGATATTGGCAAAAATAGAAATAAGAATGAAATGCTGCTAAATAACATTAGATGTCCCCAAAATCACATATATTTCAACTAGCCAGAGCTTTTTTATTATAAGATAGACCACAACAAAAGTCAATATCTTGCCTAAATCTAAGTGTCAGCGATTGTTTAGAGTCAAAAATATAGGTTTGTTGTAAAGCAATTTATTAATTTGAAGTACTGTTAATGCATAACTTGCGCCTACTGCCATAACTCCAAAATAATACACAACCATTATAGGCGCAGTTTTCGGGATGTTAACCAATGTGACGATTGTCCCATCAACAATATAGAATATCGTTTTATTTGAAAGAACGGCAGTCGTGCAATACTCCATCAAATAAGCATATGCGACATTATAGCTTGCTCCAAAAGGAAATAAAAGTAAATCTAGTTTTTCGAGCTTAATCTGCGTCAAAAAGGTTAAACCACCCAAATATAATAGATTGTGATTTATGAGGGCAAGAATAGTTATATATGAAAATTTTCCGTCGGATATAGCGTACATATCAGGCAAGATAATTGCCGTTATATCATAAATTAAGCCTGATATTATTGCAATGAATGCGACATACCCTTTTAAGTTTTTCAACTTAGGCATCCATACGGCAAAAGCAAACAAAAAATAGCTTACGGCGGAGAAATCAATTGGATAGTCACAAGCAACTTCGTATCGCCCGCCGGGAATGTATTCATATAATTTGTAAACAAAAAAATAAATACTTATTATTGCTACAATAACATTTCCTACACGCCTATTTCGGGCTATAACATTGTACGCCAAAAAATTAAAAACAGAAAATATCACTACCGCAATAGCGCCAAAGCACCAGTTGTTGCCTAGAAAAATCATTTTCCGTAATTCCTTTTTAGTCTCTGTTCTTGATTTGCAAGCGCTGCGTTATTTTGAACTAACTCGCCGTTTTCTTCCTTAAATTGTATCCAGAACGGGCTTGCTTCCACGGGATAAATCGCCGAAGTTGTATTATCCGGGACAGGTTCGATATAAGCCCAATATGAATATGGCAAAAGTGTAAACGGCAATAAACGTTTTAGCCCTGTTGCAGTTTGCTCTGTTCCGTCGTCTTGAGCGATATACTCGCCGTTTTGATAGAAGAACAGTTTACGCTTTTTACCATGGTCTTTCCCACTAAAAAGCGTAGAATTAAAGTACAGCGTCTTATTATATTTGACCAAATATTTTGGATATTCTCTCTCTATAGTGGCAAACATACCAACTTGCAATCCGATAAGGAGATCGCCCATTTGGTCTTTTGTTTTATAGTTATATACATCAAAAAAGCCTTTCAGTTTTAAACCAACGGTAGAATTATCGTCTGTAGCCGGCTGATAGTCAATCGCAACGTAGCCCGTATTAAAGAATAAACTGTCTTCCAAATATACGTCCATAGGAGCATCCGAAATTTGCAAACCGCAGTGTTTCATATTTGTGAAAAGCATATTTCTAAGTAAACCTGGCGTATTTGGGGCATTTCCTATCCAATAACGATAGCTGTTTTTAATTATGGTATAAACTGCTCTGTTAAACCCAAAACGCGCTACATATGCGCTGTCGCTTTTGTTATTTTGACCTTTAAGCGTAACGTTATAGGCGCGCCCAATGCTCAAACCAAAATCTTTTATATTGTTGTCAGTGTTATTATTAAAGGCATTCGTAAAATAGTTTTCATAATTTATGGTGTAGCCGTTGCCATAGACAAAGGATTTATTGTTTGAAATATCTTTGCTCAACATTACCGTATTTCCGCCATCTTCTGTCGTTCCAAAGTTATTATGCAAAACCACTCTACCGTTGCTGTTAAATCCTGTGAAATCGAATACGTTAACGGCGTTGTTTATTATATGGAAAGTGTATGAATCAAGCACTTTTCCAACGCTGTTTTTAGCAGTTACAGTGACGGTTTTATCAAAAATATCGTTTTCGATATCAGCCTCAGAGCTACCCGCAAATGTGCCGAAACTAATTTTAGCATAGCCGTCGGCATATGAAACCCCTACAAGACTTGACGATGAAGTCCAAACAATATTATCAGCAGAAACTAAAGGTTCAACTAAAACCGACATTTTATAATAGCTTACAGTAGCTCCGTCATACGAGGATTTATTTCCAAACATCCTTATTTCCTGAAGTCCGTGATCTTTGTCCTGTCCGTTATCGTGTCCGATAAATTCAACGGATTTTATGCCGTCACGATTTATATAAAGCGTAAAGTTCAAAGACTTATACGTCAAGGTAAGCGTGTCTGAAAAAACAGGCAGCGTATCAAGGCTCGGGGTTGAAACTGTAATATATTTTCCGTTATATGTTGCCGCGCTTCCATTGATAGAACTAAATTGAATTAAGCTGTAATCAAAACTTCCAACCAGCGATTCAGGAGACAAGCATATTTCTAAATCAATGTGGGCAATGTTCCACTCTAGGCTAAGGCGCGCGTCGTTTTCAATAGGAACACCGCCATTTTTTACAGTAAATCCCGCAATATCTTGTAAATAAGAAACCGTAATATTTTTTGTTACCGCGCCGTCGGCGGATTTGGCGGTAACAATATAATCACCATATTGCCCTACAGGCAAAGTAATATTCCCTCCATCGATAACCGCGCCATTATTAATTGACCAAATAATGGTTTTATTTGACGCTTCAAGCGGATAAACCTCGCCTTTCAATGCAACCACATTGTTCAATGTTTTGATTGAATCAAAATTAGATACGCCAATGCTAAACTTTATATCCGAGGCTTTCAGCAAAACGTCAACTTCAATATTTTTTATCAAGCCTCCGCAATTTATGCTAATTATACCCGTGCCTTTACCTATACCTTTAACGGTAACCGTCGTGCCTGACACGATGATTTGATGCGCTGCGCTATTGTTGGTACTCACAATAAACTCGCCACTGTAATCTATTGGCTCAAAGTTGCCTATTTCAAATATTATACTATCGCCTACATTTTGCAAAGCATATTGAGCTTGCGCAATTGACCCACTTGTTTTGACAACAAAATCTCTTGGCTTACCATAGGTGCTATCTATGGTTAAAGTTTTTGTACTTTCTTCTACCTCTCCATAAAGTACCTTTATAACAAGCGTCAATATTCCTGCTTTTTTAAACGTAATAATTCCGTTTTCACTTACATCGGCAATTGTGTTATCATATTGGTATGTAATTTGTTTATTGAAGTTTGAGTCAATCGGCAATAACGAAAGTCCTAAATCTATGGTTTTATTTGCTGTTAATAAATTATTCCCGTTAAAGCCTTCCTTCCCTATTCCTATGCTTTGAGTTGATTTATGCACAAATATGCTTACAATTTTTGACCAGTTGACTGCGGTATCGTCTACACCTGAGATTTTAACTTTGGCAAATCCCCCCTTTAATACACTTATCACATCACCTGAAAGTGTTATTACGTTATCACCTTCAATAATTTGGTATGTATACGATGAGCATAAATTTTGCGGGACGGGATAAAGTATGGCGGTTTCGTCGCATTCCAAAATCTCATTACTATCGTTTGTTACTTCAAAGATTTTTGTTGCGGTCGTAGATTTTAAAGTCAACACCATAAAGGAGTCAATAACGTTATCGTATTTATTTTTAACTTCAATTTTAATTTGCGCCTGCTTATCGTTTTCTAAAAATACCACATTCCCCTCAGCCGTTACCGTTGCAACGCTGTTAAGCGAGGTAAAAACTATATCATATTGCGACAGTTGTCTACCGTCAAATAAAATTTGAGGAATTATTTTAAAGTTTTCTGCAACTACTATATAATTTACGTCGATTCCGTTATGTTTAACGCTAACGCCTTTTGCGCGATTAATTATGGAAACATTTGCATAACTAGAAGCAGAATTGTTTAAAGCAGTATCATATACAAGATACAATACAACATTACCGCCTCCGACAAATTTCAGAATATCATTTTCAATTGTTAATACATCTGCGTCGCTCTCGGTTCTTGCTTCAAAACGAACGTTTGCCAAGGTGGCGTCTGAAGGCAAAACTGTATAATCTGAAGACTTGATTGCATATTGACCGTCACCATATTCAAACACATAATCCGAACTGTTAAATTTTACGGATTTCGCATAACCTAGTGTACTTTCAATTATTCTGTCAATGCTTTTGTCTCCCGCCTTTATTGTCACCTTAAGTTTGCCTGCTTTTGTAATATAAAGTATTCCGTCGGAAACGTAGCCCTCTCCTGTTATGTTTTGAAGATCATATATTATTTTGATTGCGCCGTTTAAATCCCTCGCTGTCAGAGGCAAGAACGACGCCCCGTACAACTCTGACAAAATTAATCCGTCGGCGCCTTTTGCCGTTAGGAAATTATCTCCAACCTCGTCGGCTTTAAGGGATATGCTTTCCACGTTTTCCGTAACAACAACCGTAATAGTTTGGGTTGAATTAGTTATGGCGACGTTTGCTTCTCCGCCGTAATTTGCTTTGACTATACCACAATCAAGGTTCATTATTTCTATAAACGCTAACCCACCTATTTCTAGACTATGGCTATTGTCGAAATACATATCAAACACATATTGTTTTCCGGTTTCAAGAATAATTTTTTCGGTAGTATTTTCAACCTTTTCAATGTTGACGTAATTTCCAACCTTTATAATTGTCAATAGCGAATTTGCGCCGCCCTTTACTGCGCTAACTTTAATTTGACACTTGCAGTTTTCTCCATTGAAGCCAACTAATCCGCTTTGACTTACTGTTGCGTTTCCCGATATAACTTCATACTTAACATCTGTTAATGTAGGTGCTATTGCGCCGTTTGACGACAAATTGAGGTTGATTTCATAGTCGTTTTTGACGTATATTCTGTCCGCAAAACCTTTGTAGGTATTAAATTTAACATTGTCAACAAATTTGTCAACCCTAATATTTCTTAAGGTTTTCACAATGTAATTTCCGTCGGCGCCTTTAGTCTTTATTGTTATGTCAACAAGTCCCGTTCCGACTACAACACAATCCCCGTTTGCCGCCACAGAAATAACGCTGTTATCACTTGATGAATACTCATATAAGGGGGCAACCACACCATAGGACGGCGCTTTAACGGTTGCGCAACCGACAAGACTAAATGACGATATTTCGTCAACGATTATACCATCAGGATAAGGGTTAACAACATCAAAGTCGCTGACAAATCCATAGCTACTTGCAATCCTAAAGCTATACGATAAATTATATTCTCCAAAATAGTCCTCGCCTCTCACGCTTACAGTAACAGTAACGATTCCAGCCTTGCTGAAGGTAATTACGCCGTCTGAGTTTGCCACGGCGATAGCTTCGTCGGATACGGAGAAGACATAGCTTGACGGTAAACCGTCGATATTGGTATTCGTCAACATATCCGCCGTTACAGACAGCGTTTTCGACGCAGTATAGTGTAAATCGTTTTTATTTATAGACAACGCTACGCTTTGATTATTTTTGTCAACGTCGTTTATTTTTACGCCGCTGATATTTTCTTGAGGATATGTTATAATCAAATCTTTTGAAAAATCGTTTATTCCGTCATTTATCTTTAAAATGCCTTTTCCGCCTTGAACTACGCGATAATTTATACCTTCATTTTCTATTAAAACATTGTCAGAGCTGAAAGTATAGCCTGAAATATCCGTACCTAAATTCGAATAAAAAGTAAACCACTCATTAGAAGGCAAAACTAAGGTATCGGGGTCTATATCAATACTTTGCGTAATCTTATCCGTAATATATTTAATATCCCACGATTTGCCGTCAATGGTAAATCTAAGCGTCACTTCCTGATTGGCTGTAACGAATAAAAGTCTGTTCTTATCAAAGCTGGCATACTCGGCTCCCGATATTAAGCTTCCGACAATATCAACATTTAAATTTGCATCAGACGGGTAAGCTTCAAAATTAATGCGGTTGCTTGCGCTATGTAGCTGAATGACAGAATTAATTTCTTGTATGTTGTTTCCGTTTAAAATTATGCTTGTAGGCGCGCGGTTAACTTTCACCGAAATCGTCTTTGCGTTAACAAAAACGTCATTTTTCTTAATTTGAACGATAAGCTTGAACTCTCCTCCCTTTTCAAGAGTAAAATTCAGACCGTCTATCGTCAAGGCGTTGTGCTCGGCAATCAGTTTAACATTTGTAACGCTAATATTTGCAGTTTTCGGATATGCGGTTACATAGTCCAAAATTGAATATTGATTGTTTCCTAAAACATTGTTGTCATAATTCAATATGATATTTTCTTCGCCAACAACATTTTCCAGCGCGCCAAAAGTGCTTCTAACTGTAACTGAGCTGCTTGTTCCAAATTTATCGCTTACGGGAACTCTCACCGTTCCCGATTTTTTGAACTTAAGTTTTCCGTCTAAAACGCTTGCAATTATATCGTCGCTAGTTTTAAAAGTTAACTCCTTATATGTTGCATTGGCAGGCAAAATATTAGTGTTAAGCGTTACCTCGCCTAGGGCTGTTACAAACGTTTCGCCCTCTGCCTGTACTTCTTCCTCTTTTAAATTCAGTTTTACGCTTTCCGCCTTAACAATTCCCTTAATCGGAGTCACAATTTGTCCTATCGTTACACTGGCATTTGCATTTCCGCATGCAGTCGCCTCGGTTAAGGTAAATATGCAGCCGTTTTTAACAGTAATATTTGCCGATGCAATAAATCTGCTACCAACAGGGATATTTTCATTTGGCGGATTGAGCGCTACTTGATTAAGCGCATTATAATCAATTTTATATATAAAAGGCTTATTTATTTCAACCTCAGAAACGTCAGCTAATACCGTATTGTTGCCCGTATAAATGATTGTTAATGTTGTAGCGATATTGTTGCCTGTTTTCAGCTTGATTTCTGCTAGCCCAGCCTCGGTAAACGCAATAACGTTATTAGTATATGACGCATATTCCGCGCCGAAAATCAGTGATGAGGAAATGTCCGTATCTACATTTGCCGAAGAAGGATAAATTTTATAATAATCCCTTATGTTAAAAGTCGGAATATTGGTATAAATATAATTTTGTGACAAATTAATCTTTGTTGGTTGCTCACATACCTTAACATCAACTTTTTTGGTAATAGTACCCGATTTTGTTTTTATCTTGACACTGATTTCAGCGTTCCCACCCTTCTCTGCAATCAATCTTTGATTAATTGCTAGATTTTCGGGATTTAAAACAGTTATGCTTGTATCATAGCTTAAAACAGACGTATCCGAGCTTATAAAATCAACATTCCTTGTATCTGCGTTATATGGAGATATAACATTTAAAACATCATCAACAGTAATTATGGAACCTTTGTTTACGGTAATGCTTTCTTTTAAGGTTGTTTTATCGTCAAAAAGACCAAACGTGCTTTCAATATATTTTTCACAAATTATACTATCGGCAAAAATGGATAATTTAACTTTTCCGGGCTTTGTAAAAATAAGTTGATTATTTTGTAAATACGCCGCATCGCCGTCAACCCTGACGTTTGCCAAAACCAAACTGGTATTATTAGGATAAATTGAATAAGCAAACTCAACTGTTTTTGCAGAGGTATAAATATCTGCAGACGTATCTTCAAGCCTAGTCTCTCCGCTCCATTTTGAGGTTATGGAATCAAACGTTATACTTTCTATCTTTCTATAAGCAGAGATATTTAATGTTGAATAAGTCTCGCCGTCTACTTTCACGGTTAAATTACAATTACCCTTGTCTTTAACGTAAAAATAGTTGTTTTTATATTCAAAGTTTTCGCCGTTTACAGTATATTCGACTGTGTTCACTATACCTAAATCAAAATAAGGAACAAAAACTATCTCTTGAGTTTTATCCGATGACGGCATAATAAAGGCTTTTTCATTATTCCCTTGCGTCAGTGGTATTGCGCTTACATTTTTACCGACGTACACTACTGTAATATTGCTTTCAATAATTCCGCCTTTGCCGTCGTTTGCAGATGCTTTTATAACGGCGACGGAATAGTTGTTTGATAAAAACGTTACCTTTCCGCTTTCGTCCACAGTAGCGATTGCGCTGTCATTTGAACTGAAGCTTACGGTTTTATCGGTGCAGTCGGCAGGCAAAACTTTTGTATTCAACAAAACTTGTTTATCTTTTACAAATATATAATTTGTTTTTTGTACCGCCATATTATAAAAAGCTATTTCCTCGGCATACCGGTTAACCTTTACATTACACGACGCAGTAACAAAACCTCCGTTGCCGTTTGTTTTCACCTTTGCCGCAATAGTGACAATACCGCCACCCTCAACAAAAATTTTGCCGTCGTTTTCATATACGACGCCTAAATTGCTGAATTCGTATTCAAGATTATCCATATTACCGTTAGTCGGCATACAATAGCTGACTAAGTCTAGTTGCTTATCCTTTTCATAATCGATCTCCAGTTTTGTGTGGTTAAAACTTACCCCCGTAAAATAGCCGCCGGTATATAAAACTTTCTTTTTTAGGACTACGTCGCATCCGACTGCTTTTGCGCTGATTTCAATAGAACCTGCTTGCTTAAATTTTACTTCGCCAAGCTGATTAATTGTTGCAATATCATCATTGTCAACCCAATATTGTAATTCTACGTCCGCATTTGAAGGACTGACTTCAATTTCCGGGAAAACGTATGTATCAACACCCGTTTCTACAGGAGAAACATTTTTTATACTTATATTATTTACCGGTACGACTACTGAAATTTCAAAAGTTATAAAAGCGTCGGGGTTGCCTTCGCTTTGTACTTTAATGATGGCTTTACCAGATTTTAAAGAATTTGCAGTCAAAACACCGCTCGGCGAAACTTCACAAATGCTTGTATCCGAACTACTGAAATTCAACCGTACGTTTTTTGCTTCTTTCGGCGAAAACTCTGTAGTTAAACTATAACTGTCGCCAAGATTTATTCTATCAATCGGATTTAAAATGCTTATATTGTGGATTTTGTCGTCGGTAACCGTGATTTTACAGGAAGCAATCTTTGCCTCATTCTCCTTGCTTTTTGCGTAAATCAAAACCTCGCCAAAATTTTTAGCCGTAACAAAGCCCTCGTCGTCTACCACGGCGATTTCTTCATTTTCACTCCAAAATGCAAGTTCCTTGTTATTTGCCTTTAAAGGGAAAACATTTACTTCCAGCTTTTTTTCAACCGCATTATCATCTGTTTTTTGAATAAAAACTCTATCGTTTACAAACTCAATATTTTCCACATAAATGTATGTGGTTAAACTGACGACAACCGTACTTACGGATAAAATCAATAAAATAATTAGCGGCAAAAGAGTCACCGCGCTTATCATAAGTTTTTTCATTTTATTACC
>CAZSAC010000050.1:0-9864 GCA_964604875.1 uncultured Bacteroidaceae bacterium | reverse complement strand
GTTTTGTAATGTTTGGTGTCGGTGGATTTTTGATGACGGTCAACCCGCTTTGTTTTCCTGTGCTGATTGTAGGATTTTTGGGGTTCCCTTCAAGCATAGTTTCCTTGGTTTTTTTCTCTGCGAAAATGTCAAATATGAACTCTTTGATTACAATGTCGGATTTAATTTCTCAAAGAGAAAAAGTTTTCTTTCCAAATCTTTATTGTTTTGGTTTTTCCAGCGACCTTTTAGTGTCAAATGCGATAAATAAACTGGTTCAAACGGGAAATTTAAAAGGCTATAAGGTTGTGGCGGACGTTGTTGTGGTTAAAGATTCTATATACTTGTCCGAGGAAGACGCCGTTCGTGAATATAAAGAAATGCGGTTTGGAAATGCAAATATCACAAATAATCCAACTTCCAATATGGACGACGGTTACGGTGAATGTTATTATTGCCACGCTCAAATGAAAAATGACTGGCAATATTGTCCTAAATGTGGCGCGCGTAACAATAATTTGGACAATTATGTCGAAAAACCGAAAGGGTATTGATTTTAGTTTTTTTAAATGGTATAATTTGTAAAAAGCGCAACAGAAGGTGTAGGCTATGCAAAATCGAAACAAAATTCTAATTGTGGATGATGTAGAAATAAATCGGAATATACTTCAAGAGCTTTTTCCCAAAGAAAATTATGATGCCCTTACCGCAATCAACGGTTTAGAGGCGTTGCCAATAATTGAAAAAAACATTGATAATCTCGCTTTGATTTTATTGGACGTTGTGATGCCGATTATGGACGGCTTTGCAACGCTTTCTCAAATGAAAGAGAAGGGCTTTTTAGGGAAAGTTCCCGTTATTGCGCTGACTGCAGGCGACGTGAATCATCAAGACATAAACATAATTGATTTTGGCGCAGACGACTTTGTTCAAAAGCCGTTTAATCCAACTATAGTTAAGCGTCGAGCGCTAAATACAATTTATGCGTTTAATTATAAGGAAGAACATAACCTATAAAACAAAAACCTCGAATAATCGAGGTTTTATTTTTAACCGTATAATTTTCCGATTGCTGCGTTTACCCAGCGTTTAGGCAAGATTTTTGCAACGGCAACCAAAAATTTATAAGATGCGCCCCCAACCACATATACGGGCGGATTTTTCCTCTCAGCCAGTCGATAGGCAAGCTTTGCAATCACAATAGGGGGCATGCCGTTTTGTTCGTCACGCTCCATTTTGCCGACTGAGCTTGCAATCCTATCACCATAGGCGGGATTGTTGATTTGATTTTTTTTGCGCCTTGCGGTAAACTCTGTTTTTACGTCGCCCGGTAAGATAGAGGTCACGTTGATTTTGAAAGGCTTAAGCTCAATTCTAAGCGCCTCCGACATCGAACTGACAGCTGATTTTGATGCTGAATAAAAGCTTTGAAAGGGCAAGGAAAGCGGAGCCCCTGCGGAGCTTAGATTTATTATAGTACCGCCACCGTTTGCGCGCATATGCGGAATTACCGCTTGAATTGAAAACAGCGTGCCAAAAAAATTGACGTCGAAAATACGCTTTACGTCGTCTTCGGTTGCGTCCTCTACCGCGCCCGAAATGCCAAAGCCGGCTGAATTTATCAAAACGTCGATTTTACCCTCTTGCTTGACTATTTCGTCAATTGAGGAAAACACGTCTTCACGCTTGGAAACGTCGGTGGGTATGCTTTTTACGGCGTCTATGGCTGTTCTGCTTAGGTTGTAAACGGTGTATCCTTTGGACAAAAAATATTTTGCCGTTTCCAGCCCGATCCCGGCGGACGCCCCTGTTATTACTGCAACTTTACTCATAATGCACCTCGAAAATAGGATAGCACAGGTTTTGAAGTATTGTCAAATCTAAATACTTGACAAAAACACTTCATAATGCTATGATGATGAAAATAAAATTTAATTGCTAGGGGTGACAGTTTACTGTCTGAGATTACACCCTTCGAACTTGATGGAGTTGACACTCACGAAAGGAAGCCATTTTCGGTATGCTCTAAGATAATCTCTTAGGGTTTTTCTTTTTTATCGGGTTTCTAGCAAAAAGGAGTTAAAATGTTATTCAACAAAACACCTTTTGCAGAGCTTGCAGTTTTTGATAAAACCGCAACAATCGCAATCTATTTGACGTTGTTTTTGGCTTTGGCGATGCTTGTTATCGCCGTAATCGTCAAACGCAAAAAGCCTGACGCAGTAGCGCAGTTCCAGTCTACTGCTATTGGGTTAGGGGTAGGGTACAGCATAGGTATTTCCGCATTATTGCTGTTTTTAAAACTAGACGAATATCAAGGCTTGGGTTGGATTGACAAGCCCACATTTGTGCCGATAGCCGTATTATTATCCGTTGCGATTTTGATGGCGTTGGGCGGATTGCTTGTATCAATTTTTGCCAAAGAAAAATTTAAACTATATTCAAAAGTGTCTTACGTTGCGATTGCATTAGCCTTGATTATAGTTTTGATAATTAGGTTTATTGAGTATTATAAAACTGCCGAAGTTAAGGTATCTTCAGAGGTGCAGTTGTATGTTTACAGCGCATTTTTGATTGCTTTGATTGCTGTTATTGCGTTGGCATTTGGAGAAAAAAAGAACTTTAACAACACAAAAAGCATAGTTTATGCCTCGGTTTGTATCGCAATGAGCTTTGCGCTATCTTATCTAAGATTGTTTGAATTGCCACAAGGCGGTTCAATCACGATTGCAAGCTTGCTTCCGATTATGGTGTATTCGTATATGTTTGGAATACGAAAAGGCGTTGTTGTGGGTGTGATTTACGGATTTTTGCAATTTGTGCAGGCGCCTTGGTTTTATCACCCGATTCAGTTTTTATTGGATTATCCGATTGCGTTTGGGGCAATAGGCTTGGCAGGCGTCTTTAAAGAAAAACAATGGCTTTCCAAAAAACCAAGCTTGCAATTTTTGTTTGGCGCAATAGTCGTTGCCGTTATCAGATATTTATCGCACGTTGTAAGCGGAATTTTTGTCTTTGGAAGCGGAGACCCCGAAAACTATTCGGCAGTGGCTTGGAGCTTTTTATATAACGCCTTTGTTTTTGCAGATATGGCGATTACGATTATTGCAGGTTCCGGGGCGTTTTCCAATAAAAGTTTTTTGAGATTGCTTTCAGAAAAAGGTCAGCAAGAAAACACAAGTGAAAACTAAAAATCAGTTAAAATAATGAATTACCAGCACCTCGCCGAAATCAACGGTGAGGTGTATTTTTTTGTCGACTGCGACGTTTGAAATGCCTCTCGTGTCGTCGGGGGAAAGGGTTAAATTTAGCAAAGGATAATACAAGCCTTCACTATTTTTTACCACCGCTTTTCCGCCGTAAGGCAATATGGAAAGGCTGTCCCCGACATTTGTCGAAAGCGTTACGTCCTTGTCGATAAGATATATTTCCGCCGTTTTTTCTTTGATTTTTGCGCATATGCCAAGATTTTTTGCAATTTTTAATAAAGCTAAATTCCCCAAAATGTGCTCAAGCTTGCCATCAAGCGCGCCGTATATGACAATTTCTTCCACCGGAAAATTTTCGGCGCAATAGCGGAGCGCAAGCTCACCGTCGGTGCAGTTTTTTTCCACGGGATGTTCAATAATTCGTATCATTTTCGGCAAGGGTGTAGAGAGCCTATTTAAACTGTCGAAATCCCCCACGATGGCGATTGGCGTTATGTCTTGAATATGGCGATAGCCACCGTCGGCGCATACGATATTTTCCTCGGTTATTTGGGCAATAGGGCTGGGAGAGTTTAGGATTAAAGCGATTTTCATAAACTTATTTTATCACAGTTGTATGTTTTTAGCAACTTAGAAAAAGTGTATTTCAAACCAAACCTTGACATATATTTTAATACTATGTTAAGATAGGACTAATTATTATGTGGTTTTCTGGAGGAAGGTATGGAAAAGATTAAAAAGGATTTAGTTTCGCCAACGGAATCGAAGCTATGTATTGTAAAAATTCTGCGGACTTGTGTCCACGACGGCGCAGGGCTGAGAACGACAATATTTTTCAGAGGCTGCGGTCTTAGATGTCGGTGGTGTCAAAATCCGGAGGCTTTGGATTTTTCTCCCAACCCGATAATCGACGCTAATCATTCAATTGAAAAGGTGTTGGATATTGTGTCAAGGGATAAAAAGTTTTACGCTCATACCAACGGCGGTGTTACGTTTTCGGGGGGAGAGCCCTTTTTGCAAAACGCCGACGCTTTGGAAGACTTGGCAAAGCAAATCAAAAACTTAGGTATTCATATTGCGGCGGAAACCACACTGAACGCGCCGTGGAGTACGATAGAAAAACTTTTGCCCTATATCGACGACTTTTTTGTAGATTTTAAGGCAGTTGGCGACCCTGACCTTCATAAAAAGCTTACGGGCGTCGGAACTGAGCTTATATTAGAAAATCTTCAAAAGCTTTTGGCTACCAAAGCAAAAATTCATTTTAGAATGGTTATGGTGCCAAATCTAAACGATGGCGACGCTTGCATCGGTAAGGCTGTCGAGCTTTTAAAATCTATCGGTTACGATTCCATTGAGCTTTTAAAATATCACAATATGTATGAAGAAAAGGCAGACAAATTCGGATTACAAATTGAAAAATTAAACATTACGCCTCAATCAGCGGAGGAATCCTTAAAACATGGATTGGAAGCCTTTAGAAAGGCGGGTATAAAAGCCTTTAACGTGGACGCAGACACAGTCAGAAGAAAAACTGTCTTTCCGCAACGCGTGCTTAACATTCAAAACGACCAACGAGAGGCGGGGCGTTCGCTTAGTATTGAAGTATCCAAGCTTAAAACCAAATTTTACCGCAAAAACGGCTTTTCCGAGCCTACGCCTATACATCGCTCAAAAAGGCTTAAATACGTTTTGGAAAATAAAACCGTTACAATTTATCCGGGGGAGCTTCTGGTAGGCAATTTCTCAGACAAGCGTGTTGGTGGACAGGTTTGGGAGGAGCAGTACGGCGTATTGGATATATCTTTTTTGTATAAGGTAAATCACCAGACTCCCGTTGCCTTTAAAATCCCGTTCAAAGACAGGTTATACTTCTATACACGCATTTTCCCGTTCTGGTGGAAAAAGAGCTTGCTTGGTAAGGTTAATCCAAAATTTAAGGATTTGTTAAAGATGCTCGGGCGGTCGTCCGAGATGATTGCGGGCTTCCAAAATAATATGGCTGCGATTGCGCACTTTATCCCCAATTATAACGTTATTATGGAAAAGGGCACAACGGGGCTTATTGAAGAAATAAAGCAAATCGCCATAGAAAAGCCTGAAAACAACAAGAATTTTTATAACGGCGCGATAATGTGTTTAGAGGCTTTGGCGGATTGGGCGGACAGATACTCTGCCGAGTTGTCCAAACAAGCCGAGGAGGAAACCAACGCAGACAGAAAAGCCGAGCTATTGGAAATGGCTCGAATATGTAAGAAAGTTCCCCGATACCCTGCCGAAACATTGCACGAGGCTATACAGAGTATGGTATTTTTGCATATTGCGATATGTCAAGAAGCCTATGAAAACGCAGTTTCATTTGGCAGAATAGACCAAATTTTATATCCATATTACAAAAAGGATATTGAAGAGGGAAGGACTACATATGAAAAAGCGAGGGAGCTTATTATGCTTTTCGTCCTAAAGATGGACGAGGCGATTTTAGTCAACGACGGCGATTCTCTTTTGAACGTTGCCAAGCTTTTTGAAACCTTATCGACCGACCAAGCTTTGACCTTTGGCGGGTGCGACCGCAACGGCAACGATGCAACAAACGATATCACCTATATGCTGATAGACGCGTGCGAGCTTCAGCCGTTGGCGATAAATATGTGCGCAAGGATAAACAAAAACAGCCCCAAAAAATATCTAAACCGTTTGGCGGAGATTTATATTAATGGTTGTCCGATGCCCGAAATGTTCTCCGACGAGGAATATTTTAAGGCGATACCTCACCGCCATATCACTACGTTGGAAAACGTGAGAGATTATCCTATCGTCGGGTGCGTGGAGCCTGTGGCGTCAAACGACCATTTCGGTAATACCGACAGCGCAAATATGAACGTGGTTTTGCCAATGCTACAAGCAATAAAAGGGCAAACGCACGAGCTTTGGAATTATACGAATAAAGAATATCTTCAGCACGTTGTTACCCGTGTTATCGAATATTCTTTCGGACGGTTCAAAAAATGTCCGTATTGCCGCGCAATATGCAAGCATCACGCTAAAAAAATTGAGAAACGCCATATCAAAAAAGGTATGTATATCTATGACCCGCCGCAAAATATGGAGGTGCTTATCGAGCGTATGCAGGCAAGCCTAAATAAGCTTGCCACAGAAGTTTTGACAGACCAACAGAATATTGAGTGGCAGTTGGCGCGATACTTTACCACGCCTTTGGCGTCGTCCTTGTTCAAGGGTTGCTTGGAAAGAGGCTTGGACGCATACGAGGGCGGTTGCGACTATAATACAAGCGGTATTCAAGCAGTTGGAATTGTTGACGTCGGCGACAGCTTGTTTGCAATAAACGAGCTGGTGTTTAAACAGAAAAAATATACAATGCAGGATATGATAAATGCTATTGACGCAAACTTTGAGGGAGATGAGCATCAGGCTTTATATATGGATATTTTAGCGTTGCCAAAGTTCGGCGATGACAGCAGTTCCGAGCCTGCAAGGTGGGTAAACGTTGCTTTAGAGGTTTATGTCAACGCATTAAACCAAGTGCCTTACAACGGACCCAGACGCGCCTCCTATACTGCTGGCTATTACGCCCTAAACGTCAACGATAGATACGGCTTAAAGGTTCAGGCGTTGCCGTCGGGAAGGAAAAAAGGCGTACCTCTTGCCAACAGCATCACCAACCATTATGGAATGGAAGAATCAGACTTGCTGTCCTCCTTAAATTCGATGTGTCAAATAGATTGGGAGCATTTTGCCCCCAACGGCACGACGGCAACTCTACATATTGACAGCGCGCTTTTCCCCGGTGAAGAGGGCATTGACAACTTAGGGCAAATCATATTTACCTTCTTAACGGAGGGAGGTATGCAGTTCCAACCCAACGTAATAAGCAGGGATTTACTTATAGACGCATATAATAATCCCGATAAATACAAATACCTAATGGTGCGTGTTGCGGGATATTGTTCTTATTTCAACGAGCTTTCCGACGATTTAAAGAAAGTTATTATCAATCGTACCTGTTACGCATAAACAAAAGGAAGTATACTATGGAAGAAAAAAACGATGTAACCATTCAGGCTGAAGGTAGTCAGCAACCTTGCGACCGCCCCGAGGACAGAGTTCCGCTGAAAGAAAAAATTTGTTACGGCATTGGCGCCTTTATGGACGGCGGCGGCGTTGCGATGATGTCTTGCGTAATGCTGAAATATATGACAACTATGGGCTTAAAGATTGCCGTTGCGTCTACAATTATGATGGTTGCAAAAATTTGGGACGCAGTTACCGACCCCGTTATGGGCTTTTTAACCGATAACACGCGCTCAAAGTACGGCAGAAGGCGTCCGTGGATGTTTTGGGGAGGCATATCGCTTTTCTTTTGCATCTTTCTTGTTTTTCTCCCTGTGCGAAGCTGGGGAATGAGCGAAAACGGTTTTTTGGTATATATCGTCGTAATGTATCTTTTATGGAATACCTGTTCGACAGTTACGCAGGTGCCGTATTGCGCTATGGCAAGCGATATCTCTCCGTCCTTTAGACAAAGAAACAGCGCAAATACAGTTAAATTGGTTTTTGCTGCGGCGGCGTCGGGTTTGGCGTATGTATTACCGCTTGCGTTTGTCGAGGCGCTTATAAGCGCGGACGGATATCTGTTTATCCCTACCTTGTCACCGACGGCGTTTTGGCTGACAATATCGTTGCTTTTTGGGACGTTGTTTGGTGGGGGCTTAGTTATTTGCGCCATTTGGGTTAAGGAGCGTATTAAGGAAACAACCCCAAAAGAAAAATTTAATTCAAAGCAATTTTTGAAAAACTATATCGAGCCTTATAAGAACCGTTCTTACCGTTGGCATATTTGTATGTATGCCTCGGCGTTTATGTGTATGGATATGATATCCGCGCTTGCGGTTTATTACGCAACAGACGTTTGGCACGGCTATAAGCTTTTCGGTATGAACTTTTCATCCTTGTTTATTATTGCGCCGATGATGGTTTCGGCGGTGGTTGCGTTCCCTCTGGCAAGAATAATGATGGACAAAAAAAGCAAACAATTCGCCTTTAGAATGGGTTTACCTTTCTATATTTTGGGCGGTATCCTTTTGGCGGTAATTTCTCCCTCGTGGGCGCCCCCGATATTAGTGCCTATCACGGCGGCAATTATGGGGCTTGGCTTCGGCGGCGCGCAAATGATGCCTTGGATTATTTTCCCGGACACTGTTGACGTTGGCGAGATGGCGACAGGCAAACGGGATACGGGTACCTATAGCGGTATGATGACGCTTGTCAGAAAGCTGGCGGGTGCGTTTGGCGTCGGCTTAGTCGGTTGGCTTATAGGCGCGGCAGGCTATATTGAAAACACCAGCTCCGACCCGACCTTCTATCAACCTCAACCGGATAGCGCGCTTGTTGCCATAAGAGTTGTTATGGGAGTTTTCATAGTGATTTTCATAGCGGTAGCATTATTTGCGTCGTTTAAGTTTAAACTAACAAATAAGAAACTAAGCCGTATAAGATATTTTATTGACGAAGAAAAAGAGGACGGATTAACCACGCTTACTAAACAAGAGCTTGCCGAACGAGACGCTTTAATTGCAGAGTTATACGGCAAAGCCAAAAAAGTATAATGGAAATATTATCAAAAAAAATAACAAACAGAGGACTAGCTCCGTTCATGGATTCTGACGGATATAATTCGTTTATTATTCCCAACGGGACAAGGTTTAAGATTCTTCTTTTAACCGACTTTCATTTTTCGTGTTCGGCAATCGGCAGAAAAAAGGATATGTTGGCGCAGGAAGCAATCATAAAAACGGTTGAAAAGGTTCAGCCGGATTTAATCATTGTTTTAGGCGATATGGTATATCCTATCGCAATTATATCGGGGTCTGCAAACAACAAAAAGCAAAGCCAATTTGTCTCTGATTTTATGGAAAAGTTTGAAATTCCGTGGTGTTTTGTGTTTGGCAATCACGACCAAGAAAAAAGCAGTATCACCAAAAAACCACAACTTGCCGATATATATAGCAGGGGAAAATATTGCATTTTCCAAAAAGGGAACCCAAACATCGACGGGTGTGGAAATTATATAATAAAGCTTAAAACCGAGGACAAGCAGGACGTCGACGCCTTAGTTTTTTTAGACAGCAATATGTATATAGGTAAAGGCTTTTACAGCGGTTTTGACCACGTCCACGACAATCAAATTGAGTGGTATAAAAGCGAAATGAAGCGTTTATCAGTCAATAAGGATATGATTATTCCATCTTTTGCGTTTATGCACATTCCAATAAAAGAGTTTTATGAGGCGTGGCAAAAATGCTATTTGGGTAGTGACGAGGTGACTTATCATTGTGGCTTTGTAGGTGAAAAAGACAACTATTTCGGCTATCCTAAAACTCGCCCGACGCATATATTTGAAGATATGGTAAACCTCGGGTCGACGAAGGCGATGTTTTTCGGGCACGACCATTTAAATACAATTTCCCTAACCTATAAGGGTATTAGGTTGTCATATCCGATGAGTATTGATTATATGGCGTATATCGGAATTAAGAAAAAGAATACTCAACGAGGCGGTACGGTTTTTGAGGTTGACGAAAAAGGAAACTTAGATATAACGCATATCCGCAGTATGGATTTATAAGAAAAACGCCTCTCTGTTATGAGAGGCGTT
>CAZSAC010000049.1:0-11057 GCA_964604875.1 uncultured Bacteroidaceae bacterium | reverse complement strand
TTCCTGTCTGTTCAATTTTAAAGTTACACGCCGTCCCTTTCGGCGACAGCTTTTACATACTACCACAGGAAAAAAGTCTTGTCAACAGTTTTTTTGTAGTTTTTTAAACTTTTTTAAACTTTTTTATTTTTGGCAAAAATGCCGATAAATAAAGGGCTTTCGCATAATAAAGCCTTCTAAATTTCCCTGAAAATGGAAACCACTATATATGGTGGAGCGCGCGACGCAAAAACCCTAAATGGCGAGTTTTGATATTTTTTTATTTTTTTTATGAATATTATTTACTATATCTATTTAATATTGTATAAAGAAAAAGCGAGCTGTGTTTTTTGCCCGCTTTTTTGTTTGAACCTTCTTTTATCTTATAATTTGATAGGTCGGACTTTCCCCAAATACTATGTTTACAATCTCATAGCCGTCCTGAGTATACTTATCTACCACAACAATTGTTATAGAAAAATTTATGTTTTTCAAAAGTGTGAGCTGTGTTTTGTCCGCGCTTAAAATATAATCCTCGCCTTCTATTGGAGTTTTTATCAGCATATTTCCATTTTCAAGCGCTGCATAATTTATCCCCCAAAATTCTTTAACACGCAATCTTGGGTTCTTTTTACACTTTTCGACGGTTTCAACAGAATAATATTGCGTTAAGTCAATTTCATTTCCTATATTGACGCTTATGTATGACGTATCGGTTTGATTTTCAATATCAACCTTAGGCGGATTAATCGTATAAAAGAAAAATGAGCTGATTGAAATGATTATTAACAAAGTTGACGTTAGTTTTATAAGCGATAATTTATCCTTAAACATATTCTTTCCATCTGAATACACCCTATAACACAAGCTATAAACAATAAAGCATACGGCGCACAATAACAGATAATAAAGCATTTCGCCAACGCTTAAAATGTTTATAGTAAATGTCCCCGAACTTTGCATAGCCGTATCAAAGAAGAAATAGTCATAGGAATACATCTCCATTTTGGGAAGATATCTTATCAACATATTATTACCGTTGGACATAACAAAGGACGTATTTCCCGCAAGATTGAGGTTTGCTTCCGGCCAAAGGTTTGCAAACTGTGGCGCAACACTAATGGTAAATAATATCAAGATTATAAATATCGCGCTTCCGCCGAGAAACTTTATAAACTTTGAAATATCCGCCCGCAATAGTGGCACAATGGACAGCGACATAAAATATAGCGCCACTGCGCAAAAACCGTTTGACAAGCATAACAACCAGCTTAAAAATGGTTTCTTATAAAGCGCGTATTCCGACCTTAGCAATATATCAACTACGGCTTTACCCGCCTTATGATAACCTATGGCGGAAACTGCAATAAATTCTGACACCAATATAAGTGACGTGAGCGTTACAACGCCAAGCAAAAGCGCCGAGCGAGAAAATACAAGCTTGCGTTGAGATATATCCGCCAGCCGATACAGCTCAATGGATTTTGCCGATTTGTTTAACAAAATACCCGTGTTTCCCAAAATTGTAGCCGCCATTGCTATTTTAATCAAGGAATTACCTTTTTGAATAATTACGAAAGTATTGTCGCTAAATTTTGCGACAAGCATCAAAACGATAGTTGCCAAGGTGTATAAAAGCACAACGCATATTGGAATGTAAAGAAGCGATTGCCCCTCGTGTTTAAAAATTTTTAGCATTTTTCTCCCCTTTTAACAATGCTTTAGTTAAGCCGGTCTATATGGATATACGGGTTTTTCGCCAACTGTAACCCGAATGCGCAAAATATAGAGAGTTTCTTTGGTATATTTATCCGTTGTGTAAATATCAAAATACAAATATTTGTAGTCCTTTAAAACAGTCAGCTTAGTTTTATCTTCATTTAATATAAAATCCTCGCCCTCTATATATGTTATCTCACCTTCCTCATCTGCTGAATAACCCCACTTTTCAGTTAGGTATAACCGAGGACTATCCTCGCAAAGCTTTACCGTATCAAGAGAATAGTACTGTGTTAAATCAATTTCCTCTCCGATTTTCGTGTATACCATGGTTGGAAAACCATAAAATTTGTCAGTTGTATTCGGCACTTTTGGAGGGGTGGACGCATAGAAATAAAATGCAGTCATCGAAACAATAGCTACAAGGATAGTTGTTATTTTTACGACAGTCATTTTTTCTTTTAGGCGGTTATTTTTTGAATATACCTTATAACAAAGGCTATATACCATAAAGCACAAGCTGCATAACAGAAAATAAAACAACAGTTCTCCCACGCATAAAAAATTGATTGTCAAAAAAGCACTGGTTCCAAGCTCTTTTTCGATTAAGGGATTAAAATATTCTGTTTGATAGAGTACTTGACTTGGCAAAATTGTTAAACCATACTTTCCCTGTCCTTCCATATTATAAACTGCAACGTTAAAATTTGCTTCAGGCCAAATATTGGCAAAATATGGCGCAGCAAAGGTACACGCTATAAACAACAAAGCAAACGTCACGCCACAAGCGGTATATTTTAGGGTTTTAGAAAAATCTCTCCTTAAAATCGGCACGATGGCAAGTGACAAAAAATACAGCACAACCGCAAAAAACCCGTTTGACAAGCATATCAGCCAAAATGCAAAGGGTCTATTAAAAAGCGCATATGCCTCAGAATAGGACGCCGTTAGTAAGGGTTCTCCAATTTTTCGATAGCCAACGGCGGCAACCGCCGTCAACTCGGATACCATAAGGGCTGAAGTTATTGTTATAAACACAAACAATATGAGCGCGCGGGATAATATCAATTTAAACTGCGATATGTCCGCCAGTTTATACAGCTCTATGGATTTTGACGATTTTGAAATTAAAATTCCTATGTCAATGAGTATTGCGCCCGCCAAAAAAAACTCCAAAATCCAGTTCCCAAAAAAGAGCGCCGTTTTACTTGAGCTGTCAACGTTTGCCATTATCATCAAAAAAATTGTCGCAAGCGCGTTTAAAATCACCATTCCCAACGGAACAAATGCCAAAGACAACCCCTCGTGTTTAAAAAGCTTTAGCATTTTACCACCTCTTTATAATACTCCGACACAGATTGTCCGCTAGCTCTGATATCCTCTGTTTCTTTCAGCCCGCCGATGACGTTATCTTTGATTATCATTATGTGTGAAAAAACGTTTTCAAGCTCATACAGCTCGTGCGAGGAAATCAAATATATTTTGTTTTCGTCAATGGTTTCAAGCAATTTTTCAATCAAAAATTCGCGATATATTATATCTAAATTCGTCATAGGCTCGTCAAAAAGATAAAGCTTGGCAGAACAATGTATGGCGAGAACGAAGGAAATTATTGTCTTTTGTCCCATAGAAAGACGACGCACAAGCTTTTTCGGGTCTAGCTTCAACCTATTTATATCCTCTCTTGCGCCGTCGATGTCAAAGCCCCCGAAAAAATCCTTATAAAACGATAGCATTCCGTTTATGGTTTTGTCTTCAAACAAAAGGTTTTCCGAACACATATAGGAAATGTCCGATTGTTTCTGCTTGGAAATTTCGCCCGTATATCCTACAAAATCGGCAATACAATTAAAAAGCGTGGTTTTGCCAACACCGTTAAGCCCGAATACTCCAACGATTTGACCGCCCTGAAGCTCAAAGCTAATATCGTTTAAAACCAGCTTTTTCCCGTAATGCTTTGTAAGATTTTCCACCTTAAAATCCACCATGATATTACCCCTCCAACAATTTTTTTATTTGTTTTTTTGTAAATCCGTACCTCTCTGCAAGCGTAAAATATTCGTTTAAATTTTGTTTCAAAAAAGCAGTCTTTTCTGCCAAAATAAGCTCGGCGTTGGACGTCACGTATTTCCCATTTGTGCTTTCAGTAAAAATAAGCCCCTGTTGTTCCAGCTCTGCAAACGCTTTTACAACCGTATTTGGGTTGACAGAAAGCTTTATAGCAAGCTCCCTAATTGCGGGCAATTTTTCCCCGCAGGCAAACTCGGCGCAAAAAATTTTGTCCTTAATGTACGTTACGATTTGACTGGAAACTGTTTGATTTGGATTAAACTGCATATCTCCCTACACTTGTATCACTTGATTAATACAACGATAACATCATATGCGCCAAAAGTCAATCCTTTCATATTTAAATTATTTCGTCGATTTCACCACCGCCCAAGCAAATGCGGTCGTCATATAAAACTGCGTACTGCCCTCTTGCGGGCGCGCGCTGAGGCGTATCAAAAATAATGCGAACCCTATCCCCCTCCAGCCTCGCAGTCGCATCTTGTAAGAGCTGACGATGTCGGATTCTAACCAAGCACCTAAACTCCGAAACGTCGGGTCTAAGCGTTATAAAATTGAATGCGGACGTAACTATTTCCGACGAAAACATTTCGTCGCACTCGCCCTGATTTACATATAATATATTCTTCTCAACGTCCTTTTTTACGATAAACCAAGGTTGCCCGTTTCCCGCGCCGCCTAAGCCAAAGCCCTTTCTTTGCCCGACGGTATAATAGAAAACGCCGTTATGCTCCCCAACCTGTTTTCCGTCTAACGTAAGGATTTTCCCTTTCTGCATAGGGATATATTTTGATAAAAACTCTCTAAAATTTCTTTCTCCGATAAAGCAAATACCTGTGCTGTCTTTTTTTTCGGCGGTTGAAAAGCCGTATTTTTCGGCAAGCCTTCTAACGTCTGGCTTCAGCATATCCCCGAGGGGAAAGATAACGTTTTCAATTTGTTGTTCGGATACCTGATTTAAAAAATAGGTTTGGCATTTGTTTTCGTCCACCGCACGGGCTAAAAAGGTATGATTTTGCGATTTAAGCACTTTACAATAGTGCCCTGTTGCGATAAAGTCCCCGTTCATCTGTTTTGCATAGTTTGCAAAAGGCTTAAACTTTATCTCGCGATTGCATAATACGTCGGGGTTTGGCGTCAATCCTCTTTTATAATAATCCACAAATTTTGTGAAAACTCTGTCCATATATTCCTTGCTGAAATCCACCGTATAGTAAGGAATATCCAAACAAGACGCCACAGACTTTACGTCTGTATAATCCGCCTCGGCGGTACAAGCTCCGTTTTCGTCCGTCTCCCGCCAATTGCGCATAAATAAGCCGACCACGTCATAGCCTTGCTCCTTTAAAAGCGCGGCGGCGACAGAACTATCCACCCCTCCGCTCATTCCAACAATAACGCGCTTAGTCATCGCACAACTCCGTCGAAAGATATTTCATTCCGCTATCGGGGAGTATAACAACAATATTTCCTTTTACGCCCTTATCAATCAGCTTTTGCGCGCCCGCTAAAGCCGCGCCCGAGGATATGCCCACAAAAATGCCTTCTTCTCTGACAAGTTTTTTTGCGCAAGAAAAAGCGCTTTCGTCGGACACTCTTGCGATTGCGTCAAGTTTTTTCTTATCCACAAGTTGGGGGACAAAGTTTGCCCCTATGCCTTGCAGCTTATGCGCCCCCGATTTGCCCTCGGAAAGCATCGGGCTGTTTTCAGGCTCAACGGCGCAAACCTTTGTTTTTTCATTTATAAATTCAATATATTTTTTGATGCCAATAATCGTACCGCCCGAGCCTACTCCCCCGACAATCCAATCAATGTCGGATAAGTCTCCGAAAATTTCCCTTGCGGTGGTCATAAAGTGCGCGTTGGCGTTGGACGGATTTTCAAACTGCGACGGTATAAAGGAGTTTTGGTTTTCACTTTTGATTTTTTCTGCGCAATTAATAGCCCCCAGCATTCCCTCTGCTTTGGGTGTTTTTACAATTTCTGCGCCGTAGGCTTTTAGAATTTTGACACGCTCGACGCTCATATTCTCGGGCATTGTCAAAATCAACTTAAGTCCTAAAGCCGCGCACACCATCGCCAAACCAATCCCCGTATTGCCCGACGTAGGTTCAATGATAAGCGTATCTTTTTTAATTTTACCGCAAAGCAAAGCGTCGTTTATCATATAATACGCCGCTCTGTCCTTTATGCTTCCGGACGGATTAAACGCTTCAATTTTTGCATAAACCGTGGCGTCCTTGGTTGAAAAGCCCTTAAGCTTTACCATTGGCGTTTTTCCGATTGTGTCCAGTATGCTGTTATAAATCATTTTTAACCTCGCTATTTTACTATATTTTAGATGTATTTATAGGATAAGTCAATTATTATTGGAAAAAACGATAGACTTTAGAAACCAAAAAATAAATGTATTGACATAAAGTTGCTTTTTTCGTATAATATTTTATATAAAACTTTCTAAAAGGACTACACATGGAAGAAGAAAAAAACGTTGCCGTAACCGAGAAGGAAGATAATTCGGCAAATTCTGCAATATCGGAAGAACCCGCGAAGGAGCAACCCTCTGAAAGCGAAGCTGAACGGCTTAAAAAAGCAAAGGAAAAACTAAAATCAGACCCAAACTATTTTTATCACGCGCTTTTAGAGAAATATCTTGATGAGTGTATGAAGCTAGGCAGTAGCGACCTGCATATCAAAACCGATTTACAGCCCTGCGCTCGCCTACCAAAAGGGCTTGTGCCGATAGCGGAAGAAAAGCTTTCTTCAAACATTGTGCTTTTGATAATCTATTCCGTCCTGTCGGAGGAACAAAAATATAAGTTCAACGCCGAGAAGGAGCTTGACTTTTCCTTCAATCTTCATAAGCAACGTTATCGCGCAAACGCCTACACAGACAGCAACGGCTATTCTTTATCCGTACGACGCTACAACGCCTCAATCGATAGTTTTGAAAGCCTTGGTATACCGCTTATTCTGCGTGATATGTCCCTACGCAAAAACGGGCTTATACTGTTGACGGGGCCAACCGGAAGCGGTAAATCCACAACTCTTGCCGCGATAATAAACTATCTCAACGAAAACGTATCCGAGCATATTATAACCCTAGAAGACCCTATTGAGTTTATCCACGAAAGCAAAAAATGCTTGATAACTCAGCGTGAAGTTGGCAGAGATACCCTCAGCTTTGCAAAGGGGCTTAGAAGCTGTTTGCGCCAAGACCCCGATGTTATTATGCTGGGCGAAATGCGTGATATTGATAGTATTGCAACAGCTCTCACCGCCGCCGAAACAGGGCACTTGGTGCTTGCAACCTTGCATACCACGGGCGCAGAAAACGCAATCGACAGGATAATCGACAGTTTCCCCGCAGGTCAACAAGACCAAATCCGTACTCAGCTTTCAATGGTATTATTATGCGTGGTGTCTCAACAGCTTATCCCGCGCGCCAAAGGCGACGGACGAGTGCTTGCCACAGAGGTTTTGATTGCCAACAGCGCTGTAAAAAGCATTATTCGTTCCAACAAAAACTTCCAGTTGCCAAACACAATGCAAACCAGCAAAAACATCGGTATGTATACTCTCAACCAATGCTTGGATGAACTTTATAAAAAAGGTGAAATATCCAACGAAAGCTTGCAACTGTTCCAGACCAACGTCGCCAATATAAACAAAACGTCTTATTAAGGTTTGAATCAAAACAATATACAAAACAAAATTAAAGCCGAAACACAATGTTTCGGCTTTGTTGAATATTTATGGAAACTTCACTTTTAAATTAAGCTTCTGCTACCGCCGCTGCCTTTCTTTCTTCTATCTCTGCAACCATCTCCGCTTGACGCTTTTCTGTGATGTTATAGAACAGCATCGGTATTATGCAAAGGATAAAGCTGATAACGCCCGATAGAACCAACATATTCCAAAGCGTATTCAAGCCTTCAGAGGTCATTGAGCCTGCTGGGTTTGATGGAGAAATCTTCGCCATTGCATACGCCAAAACACCGATAAACGCGCCAACCGCCATACCGACTTTATTGATAAGCGTTTGCATAGCAAAACAAATACCCTCGCCACGCTCGCCTGTTTTCCATTCCAAATAGTCAACGGTATCACCAATCATAGCGTACGTCATAATGTTTGAAATACCTTGAGGAATACCCAAAACTATCATACAAACCACGCTGACCGCCAATCCGCCCGCCCTGAAGCCTGCGGTATTGAAATCCCACATAAAGTACATAATTATCATCGCGACGGCGCCCAAAATATGAGTTGCGATATAGGTCCATTTTTTGCCGAATTTGGAAGTAAGCCACGGCACAAGCACAGACGCGATTAGACCGCCGGGGATAATAAGCAAGGTTAAGGTTGCATAAGCCGATTCGTTAGCTAAGGCGTATTTACAAAAATATAAGCCGCCCGTATAGGTATAAACCATTCTCGCCGCGCCCAAAACGCCTGAAGCCACAATAAGCATAAGCTGCTTATTTTTGATTAAAAGCTTCATATTGTGTCCCAAGGACGGAGGAGTATCGGTGGCTGTAAATCTTTCTTTCGTGTGCTTAAAACCATAAAAGAACATCGGTATAGAAAGCGCAACCAACACAACGGTCACAATCAAATACGCCCACTTTAAGGTTTGCGCGTTTTGAGCGGCATATTGAGGGTCAAGCAAACCGCCGGATTCTACGCCGTTGATTATCGTGCCTGCGGGATATTTGAATTTTGCAGTAACCGCGCTCATAATTACTGGCACAAAAACCGTTACAATGCCCGCGCCAGCAGTACAAGCTAAACGCGCAACCGTCAAAAGCTTTCCTCTGACGATGGTATCATTTGTCAGCGCAGTGGACAAGCCCCAGTAAGGAACGTCTGCCACCGTGTAAACCACGCTCCAAATAACGTAAACAATAGCTAACGCAACAAATCCGCCGACTGTTGCTTTATAAAAAGGTAAGAAACACGCAACAGTAATCAACCCGATAGGAATTGCCATCCACTTGAGATAAGGGCGACATTTTCCCCACTTTGTACGGGTTCTGTCAACTATACTTCCCATAATAGGGTCGTTTAGCGCGTCAAAAATACGAGTTCCCAACATCAGCCAAGCGACAGCCACAACACCTGTAACCGCGCCAATTTTAACATCGTTATCAAACCCGAGAACGTCTGTCATAAACACCATCAAAAACGAGCCTATGATAGAACAAATAAAGTTTTGCCCAATCCCTGTGATACTGTACGCAATCGCTTCTTTAGGTTGCATACCCTCACCGCGAGTTGTGCCAAACAACTTGTGAAAGAAAGCTTTTTCGTTCATAATTTTCTCCTCATACGACGAAATAAAAATAAGTATATCATACCTTCTTATCTTTTTCAATCAAAAGGCGACATTATGTATTTGTTTTTTTAAAATTATCAATGAAATTTTTGGAATTTAGACTATTTTCTTTTTTCTTTTAAATGGTTGACCATATTCTTAGTTTGGTTTATAATTACACAATATTCTATATTGGGAGGTATTATATGGATTTTTCGGAAAAGTTATCCCGTTTTAGTGAGCTGATTGTCAAAATCGGTGTCAATCTTCAAAAGGGAGAGGAACTGTTTATCAGCTCTCCAATAGAGTGCGCAGAGGTTGCTCGTTCAATGGCTGAGGCGGCTTACTCAAGCGGCGCCAAAGACGTTATGATAATCTACGGCGACGAAAAGTATAACAAAATCCGTATGACAAACACCGCGCTAAACGTGCTATGCGATATTCCGCAATGGATTGTTGATATGCGTGAAAGCATTGTTGACAAAAAGGCTTGCTATATTGCAATATCCAGCCAAGACCCAGAGCTGTTCTCCGACGTCGACCCTAAAACAATGGCGGAATTTTCTAAAGCTACACATCAGAGCTTTGCCAAATTTTTTGACGCGTCGATGTCCAATCATATTAAGTGGTGCGTGGCGTCTGCGCCTTCTCCCAGCTGGGCTAAAAGCATTTTCCCCGACAATTCCACCGAGGACGCAATCGCAAATCTTTGGGAGCTTATATTTAAATCTATGCGCGTTTATGATGCCGACCCCGTTTCCGCTTGGCATACGCATAACCAAAGCTTGATTGAATATTGCAAAGTTTTAAACAACGCAAACCTCGTATCCTTGCATTATAAAAACTCTATGGGGACGGATTTTACCGTTGGACTTCCAAAGGGTTATGTCTTCACGGGTGGCGCAGAGGTGTCTGCTGACGGCTGTCCCTTTACGGCAAATATGCCCACGGAAGAAGTGTTCAGCGCGCCTCATAAATATACTGCAAACGGCACTCTCGTTGCCTCAATGCCACTTTGTCATATGGGCAAGCTTATCAAAAACTTTAGTTTAACGTTCAAAAATGGCAAAGTAACGTCGTTTTCTGCCGAAACAGGCTATGATACGCTTAAAGGCATTTTAGACACCGACGACGGCGCAAAATACCTTGGGGAAATTGCGCTTATAGGTTATGATACCCCTATCCAAAACTTAAACACTCTGTTTTTGAATACCCTCTTTGACGAAAACGCAAGCTGCCATTTCGCGCTTGGCAAAGCCTATCCCACTTGCGTCGCCAATACAGAAGCTTTGTCTGAAGCCGAACTCGATAAGCTTGGCGTCAACAACAGCCTTGAACACGTCGACTTTATGGTTGGCACAAAAGATATGAGTATCGTCGGCACAACCGCAGACGGCAAAACTATGCAAATCTTTAAAGACGGCAACTTTGTAATTTAACTTTTCGTAACCGTAGCTCAGTTGGATAGAGCGTTAGACTCCGACTCTAAAGGCCGCTGGTTCGACTCCAGTCGGTTACACCATCAAAACCACGACTCCGCTTGCGCCTGCTCGTGGTTTTTTCTTTCCACGACTTCCGTCATACCTGTCTGCTGACGCTCGTCTGCCTGTCCGTCTCGGGGCTTGCCCGTTTTTTAATAATCTGTTTAACATATTGCAGTCTTTTTTAGCAAACTTCTGCTGTTTTTGTAGAAATTTTGATGAGCATTGTGTTATTATTATCGTATTACAAAATCATTTAATAAGGATAATTTATTTTACCTTTCATAGAATTTCCATCTCTACTTATCGTAGAAAACTAAAACTCTACGCTGCGTGTGTGTTTTTTCTTGTTCCAATTTTATAATATACAGATAAAGGAGGTACCAAATGGATTCAATTAAAATAGGACAATTTATCGCCGAAAACAGAAAAGCTCATGGATTTACTCAAATACAACTGGCGGATATACTTTGCATAAGTGATAAAACGG
>CAZSAC010000048.1:0-11118 GCA_964604875.1 uncultured Bacteroidaceae bacterium | reverse complement strand
TCCATTTGGAAAGCTCATTGGCTATTGTTGCGCCCGACACGCCTGCGCCGATAATTAAAACGTCAGGGGCGCTTCCGTCATATTCTTTGTCGGAAATTTCAGGCATTGAAACATTGTCTGAAAAGCCTTTAAGTTGAATATTATTGATGACGCCAAGATATTTCTTTTTGTTTACCGCCGCCTTACCGCAAGCCACAATTTTGTCCCAATCATCCAACTCTCCGGATAAAACAATGCAGTTTTTCTCTTCCGAAATTTTTACATTCGGAGCGATTTCATTCACTTTTTTACAAATCTTTTTGAACGTACTCATCTTTTCTCCTTGTTTGTCATACGACCGACTGACAATTTAATTATACTCACCTCTGAATAAATCGTCAACCCTTTTATAAAAAATTATGCAAAATACACCTTATTAGAATGAAAATATGACAAAAATTACGGCAAAAGCCTTTTTTTGCCATAAAAAAACTGCCTTGATAAGGCAGTATCTATAGCTTGTTTTACCCTGTTATGTTTGGTTTACTCAGTTTTTCCTTCCAACGCCTTATAATCAACTTTGCCGATTTTGGTTGCAGGGAAACTGTCGCGCTGTATTATTAAAGTAGGTTGCGCCCATTTAGACAAGTTTTCATCGCAATATTCGCGGATTATTTTATCTTTTTCCGGCGTGAGCTTTTCTCCCTTCTTTAAAATTACGTTTAATACGATGATAGTCTTAAAGGAGTGCTTGGCTTTGACAGCGCAAGCTTGCTCAACAAAATCCAGTTTTGTAACCGCCCGCTCAATTTCCGCGGGGAACACATTCATCCCCGATATTTTAATCAATCGTTTAAGCCTGTCCACAAAGAAAATAAATCCATCGTCATCAATATAGCATAAGTCGCCTGTTTTAAGCCAGCTTATACCATTTTCGTCTTTAATAAGAACCAAATCCGTTGTCTCTTGGTCTTGCAAATAACCGCTCATAAGCGTATCGGACGAAATACATAACTCACCTTTGGTATTTGTTGGCAAGGTTTTATTTTCCGTATCCACTATTTTTGCGCTGAAAGATTCCAGCGTTTTGCCAATGGAGTTTTCTTTATGATTTTTATGCGTATTTAAAACGCAAACGTTGACGGTTTCGGTTAAGCCGTATCCTTCTTCAAGCGCGCAAGGCACCGAATATTTTGACATATGCTCGTCAAAACGTACTTTAACTTCTGATTCCATTTTGTCGCCGCCGCAATAAGCGTTGCGCAAAGTTTGGATATTTTCACCCGTAAAGTTTTTGTCGGCAAGCATTTTTTGATACATTCTTGGAACAGCCGCAAGCGCGGTGATTTTTTGTTTTTTTATCAGTCCGCCCATATCCTTAGCGCTAAACAAAGGCACTAAGACAATTTTCATACGGCAACAGAGCGATAGATGCACGCATACGCCTAAGCCATACCCGTGGAAAAGCGGTAATGCTGCAAGCATAGCGTCTTTATGTGAATAGCGATATCCGTTTTCGCCTTCGGCAATCGAATTTAACAAGTGATATGGTAAAGAATTTAACGCTTTATTGGAAAGCATAATGGTTTTCGGCTCACCCGTTGTCCCGCCACTGTGCATATACACGGCAATATCATCGCCCGAAACCTCAGGAAATTTGTGGTAATTATTGCATCTGGCATTTTCATAATCAATTACATTTGACACCAGCTTTCTTGCTACCCAGGACGCCCTTCTTGCGCTGAAAGTTTTAAGTTTATAGCCTCTTTTAAGCTTTTTTGGCAAGTAATCCATAATGGAACAAAGAATGATTTTATCAAGCTTAAACTTGCTTATTCCAAAAGCGTATTTATAAAAATTTGCGCTTTGTAACAATAAAACTCGGCTTCCAGTTTTTTCCAAAATATCGCAAAGACCCTTGCTATGCAACATAGGGTGCACTATATTTATGATTGCGCCTATGCGATTTACCGCATACATCGCAATTACAGCCTCGGGAATATTTGGCAAACAAATACAAACGCTGTCACCCTTTTTAACGCCAATATCCATAAAATAGTGAGACATCGCCTCAACTTTTACGATAAATTGGTCAAAAGACAATGACTCGTTAAATATAGTCATTGCAACCAAATTATTCCTATCGGCAGAATACTCTAAAAAATATTCATACATCGATTTGTTGGTATTTTCTTTTTTTAATGCAGCTTTCATAACTGTTAGAGTATACCATATACAAAAAAAGTTGTCTACAATATAAACTTACAGATAGGCGTAGTTATTCAAAAAAAACCCGCAAATCTCTGCGGGTTTTCTTTGATAAGGCTATTTTAGGGGGAAGATTTATTTATCATTTGCAACAAAATATGCTTCCGGGTTTACAAGTTTATTGTTCAATAAAGCTTCAAAGTGTAGGTGCGCGCCCTCGCTGCTTTCAACAATCATCGATGTGGAAACAGTTCCGATAGTTTGTCCCTTGGTTACGCTTTGTCCAACAATAACCGATGTGTTTTCACCAAGCGAACAGTATTTGGTTATTACGCCGTCTTTGTGACTTATGGTTATCATATAGCCTTTTAGCGCGTCGTATTTAACTTCCGAAACTACTCCGTCTGCAACAGCGCAAACAGCTGTTCCTTCTTCTGCCAAATAGTCGATTCCAAGGTGCGTGCTCCATTGGTTAAGCGTTTTTGAAAACACAAGCTCTGCGTCATTGAAAACCATTCCGATTTCCGAACCCTGTACCGGCGCCGCAAATGTTAGTGGGGGAGTGATTACCGGGTTTTCCTCTTTAGGATTTTCCTTGCTGGGGTCGGAAGGAATATTTGTATTTGGGTCTCCAACGTTTCCTACCGGCGTTTGGGTTGCGCTTTTTGAATTCTTAACAAGGGTTACAGTTATCATTGTTGCGATAGCCGCTATACATACAATTATCAATACGTAATAGATATTTTTCTTTAAAAATTTCCCTGTTGAGTTTAAAATTTGTTTAAATTTGTTCATCGTATACCTCCGTGTTTGTTTTGATTATTACCATCGTATTTTTTTTTATACACACAATTAAAAACTTCCTTGATTTATAGGATTTGATACTGTAATGACGCCGTTTCTTAAGGTTATTTGAATATTCACGGGCGCATTATTGATAATGCGCGTGCGCTTTAATCTAAAGGAATAACCATATACTATATAAATATCGTCAACGGTTTCTGTGCGTCGGAAGATAACGCCCAACCTTTCACAAATTGCATTTACGGTTTCCTTGTCACCGCTGGTAACAATAGTTTCGCCCAGAACCTTGTCGGAGGATAGTTTTCCCATTACGTCTGCGGAAAAGACGGTAATATCCCCGATAACAAATGCTTCAGCATCGGTTTTTTCTTGTGTATATACCTTGTAAACACCGCCGATTTCTGCGTTATAAGTCTCTAGGTCAGTTTTGGCAAACCAAAGTAACGCAACACATAGCGATAAAAATAAAAAAAATCTGCGCATAAGTACCTCTTACACGCAGATTATTGACCTTATTAAATTTTTTAATCTTATATTCTAAATTTTACTCAAAATTTCGTCGTTTACCTTGGCTTTTGGAAAACATAAGCTAACAACGTACGTAACAATTATGGATAAAGCCATAACAATAACACCTATTAAAGGACTTCTCCCGATACCCGTTTTTAAAACCGCGCCAAAATTGGCTCCGTCGGGCGCGTCCATAAACCCAAATACCAAAATCAGAATCAAGGTTACGCCAAGCCCCGTGATAATTGACGCCCACGCCCCTGCCTTATTGACTTTTTTACTATACAACCCCAATACATACGGCCCCAAAAAACAGCCTGCAAGCGTGCCCCAACTTAAGCTCATCATTGTGACAATAACATCTATTTGAGCAACCGCTAAAATTGCAGATAATACAATAAAGCTTAAGCACAAAATACGCAACAACAGTTTAACCTTTTTGTCTTCTGCATCGGGCTTAATGTATCCTTTATATAAGTCCACCGCTATCGCCGAAGAACCGGCAAGCGCCAAAGATGAAAGAGTGCTCATACTTGCAGCCAAAACCAAAATTAAAATTAAGCCTAACATCGCAGGCGGTAACGCTTTGCTTATCATAATCGGCACGGCGGTGTCCATTGTGGTAAAATCGCCTCTTGCCAAAAACAGAGATACCAGCGCGCCTGTTAAATATGCACCTATTCCGATTATTGCAGAAAAGCCCGTACTGACAATGGTTGCTTGCTTTATCGCCTTTTCGTCACGTATTGCATAAAACTTATGTATGGATTGAGGCAGTCCCCAAATGCCGAACGAGGTCAAAAGTATCATAATTATCAAATTGAAACCGTCGCTGTCGATAAGTCTGCCTGACGAGCTGTCAAACGACGGGAACCATCCGTGTGTTTCTGTCAGCTTTGACAAACCCTCCGTCCAATTTACCTCAGGGCGCGCCATAAGCATAAGCACCATCACAACAACGCCGATAATCATAATTATGCCTTGGACAAAATCAGAAACCGAAGTCGCAAGATAGCCCCCAAAGAAAAGGTAGAGCGCAGTCAAAGACGCCATCAGGATAATACACCATACAAAATCTATGCCGAACATTGCCTCAAACAAGTACGCTAAGCCCTGATATACGGACGTGGAATATGGAATAAGAAATATAAATATGATTAAGCAAGTCACCTTTCTAATGCTTTTATCATCATAGCGTTTTTCAAAAAACTCGGGCAAAGTACGCGCCTCAAGGTTTCTGGTCAAGTTTCTTGTACGCTTTCCTAAAACCTTCCAAGCAAGATATGTGCCGAATACTGCGTTTCCTACGCCGATTAAAACTGAGGATAAACCAAAAGTCCAGCCAAATTTCCCCGCATAACCAACAAATATTACCGCAGAAAAATATGCCGTTCCGTACGAAAAGGCGCTCATCCACCCGTTCAAACCGCGGCCAGCCAAAAGATAGTCGTCTACGTTACTTGCGCGTTTTCTGCAATAATACGCAACTAAGACCATCATTAAAACGTAAATGAATAAAATAGAAAGTTGAATAACCTTGTCGCCAAGTGTAGCACAAATAGCACTGTTCATAGCACGACCTCCTTTGATTAAATATTTTTTCTATTCTATAACACCCCACGCAATTAAGCAAGCATTATTTAGCACTTTATTTAATTAAAGAGGAAAAACAAAAAAAAGCGGTAAAAACCGCCCTTTTTGACTATAAAAACTGCTTTATATCTTTCACAAAATCCAAAATATAATCGGGTTTTTCGTTGTCGCAAATCATCTCGCGGGACGTCTCTCCCGACAAAACCAAAATGGACGTGAACCCGTTATTTTGGGCAAATTTAATATCGGTATATAGACGGTCGCCCACCATTGCAATTTTGTCGGCAGACAACTTAAACCGCTTTTTCACGCCGTCTCCGGCGGGGGTATAAGGTTTGCCAATTATTATGTCGGGCATTCTTGATATTGTCGCTTCAATAAGCCTTATCATTCCGCCGATGTCGGGCATCGGGCAATCCTCCGTCGGACAAAAAAGGTCGGGGTGCGTGGCTATATAAGGTTTCCCTTTAAAAAGCTCCTTGCAAAACTCGTAAAGCCGATTGTATTCTAGCGTAGTATCAAAGCCCAAAACGCATAAATCGGGATTATCGTCGCAAAGGCGAATATTATGTTTGACAAATTCGTTTTTGAGTTTTTCGTTTCCCATCAAAAAAACAGTTTTATTAGGATAAACGTCATTTATATACTCGCAGGTGACTTCCCCTGAGGTATAAATTTCATCATTTGAAATTTCCAGCCCCATTCGGTATAGCTTTTCTATATAATCTTTTGCGCTTTTACTGCTGTTGTTGGTAAAAAAGCAGATTTTTTTGCCAATACTTCTCAAATAGCGGATAGCGTCAAAAGAACCGGCTATTTCGGTTTCCCCCAAATAGACCGTGCCGTCCATATCAAATAAAAACAATTCAATTTCTCTTAAGTCTCTCATAATGCCTCAAAAAAAGTACTACATTTATTATAGTACATTTTTGAGGTATTGTAATCTGTTTTGGTTTAGTTGCCGAAAATTTGCCTGAAATTAAATGCAATTTTCCAAAAATCCTACCCGCTTTATATGCTTAAGCAAGGTATTGTTGCTCAATTCCGCAGCCAGTGACAAATATCTCATCAGCTGCATATTCGTCATATAATTTTTCAACCAAAAGCCTGCGTCGCTATACAATCTTCTCCAAAATCTTGTAATTCCGCTTAGGTCTATCTCTCTGATTAAATCAAACAAATCTATCCTATACTCTCCCAAAATAAACGCTTGTTGCAAATAATTGGAAACGGTAGTAGGCTGGATGTTTTTGATATATTTATTGTAATTTATGACGTTGCTTTTTTCCAAAAGCTTTACAGTTTTTAATATATCGGGCGGAAGCATAGTGTCCACTGCGGGCGAATTTAGATAACTTTTATATAAATTTAAAACGATATATGCGGCGGGCAAACTGTTTTCTCCTTCCGTTCTTTGCGGTTGGATTTTGCTTAAAACCGAGGCAAAACAATCGGTTGCCGTGTCTCTAAAATCCAAATACACATTCGCCCGTGAAATACTTATCAATATTTTCATAAGCCTTTTCTTAAAGTCAGGCTTATCCTTGTCTAATTCGAATTGATGGATTTCCTTTGCCAAAGCGTTTAATACAACCTCGCAATAGCTTTTCATATGCGCAAATTTATTAAACTCGCTGTCAAAAATATTTACAATTTGCGCAACCACCCTTCCATAGCCTGCCGCCGTCAAACGGGAGGGCGCTTTTTCAATTATGTTTTCATCCACAATCAAAAGCTCGGGCGGTTTACACTCGACGTATTCTCCCGAGGCAAAGTCCTTGACTTTATCCGCCAAATAACCGTCCGTTGACGGCGCCGTTGCAATGATTGCATAGCATATATCCATCTTAGACGCCGCAAGCCGTACCATATCTGCAATAGCTCCGCTACCTACGCCCAATAAAAACCTGACGCATTCGGGGATTTTCAAAATTTCAGCGCAACCCTCTTCAATAGATTTCATATCATTGATTAAAACTTCTCTAATTGTATAGCCGTTTTTATATAGCTGAGTTTGCGCCGTTTTGGCAATATCAGAAACACTTTCAGCGGCACAAACTGCAATATTTCCCTGAAGAAAAACCCTTTGTATATAATCCGACGTACGCTCGACAGCATTTTTTTCAAAAACGATTTCCGTGTTCAGCTCGTGCGTTTTTCCGCACTCACACTCAAAACTTTTGCAAAATAAAACATCGCTCATAATTATCCACCTCTAGCCTATGCTAGCATAATGACGATGTTTTTTTAGGGGTTGTTTTATTTTTTTATGTCGATTTTTTATTTGTTTTGTAAAAAATAAGGGGTTTAAATGTCCAAAACCTCCACATAAACCGAGTTTTTGTCAACTCCTCTATCGGCTGCAACCCGCTTAACCGCATCTTTTTTGGTCAATCCACTTTGCATATAATGCTTTACGTGGTCGGCAACGGATAAAACATTTAAAGAGCTTTCGGCAGAATTACCCTCAACTATAAGTACAAACTCGCCTCTTGGATTTTCAATTTTTCCATCGACTAATTCGAACTCAAAAACCGATTCATAAAGTTTTGTAAGCTCCTTAACGGCATACGCCTTTCGCTTGCCCAGCTCGCTTGCCAAAAAATCTATGTCGTCGTTGATGTTATGCGGACTACAATAAAAAACCAACGGCAAGGGCGAAAACTTAAAATGATTTATCAGCTCCTGCTTGTCTTTTCTTTTCTCGGGAAGAAACCCTAAAAAAGAAAACCCTGTAGAGATAATACCGCTTAACGCAATTGCGCTTGCAACCGCCGTTGCGCCCGGCACAACCTCAACCTTTATTTTTTCTTTCCGCGCCTCGGCAACAAGTATTGCCCCGGGGTCGCTTATTGACGGCATACCGGCGTCAGTTATCAACGCAATATTTTTTCCATCTTTCAGCTCCCCTATGAGCTTTTCCGCGCCCTCTTTTTCTTTGTGCTTATAATAGCTGAATAGGGGTTTTTTTATTTCGTACGCTCTCAGCAATACCGAAGAAACCCTTGTGTCTTCACAAGCGATAATATCAACGTCATTTAAAACTTCGATTGCCCGAAGCGTAATATCCTTCAAATTTCCGATTGGAGTGCCGACTATAAAGAGTGTTCCCATGCGCATATGTTTTTTTTATTCCATCGAATAAAGCTTTTTTGCCTCGGCGGTATATATGTTATTATGTTCATATATTACCAAGGTTTTAATTTTGACGGAAGGTTTTCCGCCTTTGATACATTCAATCATCACGGTGTTAGGAGCCTTTGATTTTGTAGGATAAATCAACGTAATAACCTTAGGCTCAAGATAAACTTTTTTCAACTCAAAAATCAATTCCGCCAATCGGTCCGCCCTATGAATAACAAAAAACTTTCCGCCGTACTTCAATAACTCGGACGCGCAAACAGCCAGTTCGCAAAATTGCAGTTTTTGCTCGCTCCGACAAATTGCAATACTTTCGTCCAAATATTGCCCGACGCCTATTTTTTTATACGGGGGGTTTGTAACAACAACATCAAAACTGCCCTTTTCTAAAACTTTTCCGCAGTTTTGGACGCTCTCACATAAGATTTCAATTTGTTGCTCTAAACCGTTTAATTCCACGCTACGTTTTGCCATATCGGCAAGCGTTGGTTGAATTTCCACCCCGACAACCTTTTGTACGTTTTGCTTAGCGGCAATCAAAATTGCAATTATTCCGCTTCCCGAGCACAAATCGCAGACTTTATCTGTTTTTCTTGCCCTCGCCGTATTTGCCAAAAGAACAGCGTCCGAGGTAAAACAATACTTTTGGGGATTTTGTATTATCTTAAGCCCCAAAATCTGCAAATCGTCAAGCCTTTCGTTTTCTAATAAACTCATTCCGCTTTAACGATATTAACGTGAACCTTTGCCGTTATTCCCGCATAGACCTTGATTTCAATTTCATAACGTCCCAAAGCCTTTATGCAATCCTTCAGCACAACTTTTTTCTTATCGATACTTATGCCCTGTTTTTCCAGACCTTCAGCGATATCCGCTGTAGTGACGCTTCCATAAATTTTGCCGTCACCGCATTTTACACCAATATCGATTACGCTTGCTTCAAGTTTTTTTGCAAGCTCTTTTGCGGCAAACAATTCCTCTGCCAACCGCTTTTCTTCAGCGGCTTTTTTTTGATTTGCCTCATTTATGTTTGTGGCGGTAGCCTCGGTCGCCAATTTCTTTTTAATTAAAAAATTTCTGGCGTAACCGTCGTTGACCTCTAAAATTTGTCCTTTCTTTCCACTACCCTTAACGTCTTGTAAAAAAATAACTTTCATATATTTCACCTCAAAACAATAATACCATATTTTAATTTCCTTTTCAATAATTCTGCTCGACAAGTATAAAACTTTTATTTATGATAATAATACTCTCAGGAGGTTTTTATGGAAAATCTTATTTGTCATACAGCAAATTGTGAACATAACATCAAATCACGCTGCATCGCAGGGATAATCAACGTTTCTGAAAAAGGCGTGTGCACCAGCAAAATTAAACGTGAAGGCGGCGTATTAGCGCAAACCTTTGCAGATATTGAAGCTTCAGAAGACTTCAATGTTTTCGATAATAACGAAACAGTTGTAAGTTGCCAATCCACAAAATGTGTCCATAACGACACGGGCGTCTGCTCTTGCGGACAAATTACGGTTGACGACGGTATATTTAAAACTAAGTGCTTTACAAAACAAGTTAGCAAAAAGGATAAATAAACACAGCAGTTTCGTTTTGCTGTTTACTATAAAAAAACCGTAGCAAATTTGCTACGGTTTTTCTTGTAAAATAATTTAAATTACTTAATTTCGCAAACAGCGCCGGCCTCTTTGAATTTAGCAACAAGAGCTTCAGCAGCATCCTTCGGGATACCTTCTTTGATAGCCTTAGGAGCAGCTTCAACAGTTTGTTTAGCCTCAACCAAGCCCAAGCCTGTAGCTTCACGAACAGCTTTGATAACAGCGATTTTATTTGCGCCAACTTCTTTTAAGATAACGTCAAACTCTGTCTTTTCTTCAACAGGAGCGGCTTCTGCGCCAGCGCCTGCGCCTGCTGCTGCGGGAGCTGCTGCGCTAACGCCGAACTCTTCTTCTAACGCCTTAACGAAATCAGCCAACTCTATAACTTTCATACCTTTAATTTCTTCCATCAATTTTGCAATATCTGCCATTTTTTTGTCCTCCAAAATTTAATTTTTTGCTTAACTCGGGTTAAGCTCCCATAAAATTATGCGCCTGCAACTTCCGACTTTTGGTCGGCGATAGCCTTAAGCACATAAGCCAACTTGCTGATTGGTGCAAGCATACTTCCGCACATTTTTGCAAGCAATACTTCTTTTGAGGGTAACGAAGCAATAGCTTTAACCCCTGCTTCATCGACAAAAGCGCCGTCCATCATACCGCATTTTGCAACAAGTTTGTTATAATCCTTGATGCCTTCAAAAACGATTTTTGCCGGTGCAATTGCATCTGTACTACCAAAAGCGACTGCAGTAGGACCTTCCAACGCGTGGTCGAAATCCTTATAGCCTAACTCGTTAAAAGCGATTTTAACCAAACGATTCTTCAATACCCTATACTCTACGCCGGCTTTACGCATTTTTGCGCGGAATTCCGTATCTTGCTTAACGGTTAAGCCTTTGTAGTCAACAAGCACTATGGAAGAAGCATTTTGTATTTTTGCTTTAATTTCTTCAACGATTTCTTTCTTAATTGAGATAGCTTGTTCTGACATTTGTAACCTCCTTTTAGTGATGACGACAAATATAAATGCCGTTTCAAAGACAGTGAAACGGCATAATGTAATCAAATACAAAAGTGTTCCTCGGCGAGCCTTACGATTAAGTCTTACGACGCTTGCTGTCTTTGGATATTAAGTTAAGTTAATATTAGCTAATTTATTGAAATTTGTCAAACAAAAATCGATAAATTATAACGCAAAATAAACTAAGCTAATTTATAGTTGATTTTGATGCTGGGTCACATTGTAGAGACGATATAAATGCTCTTCAAA
>CAZSAC010000047.1:7364-11540 GCA_964604875.1 uncultured Bacteroidaceae bacterium | reverse complement strand
AAATCATATATAAAACAAGCCAGAGAGAGAAAGACGTGCCTACAATTTTAAATACGCCCAGTACGGAGCTGCTGTTTAATATCCAAAAATATTTGTTTTGTAAACTTTTTTTAACCCCTTCATAAAACTTTTGCTTCTGCTTAAACTTTTTGGGAACCACCATTCTTTCCTGAATTCCAAAGGCGCAAACGAGTCCCAACGCAAAAAATGCGGCAAGCATAATCGGGGCAACAACCTTTGTCGCCATAAGCGTATTAACGCCCGAAACCTTACCCTCTGAATACAAATAGTTTACAATAACCGGGTACGCCATTTGCACGATTGTAGGTCCAAGCGAGGTAAAGAATGTCCCTATGGACATAACCTGCGTCCTCTCATCGGGACTTGGCGAAATAACCTGCACTAAGCTGTTAAATGAAAACGTATACATTCTATTTAAAAAGTACGCAATATTAAAAACTATTGTATATATCACAATCATTACCGTATAGTTGCTGATATACGCAATCTGCCCTAAGGCAATAAAACAAACCAAAATCGGTATAGGTAAAATAATCAAATACGGTTTAAACTTTCCAAACTTCGTATTAGTGTTATCCATAATGTAGCTTATAAGTGGAGAAGTCAGTATTGTACAAAAGGAAGTAATATAGCTTATTCGTAAAATATGATCCACATCCATATTCAACGCCGCAGCAATGTAGTTGCCCCACGCAAGCGTGTAGTATGTAATAAAAACCGTCGCGCCCATAGCGCCACAACCGCCAACGCAATAAATAAGCCATTCTTTTAGCGTAAGAAATTTGCCTTCGGAAGGCGTGTTCCACTTTGGCAATTTAGAAATAAGCTGTTTCACGATACGTCCTCTCTTTTGGTACCAAAACTTTTTATATAGTACCAAAATTAGACTATCATATCATACACTCAAAGTCAATGCTAAAAGCATTTTTGCTTTACCAAATTATTTCATTTTTTGTTTAAGATTATATTTATCTATACTATAGATTTGGTTTTACATATTTTTATTGGATAAGTTCACACTAGTTTCAAATATTGTAAGGAGTATTAATTATGTTTAGATTTACACTTCCCAGAGATTTATATCACGGAAAAGGCGCTTTGGAAGCCCTTAAGACTATCAAAGGTAAAAAAGCAATAATTGTCGTTGGCGGCGGCAGTATGAAACGTTTTGGATTTTTGGATAAAGTAGAGCAATACCTTGGCGAAGCGGGTATAGAGGTTCGTATATTTGAAGGCGTGGAGCCCGACCCTTCCGTTGAAACCGTTATGCGTGGCGCAAAAGCTATGCAGGAGTTTCAGCCCGATTGGATTGTCAGCATTGGCGGAGGCTCTCCGATAGACGCGGCGAAGGCGATGTGGGCTTTTTATGAATATCCCGACACTAGCTTTGAGGACTTATGTATTCCTTTCAACTTTCCAACCCTAAGGACAAAAGCAAAATTTTGCGCTATCCCGTCTACTTCGGGTACTGCGACGGAAGTCACCGCTTTCTCGGTTATAACCGACTACGAAAAAGGCATTAAGTATCCCTTGGCAGATTTTAATATCACGCCCGACGTGGCAATAGTCGACCCCGAGCTTGCCGAAACTATGCCTCCAAAGCTTACCGCTCACACGGGTATGGACGCAATGACTCACGCAATAGAGGCGTATGTTTCAACCTTGCACAGCGACTATACAGACCCTCTCGCCTTGCACGCAATCAAGATGGTAGGCGAATATATTGAAAAAAGCTACAACGGCGATATGGAAGCGCGCGCAAAAATGCATAATGCGCAATGCTTGGCGGGTATGGCGTTTTCAAACGCCCTATTAGGCATCGTCCACAGTATGGCGCATAAGACGGGAGCAGCCTTCAGCGGAGGTCACGTTGTTCACGGCTGCGCAAACGCAGTTTATCTTCCTAAGGTTATAAAATTTAACGCAAAAGAACCTACTGCGCTTTCACGCTATGCCGATATAGCAAGAACCCTCGGGTTACAAGGAAACGACGATACTGACCTAACAAATGCTTTAATTTCAAAAATCCGTCAGTTAAATGCAAATTTAGGTATTCCAACAAAGCTACAAGACTATGAAGGCGGAATCATTGATGAACAGGAATTTATAGAAAAGCTGTCTAAGGTTGCCGAACTCGCCGTTGGCGACGCTTGCACCGGCTCTAACCCCCGACCAATATCCGTCCTACAAATGGAAGAACTTTTAAAGTGTTGCTACTATGACACTGAAGTGAATTTCTAATTGCATTTATCAAAGCGGTATGCAACAGCGCATACCGCTTTTTTTTCAATCTTTGTTCCGCTTTTATAGAAATTTTCATATTTTAAATTAAAACATATTCCATATACATATTATAAGCCAAGGGGGAATTTTTTATGGAAATGTTTTGCGTACCCGTAATCGCAACCATCGTTTATGGCATTATTGAGTTATTGAAAATCCCTTTTAACTCCGAAAAGTTTAAAAGCTTTGCTCCGTTAATATCCGGATTATTAGGCGGCGCGTTGGGAATCCTTGCAATGATCTTCTCCCCCTCAATCATTCCCGTGACAAATTATTTCAGCGCATTTCTAATCGGAATGGCAAGCGGACTCAGCGCAACAGGCACACATCAAACCTTTAAACAAATTTCCTCTTATATCGACCTCGCAAAAAGTGCCGTATCTAAACCCGACAACAAGGACAGTTCTAACAAAAATGACAGCGATTCAACTAAAAAAACCAAATAACCAGTCTTAATCAATAAGTGTAACCCTTATTGGGCAATCACTAAAATTATACCCCCCTTTATCATAAAAAAATGCACGCCGTTTGCGTGCATTTTTGGTGGAGGTGCCAACATAAATCGATATGTGACAGCCTTGAAATATCTTTTCCAATGTGATACAATGTTTCAAGAGAGTGTTTTCAATGACATTTCTAAGAAATTTAAATATGTCAAGTTGGAGTATTAATTTGAGGTGTAATCATGAGTGACAATAATACTTTTTTTGATTTATATAATAAAGTTGTTAATTTTGATGAAACTAAGCTGTATCCTATTTATCATTATACTTCTCCACAAGGTTTGGACGGTATAATAAAAAGTGGTGGCATGTGGTTTACTAATGTTGATTATTTAAACGATTTTTCGGAAGGTAATTATATAATAGATTGTCTTCATAACTGCGCGCAAAGTATGCATGCAACAAATCAAATATCTGAGGTAACCTTTAAAAAAGTAATGAAAATAGAGGATCTTCCTAACGAAGGTTATCATGTTACTTATGGGAGGGCTAATTCAATAATAATTGAAGAAGGTGAGTATGATGTTTTTGTTTGCTGTTTTTCCAGTGATCAAGACAATTTAAATTTATGGCGTTATTATGTTAAAAATGAAACTTACAGCGGATATAATATTGGTTTTTGTGAAAATCCATTTACGGAAGTAAACTATACTATAAATGATACAATTCATTGCTTTCGAGTTTTGGCGAATGAACTAGAGCATTTTAACCTTATTCAAAGTTTGTTATTATGGCTAGAAAAAAATATAAAAAATGAATCTTCTCTTGTTACATTAATTAGTTTTTTGCAAGATTTCCGGTATATATTCAAAAACCCATGTTTCGAAAGTGAGCACGAAATACGGATTGTACTTAAAGTATCTAAAAAGAAACCGATGTATGATGTTAAATATCGCATGAACACCAAAGGAGTTTATATTCCGTATGTGGAAGTGCCTTTTTTTAAGAATAATTTTTATAATATTACTGTGGCACCTATGACTGACTTTGCCCTTGCCAAACAATCTTTGATTTCAGTAATGAAGCAAAATGGATATGATTTTGATATAAAAAATGATATAAACAATATAAGAAAATCTAATTGTCCTGTTAGGTTTTAATCAGTTGGGTTTATCCAAAGGTTTGATATGACAAAATCCTACCACGCCCAAATCCCGTCAAGACCTGTCGGGGGCATATCTCCATTTTAGGGCTTTAAAATTTTATTTAAATTTTATTAAATAAAGTGTAGTCCGAACTCCTTTAGCAAAATAATAAAAACGCTACACACTGCTGTTAGTAGCATTTCCGATATAAAAAGGTACAGGGAGTTGCCAACAGCGAGGGACGGGCAAGCCCCAAGACGGTCTTTCTGCCGAGCGTGCAGCTG
>CAZSAC010000047.1:0-7264 GCA_964604875.1 uncultured Bacteroidaceae bacterium | reverse complement strand
CAAAGCAAAATGCACGCCGTTTGCGTGCATTTTTGGTGGAGGTGCAGGGAGTTGACAACAGCGAGGGACGGGCAAGCCCCAAGACGGTCTTTCTGCCGAGCGTGCAGCTGGTGTAACCAGGGTTCTGCCCCAACGGGGCAAGAGCGCAGCTCAAACTAACTGCGGCTACAAAGCAAAATGCACGCCGTTTGCGTGCATTTTTGGTGGAGGTGCAGGGAGTTGAACCCTGGTTCTGCATACCCTACCCGACACTTTCTACATGTTTATCCGATAGTTAAATTTCTCTCATTTAACGTCTATCGGCAGACGAAAAAATTGAAGAGACTGTTACGCCGTATTACCTACAGTCGTTGGCAATACCGTAGCCCGTTCTGTATGACGCCGATTGCTTACGGAACAGGAACATAAGGTCGGCGTGCTACTATATTATTAAGCAGCGAAAGCAAACGCGGGAGCGCTTACTTTGTTATTATTTTTTGCGTTTAAATTTAATTTCCGTCTTTAACGCAGCCGAGCCTGCGACATGCTTTTTGTCGTATTGAAAACACAGTCGAATCCAAAACACCCCCTAGGGGAACGCAAAAATATTTTGTTTTAGTATATTATATTACATTTCACAAAAAAATGCAACAGCTTTCTAAAGTTGAGTTTATTTTCCGTTTGTGGCGGATAAACTTCCTTTTTTGTCATCTTTCTTTTGCGCCTTTGAATATAGCTCAAAAGGCGTAACTTGGTAAACGTAATAATTTAACCAATTATAATATAGCAGATTTGCCGTCCCAATCCAACTCATATTTATTTGACTGCATTGGTCATCTAGGTAATAATTTTCGGGAGGGGCAATTTTTAAACCCTTTTCCACGTCGCGAATATATTCCTTATGCAAGGTATCCCTGTCATATTCGGAATGACCTGTCAAAAAAATGCGTCGGTTATCGGCTGATTTTATGATTGATATTCCCGCTTTATCCGATGATGCAAGCACAGTTAAGTCGGGGCATTTTCTAACTTTAAGCTCGTCAATAGCCGTATGACGTGAGTGAGGAATTTTTATAATGTCGTCCATACCCTTTAGCAAAGGCTCGTGTTCAACCTCCGCCTTGTTATCAAAAACTCCGAAAACTTTTTTGTTTAGCACTTGTTTTCCGATGCCATAGAAATAGTATAGCGCGGCTTGAGCTCCCCAGCAAATGAACATTGTACTTGTGACGTTTTCGTCAACAAAATCAAAAATTTCCTGCAATTCAGACCAATATTTAACGTCCGTAAACTCCATTGTTTCTACGGGCGCGCCCGTGATTATCATTCCGTCAAATTTCATTTTTTTGACCTGCGTCAAGCTTTTGTAAAACTTGTGCAAATGAGTATCGCTCACATTTTTGGGGCGATAGCTAGACGTGCCGATAAGGGTTATATTGACTTGCAACGGCGTATTTCCTAAAAGCCTAAGTAGCTGAGTTTCTGTCTCGATTTTAGTGGGCATCAAATTCAAAATGGCAATTTCGATTGGACGAATGTCTTGTTCAAACGCGCGCCCGGCATTCATTACGAATATTTTTTCGTTGCTTAAGCTATCAAAGGCAGGTAAATCCCTCGGTATGATAATTGGCATTTTTCCTCCTAAAGCGCGTTCAACGCGTTGATAACGTCGCTTATGATATCGGCTTCAGCCTCAATCCCCACCGAAAGTCTAACAAGATTTTCGGTGATTCCGCAAGCCTTTAAGCCTTCGTCGGACAGCTGACGGTGCGTGGTGGACGCAGGGTGTAGTACACAACTTCTTACGTCTGCAATGTGAGTAACTTGTTTAAATAATCTCAAGTTTTTGATAAACTGAGAAGCCTTTTCCTTTCCGCCCTTTACGCCAAACACAACCATACCCGAAAATCCACCTTTAAAATATTTAGAAGCGATTTCGTGATATTCGTCTGTTGGCAGACCGGGATACTTTACCCACTCCACGTTAGGGTTTTCCTTTAACGCCTTGGCAAGAGCTAGTCCGTTGGAGCTATGACGTTCCATTCTTAAATGCAATGTTTCCATTCCGTGGAAAGTCAAAAATGCGTTAAACGGGCTCATACAAGTGCCTAAATCTCTCATATATTGCATACGGGCTTTCAAAATGTATGCCGCCGAGCCACCCTCGTCTACATACACCGTTCCGTGATAACTTTCGTCGGGCGTATAAAAATCCTTATAACGAGGATTTCCTCTATATTCAAAATTTCCGCCGTCAACAACCATACCGCCCACGCACGAGGCGTGTCCATCCAAATATTTTGTGGTGCTGTGAACAATCACGTTTGCCCCGTGCTTAAACGGATTTACTAAATACGGGGTTGCAAGAGTGTTATCCACAACCATCACGATACCGTGTTTTTTGCAAATTTTTGAATATCTGTCAAAATCAAACGCTATCATAGCGGGGTTTGCGATAGTTTCAGCAAATAAAAGCTTGGTTTTATCATCAATAAGGGCTTCAATTTCTTCGTCTGTAGCCTCGGGGGTAAAAAGCCTCGCTTCGACGCCGTATCTTGGGAAGGTATGATAAAACAGGTTATACGTTCCGCCGTATATGGTGGATAACGACAAAATGTTATCCCCTGCCGAGCATAACGTCATAACGGCAAGCATTGTGGCAGACATACCCGATGAGGTTGCCATTGCCGCGACTCCGCCCTCTAATTCGGCGATTTTTTCTTCAAGGGCAGAAACGGTGGGATTGCTTATGCGTGAATATATGTGCCCGTCCTTAGGAACGTCAAAAAGATGAGCAAGCTGCTCGGGCGTATCATAGGTATATGTAGTGCTTTGATACAACGGTAAAACGCGAGGGTCGCCGTTTTTTGGATTATATCCTGCTTGAACGCAAATTGTATCAAGTGATTCTTTCATTTTATTTCTCCTTTCTTATCTGGTGTTATATTGCTTTAAAACTCTGTCTAAGTTTCTTTTGTTTTCTTTTTCGGCAATGGATTTACGCTTGTCGTAAAGCTCCTTTCCTTTTGCAACTCCGATTTCGACTTTTACCAACGCTTCTTTGAAATAAATTTTCAAGGGAACCAAGGTATAGCCCTTCTGCTCAACCTTGGCGCGCATTTTCAATATTTCGTCCTTGTGCAATAAAAGCCGTCTATTGCGTCTGGGGTCTATCGGAAACATCGTCGCCATTTTATAGGGGGAAATATGTACGTTCATCAAAAAGACTTCTCCGCCCTTTACAATGGCGAAGCTGTCCTTAAGGTTTACGTTCCCAAGCCTTAAAGATTTTACCTCGTGCCCGACAAGCTGAATGCCTGCGTCATAGGTGTCCTCAATAAAATACTCGTGATACGCCTTTTTATTGGTCGCAATCACTCTGTTGTTGGTTGTGTTCGTCTTCTTCATATACAACAAAGTTTACTCGGTGAAGGTCTTTTGTTATGCTGATAACTTTAATTTTAAGTTTATCGCCCAAGGCAAAAGTCCTGCCGACGCCTTTTAAAATATATTTTTTTTCAATAAATTCATATTTTCCGTGTGGCAGATTTTCAATAGAAATTAAGCCCTCGACGGTATTATCCAATTCAACAAATAAGCCGAATGAAGTGACGCCGCTGATATAGCCATCATACACATTCCCCACTTTATCTGCCATATAAAGCATTTTAAAATAGTCGTCTGCGTCTCTTTCTGCCTGTTCTGCGGCAATTTCCCTTTCGCTTGAAACCACCGACGCCTTATCGCAAGCCGCTTCCATTTTGGGAATTTGCGCGCCGACCAGTTTGCCTGCCAGCATCATCTTTATGACGCGGTGAATCATAAGGTCGGGATATCTTCTAATAGGCGACGTGAAGTGGCAATAGTAATCCGCCGCCAAACCAAAGTGTCCAAGGTTTCGCACGGTGTACTTCGCCTTTTGCATACTTCTCAGCATCACCTTGCTTATGATGCCTTCTTCAGGCGTATCCTTAATTTTGTCCAACATCTCTTGAAATTGCATAGGATAAACGTTTTGTCTAATCAAAAAATTATACCCGAACGCCGATACAAATTGTTTAAAAACCTCAAGCTTCTCGGCAGAAGGTTTTTCGTGTACCCTAAAAACAAACGGCAACTGAGTATGATACATAAACTCGGCTACGGTTTCGTTTGCCAAAAGCATAAACTCCTCTATAATGTTGTTTGATAACTCATAAGGATATCTTTCAATCGATTTAACGCTGCCGTCGGCGTTAAGAACAATTTTGCTTTCCCTGCTTTGAAAATTTATACTTCCGCGAGCTTTTCTTTTGGCGTTTAATATTTTCGCCAAGTCTGCGGCGTTGTCAAGCATCTCTACAATATCTGCGTATTCCTTGCAAAGTTTTTTGTCCTTATCTAAAATCTTCCCTACGTTTGAATACGTCATACGATGATTGCTGCAAATCACGCTTTCGACAACCTCATAGTCTGACACAACGCCATTTTTATTGACAGTCATCACCGCTGAAAGCGTCAATCTGTTTTCGTTTTCGACAAGACTGCACGCGCCGTTTGACAGCGCTTCCGGCAACATCGGCAACACCATATTGGGTAGATATACGCTCGTCGCGCGCTTTATAGCCTCGTTATCCAAAATACCGCCTTGCTTTACAAAATGAGATACGTCGGCGATATGCACATAAAGCTTATATCCATTGGGCAGTTTTTCCACAGAAATAGCGTCGTCGAAATCCCTTGCGTCGTCTCCGTCAATAGTTATGGTCAGAAGTTTGGTAAAATCCTTCCTTCTTTGAAACTCCTTAATATCGATATTACTTGCAACACGTTCGGCGTCGGCAAGCACCGGAGTGGGAAATTTTTCAAAAAAGCCGTAACTGCGGATTATAGCTAATGTTTCTCCCGTGACGGTATCCGTTTTACCCAACACCTCGGATATAACGCCGTCGGGGCTTTTGCCCTTATAATCGACAATTTGCGCCACAACCTTGTCATTTGTCCTTGCGCCGTTCTTTTTTGAAGCGGGAATATATATATCCGAGAAATAGTTGTCCTCGTCGGGGATAACAAACCCCGCGCCATTCTTCTCAGAACGGAAAGTGCCGACAATTTGACTTATTCCCCGAGTGATAATCGAAACGACCTCTCCCTCGTCCACGGTCCCCTTAATATGGCGCGCAAACACGGTATCGCCGTGCATTGCGCCGTGCAAACTGCGATTAGGGATAAATAAATCTGCCCCGCCCTCTGTTCTAATCAAAAAGGCAAACCCTCTCCGATTTCCCTTCAAGGCGCCTTTAATTAAATCCGCCTTTTTTACAAACGCATACGTTCCACCTTCGGCTATCATCAAAGTTCCGTCATTGACCAAATCAGTCAATGTCTTTGAAACGACCTGTTTTTCAAAGGTAGTATACATTTTCAGCTTTTTGCAAAGCTGCCTTTCGGTAAAGCCATCTAGCTTTGCCATCTCAATTTCTTTTAAAAGTTTATCTTTAAATTCCATAATTTCTAATAAAAAGGGCGGCATTTGATAATGTCGCCCTTAAAAATCCTTTTAGTTGATAGTTTTATACTGTACCGCTTATCGATAAGATAATAAAATAAGCTATTGAAAAAACCATCAAACAAACTGCTAAACCAACAGTTGCCCTTTTCTTTTTGGCTTCGTTGCTGACAGTTTTGTTTTTATTTAAGAACGAATCGTTTTTATTTCCACCGGTGATAGCGCTCATATCTTCACCGTCACTTTTTTGCATCATTACAACCGTTATCAATGCGATAGACAAAACAACCATTACCGTCATCAAAACGTAGCCGATGATTTGACCTGTTTTATAGGGAATCAAGGCTTGTGTGGCTGCTAAGAGCGGCATCAACATATTATACATCGAAAAACCTCCGAATTCAATTATAGCAAAGTGATTTTATCATAATAACAATAAAAATACAAGCATATTTTTGCGGTTTTTCAACTTTATTTTGGGCATTTGCGTTTTACTATATTAGATTTTAACATATTTAAATAAAAAACATACAATAAATCATTTATTTGAGCAGTTTTTTTAAAAATGCCTATTGACAGTCTTATTTTTTGCTTATATGATAGTAATACTATAATTAAATAGGAAACAAAATGAAAACTACGTCAAAACCCTTAAAATTTGCTTTTTCCGACCTTGTTGTTAGCATCAAGGTAAATTTTCGACCGTTTTTAAGGCGCGCGGGAAAGTTTTTTATTAAAAATTGGGTTGTGGTTTTTGCCGTTCTTTCTGCGATAATAAGTTGCTTTTTCGTACCGCCCGATAAAGATTATTTAAAATATCCAAGCTATAAAACTTTGACGTGTCTTTTTGCTTTTTTATTGATTTTGCGTTCGCTTAAACATACCAAAATTTTTAAGATAGGCTCAGCAAAAATATTGGAGCATATTCAAAACCGAAAGACGTTGGCTTTCCTTTTGGTGTTCTTGCCTGCGCTTTTTGCCTTGCTTATCACCAACGACGTTGCGTCGATAACTTTTATTCCATTTGCTATAGTCCTGTTGACTATGGCGGATTGCGATGAGCTTATTCCCCGAGTATTGATACTGCAGACAATGGCGTGTAGATTGGCAGGAGTTATATCCCCGTTGGGAAGCGCGCAAAACTTGTTTTTATTGGATTTTTATGATTTTCCGGTTTTTTGGTTTATAGAAAATCTTTGGCCGTTGGCGTTTGTTGGGTATTTGGTTGTGTTTTTGGGGTGTATGACAGTTAGAAGCGGGAAAATAACCATATTACCCGTTGGTAGCTATCAACTGCAAAAAGGTAAAATCGCGCTTTACTTTGCGCTTTTTATACTTACCATTCTTGCGATTTTCGATATTTTGCCCTATTATATCATTACGCCGATTGTTGTTTTGACAATTTTTATTGTGCATAAATACGCTTTTGTTAAAGTCCGATATTCGATTTTGGTGATGTTTTTGGCGTTCTTTGTGCTAGCGGGTAACTTACAGCGAATAGACGGCGTCAATGCGTTTTTAAGCACTTTTCTTAATAACAGAGAATATCCCTTATCTGTGCTAGCGTCCCAAGTTTTAACTAATACGCCCGTTGCGTTGCTGTTTCCAAACTTCAGCGACGCCGTTCTTCCGTTGATGTTTGGCATAAACGTCGGGAAGTTCGGCACATGCCATCTAAACAATTATATGGTATATTCAATGTATTCCAAACACGACCCCAAAAAGAATTTTGGAAGAAAGCTTGTTTTAGTCAGTTTTTTGTTCCTTTTCCTTTTATATCCCGTCGGATATTTTGTT
>CAZSAC010000046.1:0-11617 GCA_964604875.1 uncultured Bacteroidaceae bacterium | reverse complement strand
CAATACTATCCCCTTGTATTACAAGTTGTCTGTTCTTAATAGATAGGCTACAAGGGGTTGATAAAAATATATTTATGAACCCCATAGTTTTCTCCTAGATTATAAAATCCTTTGTTCTTTTTTCACTTGGCCTACGTTTCCTAAAACGTCTACCTGATATTTTTCAAGACTTTCCAAGGTTTTTATGCCAATTCTTGCGCCATAACAGTTATTGTGTGTTATAACAAGGCAACTTCCCGTCGAAATGTCAAATGATTTAAAATAAAGCAAGTCTTCAACAAAAATATAAGCATCGGGCATTTTAGAGTCTCCCGCCTTTTTTTGTTTTGCCATAGTGATGCCTCTTTTATGTTTTACTTTTATAAGGTCGTTTTTATAAAGTGAAAACTTAAAATTATAAGTTTCGTCCATAATATCCCAATTATCAAATCTCTTCCCTTGTGTCGCAGCACGATTTGGCAAGGTTTTGGCGTATATGTCTTTTTTATATACGGGCACGCCATAAAACTTATTTCCCTTTTCAAATATATCAACGCGCATCATATCGCCGTTATTGGCAAAGCCTTTAACTTTTTTTAGTTCAAATCCAGAGTTGCGTTTGTCAACAATCTTTACTTTTTTAATTTCGTTTCCTGATAAACCATTCTTTTTAGGCTTGTAGACGGGCTCAGCAAAGGCAAGCTCTGCGTTGCCCTTAAACTGTTTAAGCCTTGCTTTTAGTGCGTTATAGGTGGGCAAATCGCTTTGGGGGTTAAAATAGTTTTGAATTTCGCCATCGGCGTCAAGTTTAAGTTTTGTCAATGCGGTTTTGCTTACAACAATATTCTGTTCTTTATACTTGTCACTTCTTATTGTCTTTTGATGGATTTCGCCCTTGCTTTTTCTATCGGGCATTCTTGAGACGAATATAGGCTTTAAAGCGGCTAGTTCATCGTCGGAATAGCCCAGCCCCGAAAGCCACATAGCCATTTCCTCTTTATTTGCCATACAGCGCGATTCAAGCTCGTTTACAAAATTTTCGTACGGAGTTGATACGATTTTGTCTTTCTCATTGATTTCTTTTTTGATATAGGCGCGCGTCAGTTTTTGAATAGTTCCGTCGGTGACGCAAGCGATTATACACGCGTCCACCGCGTGGTGAATATCGCCGTCTTCCCTAACCTTTGCAATACCCCATTGATGCCGTGCCTGCGACGTGATACCTCCCGATACCGAAAAGACACGTTTTTGCGTCATTTTTCCTTCTTCAAAAACAAGATTATTTTGCAGCATATTCAAAACGTATCTGGATATATATCGTGTGTCGTTTATTGCGCGTGACTTCCACTCGTTTTCGCTGAAATTTTCTTTTAATAATTGCGCCTTCTTTTTGAAGTTGTTCGCATAGAGTGCGTTTACTCTCGTTACGTAGTCGTTCCATTTTTCCGTCGTAAACAGCCACTCGAAAGGCGTCTTGTTGCCCTTGTTTTGATTTTCGCTTGCCAATACCAAAACTTTGTTTTTAAAACTATCGTCAAACGACCTGCTGTACGGGATAATATGGTCGATTTGCACATAGTTCGGCTCAAATAGACGGTTAATATCTAATGAGGTGCCCGAATATATACACTTGCCATTTTGTTCCTCGTATAGCCGATATTTAATTAAATCCAAAGATTTTGCCGTTATATCAAACTTATCCGACAATTCTTCTTTCGCCTTTTGGTTAATCTCAAAGCGTTTTTTATTTTCCCTGTCGTCCTTGTCTCGTTCCTCTCTGCTTTTGCTCATATCCCTTGCAAGTTCAACGTTAATCGCAAGCGGACTTCCGTACTTTCTGATTATCGCATTAATTACCTTTATAGTTTGCGAAATCGAGCGTTTTACAACTGGCGACGTAATATCGTTAACTGCATCGTGAATTTCTTTTGTGTTTAATAATTTGGTTTTGTCGCCCGTCTTTTGGCTATGGTTATATCCTGCGCTAAGGCATGCATCGCTATATTTTTGTCCTTCTTCCAAATACGGAAGTATATTACCCAACGCCTTTAATGATAAGTGTCCATATTTTGCATAGTTCAATGCCAACAAATTAGCCTTTTCAATTTCAGTTAAGCAACGGAAGTCGTCGGCAGCAAACATTTCCGCGCGCTTACTATCACTTTTTGCCGTTGTTAACACCACGGCTATTTTGTCAATCAATTTTGTGACAGCTCCGTTATTTTCGTCTAAGCAGGCAGCTATCTCTTTTGAATTTTTGGTGCTGATAAATAGCGCCGATTCCGCCTTCTTAATAATTTCATCGGAAGACAATACCGAAATCGTTCCGTCTTTATTTTTTTGTCTTGCGGATATGTTATAATTTGCAAGATTTAATAAGAAACCGTCGTTTAAACTCAACGCCTTGCGAATCTGAGAAAACTTTACTTCTTTGTGTTTATCAATTAAATTTAAAACGGTTGTTCTTTCGATAGGTGTCAGCGGACGTTCGTCGCTTCCGTTAATGATAAGTAAATTGTTTAGTTTTTGCAAAGCTATCGCTCTCTCAAACGAATAGCTGGCTTTTGGCGCGCGTAGCTCATTTTCTTCAAACTGACAAGTCCCTATATCGAAGCTTGCCGAATAAATGCTGCCTTTGCCGGGGCCTTCGTCAAAATTCCTTTGATTGTTAAACAATTCCAAAACCTTATCAAGTATCTCATCGGTTGCTATCCTGTTGCCAAATCTCTTTTGACTTTCAAACAGCGCGACAATTTCTTTTTCAATATCGCTTCTTAATACGGTTTTGGTATATTTTCCCGCCTCATTCCTTGTATTGCAAATCTCAATTTCACCATTTTTGCATGATATCGTTTTGGTATATTCGCAGTATAGCATTTCGCCAACCGTCCGATATCCTTTTTCGGCCATCAGTTTATCGTTTGCCTCAGTTGCCGATAGAAGCAATCCGTTATCTCCCTTTTTATCATGTATGCGGTTGCTTTTAAAACCTCTCCGTTTAATTAAAAGCAATAAAATACTTGCGAAATCGTCTTCACAAACATATTCGTCCAACGCTTTTACCCTCAAAAAATTTACATTGGGATTAGGGATTATTTCCACGCCTAAAGCGTTGAAAAGTTTTTTGGCTCTTTCAAGGCGGTGCGCTTTTCTTCTTATCCTTCGTCTAAGCCCCCTTGTCGTCCTTCTCGGTTCGGCAAGCGACGCCCCATCTTTCGGGTGCTCGGCAGTATCAAATATCCTTGAATTTAACTCCAAAATTTTAATCGGCTCGCCACACTCATTTGTCATCATTGCGCAACTTCCGACTGACGCTATACCTATATCAAGCCCAATTCTGTAATACATAATTACCCCCACAAATAATTTATAAAAAAGATATCCCGATGTAAAACATCGGGATAGAGCTTTACGGGAAAAATCCCTTGTTTTAGTAACCTCATATATTTTGGTATGGTATATTTGGTTATATTCATTATATTGTATAGACTGTCTTTTGTCAATAACAAACCAAATTTTTCTAATAATGCATATATACTACCTTTAAATTTGTTATTTATATTAGAAATTTTGTTACGCTCCATATCGTCCATAATTTTCCCTATTGACAAAGTGCTCGCGCGCACGATATAATTAATTGATGGATAAAAAATATAGCGTAATATAGCGTTATCGACTATTACATTAACAAGGAAAATATGAAAGACCAAAGAAAAATTAGTCTTGAAAATCAAAGCAATGTTTCCGATTTTAATTTCCAAACCGACAATAATGATTTACAAAAAATTATAGACGCCAGCCCTACCTGCATTACCATAATTGAAAAGGCAACCCACAAAATATTATATGCAAATAAAGCGGCAATTAACTATTTTTTAACCCCTGATTATCTGGGGAAGCCTTGTTATGTTTCCATATTGGGCAAAAAAAGGCCTTGCGCCCGATGCGTGCTAGATACTAACCGCAATCCAAACGAAGAATTTAGTTTTCGAGTTCCCTCGCTAAATAAAAATTTTACTTCTACCGCAACAGAAATAAAATGGAACGGCATTGATTCATATCTGCTTTACCTCACCGACAATTCAACGGAGTATTTGAAACGGGAAGAAGTTGAAACCATCGTTGGAAACATTGCCAGTGGTTTTATGTGCATAGCCTTTTATAACGACGGCAAAATCGTGCTTGAATACCTTAGCGACGGCATGTTTAAGATGTTAAATTGTGACCGCAAATTTATTTTTGATTTGTTTGCCAACGATAAATGTCGAGGTATTCATCCGGACGACTTTCCATCCTATGCGGTAAAGCTTGAAAAATTGCGACGTTGTAACGGCAAAACCATAACAAGCTATCGCGTAAAAAATGGAAATAATACATTCACTTGGGTAGACGTTTCTATCGTATCTAAGCTCGGCGACGGTGTTGCTCGACTATATTACAATTATATCGACGTAAACGATAGAATGTGTTCTCAGCAGGAAATGTTTCTTCAAAAGCAAACATTGGAAACTGCCATACAACATTCCCGACTAATGTATTTTGAATATGATTTTTTAAATCGCACTTGTAGCGCTCTAAACTCTAACTTTAATTTTTGCTCAGAGCGCAAAACGTCGTTGAAGAATTTTCTTAGTTACTTAATTAAGCAAAACCGTATTCATCAAGACAGCGCAATGATTTTTGAAGAGAAGTTTGAAAAGTTGTCGCATGGCTCGCCTTATGAGGAATTTGACGCAATAGTATGTTCGTCAACGACCAAAAAATGGATATGGATGAAATTTAGATGTACGGTTTTATTTGACGCGCGAAATAACCCGATTAAAATCATTTGCACTGCCGAAAACATTGAGGAACAAAAACACTTTGAGGAAAAGTTTTTCACCATAATGGAGCAGCACGGGTTAATCTCTTGGAGTTACAATATAAACTTACACCAAATAGTAGTTTATACCCTCAACAAAAATGGCTCAAGCTACTCCACCAGATATATCGACAATGTTCCCGAGTCTATGATTGAAAATCGCAGTGTCCACCCGGACGATGCAGAAATATTTAGAGAAACGATTAAAAAAATCGAAAGAGGTGACGAATCCGTCGGCTGCGATATTAGGTTATTTGAACAAAAACACAAAAGCTATCGCTGGATACGCCTAAGATATACAGCAGTTAAATCTATTGATGGTGTTTCTATAAGCGCAATCGGCTCACACATGGATATCAATGAAGAAGTAGAAAGAAATCTTCGTCATCAAAACTCCCTTCGCCTGCAAAAAGCAAACTTGCCTGAAAACCTCATTATATCTGCCTACTCTAACCTTACAAGCAATTCAATTGTCGAATTAAACGACATGACTGATTATAAGATTGTTCAGAAACAAAATACTAAAAGCATTAATGAGCTGCTAAACTATTTAAAAAACTGCGTTGTAGATGAAACTGACCGCGAAATATTTGGAAACAAATTTAATACCAGAAATTTAATTGAAACTTTTAATGATGGTCAAAATATTATCACTGTTCAAACTATAATGCAGTTAGACAAAGATATTCCCAAAATGTATGTGAAACTAAAAATATACATTGACGTAAACGTTCCCACTCAAGAAATAATGGCTTTTATTACAGCCACCAACGTCAGCCGCCGTGTATTAAAAGATAAAATTGTTGACAAAACTATTCTTGAAAACTTTGAATATGTTTTGGCTTATGATATAACTTTGGACAAAATTGTAAGCATTACCGCAGAAAAAGAAACTCCTTTTGACTGGCTTCTTAATAAAAAAACCAGCGATTATTCACATTATATCGAAAGCAAATACTTTGACAGTTCCGATACCAAAAAACTTTTAGACCTTTATAAGGTCGGAAACATTACAAAATTGCTAGATGCCAATAAATCAATAAAGTTTAACTACCCTATAAAAAACTCAGACGGTGACGAAAAAATAAAGAGTATAAGAATATTTTATATTGATAAAGCAATGTCACTTTTGGGTATTTCTATTGCCGATATTACCGAGTTGGAGCTTGAAAGTGAACGGCAAAAACAGACGCTTTCAGACGCTCTTCAAATTGCCAATAAAGCAAATCACGCCAAAACTGATTTTCTATCCTCAATGAGCCACGATATCCGCACTCCTATGAACGCCATTGTTGGCATGACCGATATGGCTTTGTCAGAGCTAGATGATAAAAAACGAGTAGAAGATTGCCTAGCAACAATTAAAGCGTCATCGGCGCAACTGCTTTCTCTTATCAATGATATTTTGGAAATGAGCCGTATTGAAGCGGGCAAACTTGTAATTGATAATTTTGTTTTTTCTAACAGCGAGGAATTTTATAAAGTGATAAAAAGAACGGCGCCTATTGCAAAATCCCGTGGTATAAACTTTGAATACTCCATAAATGTCGAGCACGATACCAACATCGGTGACGCGTTAAAGATTCACCGCGTGGTAGACAACCTGTTGGGAAACGCGCTTAAGTTTACTCCCGCAGGTGGTACTGTCTCTTTTACCTTTAACGAACTACCCTCGGATAAGCCACATTTATCAATATGTCAACTTGTTATTAAAGATACGGGAATTGGCATAAAAAAAGAGTGTTTAGACACCATTTTTGAACCTTTTTATATGGCTGGAAGACGAAACTCATCACAAGAGGGAAGCGGTCTTGGATTAGCAATAGTCAAAAACATAGTAGATTTTATCGGAGGCAACGTAAAAGTATCCAGCGCAGTTGGGAAAGGCACGACATTTATCGTTACCCTACCCCTAAGACTAGTAGATGACTCTGACGCGCCAGAGAAAGAACCTATTGAAGTTGACATTTCTCTATTGAACGGCAAAAAAGCCCTTGTTGCCGAGGATCATCCAATAAATCAGCAGGTTATTAAGTACATTTTAGAAAAGGCAGGCATAACAGTTACCATCGCCGAAAACGGCAAAATTGCCTTAGACTTGTTTAAAAATTCATCTCCGCAGGATTATAACCTTATTCTTATGGATGTGCAAATGCCTGAAATGAACGGCTATGAGAGCACTATGGCTATCCGCGCGCAAAAATTGCCAAACGCCAAAACAATACCGATTATCGCAATGACGGCAAACGCCTTTACAGAAGACGTTCAACATTGTATCGATGCGGGTATGAATCGTCATCTTGCAAAACCTGTTGAACCTGCCACTTTATATAAAACAATTTTAGAAGTGTTGAACTTATTATAAAAATAACGACGCCAGACAGTTTTGTCTCAGCGTCGTTTTTTTGTTTTGCGTTCAGTTAACTTTTATTCTGGCTTTTTATTAAGCTCAGTTATAATTTTTATTATGTTGTTATACTCGTTTATGGTGTTTCCGCAAGCCTCGGCTATCGGGGCAAGCATACCCGTTTTCAATGCTTTGCATAAATCGGCGCAGCTTTCGTAAAGTTGAGTAAAACCTAGATTGCCTGTCACTCCCTTTAATGCGTGGCAGTCCTTATATCCATCTTCAAAGTTTTTGGCTTTGATATTTTCAATCATTCTATCAAAGGTTTTGTCATCTACAAACTTAATCAAAAAATCCTTATAAAGCCCAAAATTATTGCATACCCTCGCCAGCGCCCCTTCTATATCTATACCACTGTAACGAAGCATCGATATACCTACCTTATCCTCCATATCAAACCTCCTTCGTATTTATCCTTAATGTTTTATAAACGGCTTTCTGCCGCAGTAAATATCAAACTAAAAATTTTCCAACTCTTCCTTCACAAGCTTTTGATATTCCCACGCCCAAATAACATTTCGCACGCGTTTTTTAACCAAACTCGCCATAAAAGGTTTCCTAATAATATCTTCTGCCCCCATGTCTAAAATACTAACATCACGCTCAATACCTTCGCCTGCAGACATTGCGACAACGGGAACTCTTCCCAAATACCCTTCTTTTTTCATTGCAAACAACGTATCAAATCCATCCATAACCGGCATTATGACATCAATAAGAATAACGCTAAGCTCGTCAATGCTGTTTTCAATTATTAGCATTGCCTCCTCGCCGTTCGTTGCCTCCAAAATATCATATTCGGACGAAAATAACTCCGCCAAAATTGCTCGGTTAATTTCAACGTCGTCCACAATTAACATTTTTTCGTGCCCTTCTTTCATCATGTTTCTATCCCGCCTTTTTCTTAGTAAACGATTTTTTTTAAACCTTAACAATTATATCAATTATATAAACAAATTGCAATACTTTGTATAAAATAAATTTTGAGGTCATAGCCAATTTTTAAAATAATCAATCCTTTGAAACTTAACCGCAATTTTTAAGCTGTTTTTTCTTTATAAGTTTTTCAATCAAAACAAGAAGGTACGCTCCCGTATAATAAACCAGGATATATAAAACAGTTAAACCAAAACCGCCAATGTTTAATCGCAGCCATTCCAAAACAACATTTTTTGACAAAACATAGGGGCTGATAAAAAAGCAGTTATATCCTTGAATGTTTTGATGAACAAAAAAGCATTTGTAGCCTACAATATTGATTATTTGCGCTGCAATGACCAATACGGTTAGCATAATAAACAAATTTTTAAGTCTTTTTTTATCGGGCAAATCACGGCTAGCAAAGCAAAATGCCGCAATCCAAACCATAGCAGAATGCCAAAACATACCATATATGCTTAGCGTCACATATGCGCTGAAAGTGGTATCAGGGTATAGCATCACCCCTAAGCCTCCGATAAAGCTGAAGGTACATATAAAATCCAAAACGGTCTCTCTTGCCTTGCCTTTTAAAATCGGGCTCAACAAGCACAAATAGACGAAGATAGAGCTTATTTGAAACGGGAAGAAGTTATAATTATAAAACTTTCCGTTGGAGATAACATAACTCATAAAAAATTGCCTATAAAGCCCATAAATAAAGACTGTTAACCCCACAACAAAAATTAAACACCTTCCAATTTTTAGATAGTACTTTTTACCAAGATAATAAAACCCAACCGCGCCGATAATCATAATCAGCAACCCAACAATATGAAACCATCCATAAAGTGGGGGTACTTTATCAAATCTCCATGCGGTTGAATGCAAAAAATTGTTTAGCCATCCTGCTATTTGTGGCATAAAACTCCTATACTACCGCAACGCTATAATTGCCGACATATAATTCGGCAACATAAATTTTAATTTGAACAATGGTTGCGCTGTCTAAAACACAGTCAATCGGGTTACCGTCTTTGTCTTTAAACAAAAGCTTATGCGTGCCTTTGTCATAACTGTCTATATAAAAAGATTTATATACTTGTCCATCGTCAGCCAAAAAATCTATCCGCGCGGTAAAGTTGTAATCAAGCGCCATATAAATATAGTTCATATCGAACACCATTGACTGATTGCAATACGATACTCTTAAACCTATATCGTCTAAAAACAATGCTTCACCAACCAGATATTCCGTCTTAGAAGGAGCCTTTATCGTCCAACCGATATTACAGCCGTCGTTGCACCAACGTCTGATTATTTTTTCATTTCCAGAAACCATCGCAGAAATTGCAAACTCGTTGAAGCTTTCCGATACAAGCCTACACGCGTCTGAGTTATATAGCGAATATATAGGCGCGGGTAGTTCGCCGTTTAGATAAACAAAATCGCCTAAAACCGTCATAATAGACGGAAGATGATACCAATCGTTTTTTGTCCCGTTGGAGAGCGTCTCAATATTATAGTCATCGTGTGAAATCTCGGCGCCCGCAAAATTGGAATTAGTGACCAAAATATCTTTTACCGTCACTTGAGCGCGGTTCAAATGTAAACCCGAATAGCCTGCGTTATCTAAAGAAACTTTTTCAATATAGCAATTCTTTGCCTTATAAAATTGAAGGGGATATTTTGCCGCATCTGACAGTTTAAGATTGTAAATAACCACATTATCTGCCGAAACGTTCATTAAAATGTTTGTTCCTACTCCGCTGGTGATGGTATGTCCTCCGCCTGCAACCGCCACTTTACGGTTAACGTTAATGCGCGCGACGTCAACAATTATGTCTTTTGTCAACAATATGGCATCCTCTGTTTCCAACGCATTTATAAGTTCCGTCTCGCTGGATACTTTCGTGCCAACGATAACGTATTTTGCTTCGCTTGCCACATCGTCATATTTGGCAATAACTTCATATGCGCCGACAGTATCAGGCGTAAACCTCAAAACATTTTCAGAAGTCGATATTTGCGCGCCGTTGATATACCATTTTATTTCTCCGTCCACGGCAGAACCCGCCGTTTCCGCAGTCATAACCACCTCTGAAGTTTCGCCGTCCGCCTGTTCCAATGCGCTTGGAGATTTCAATACGATTTTTCCTGTAGTGACGTTTATTTTATAAAAATTGCTCTTAAATTTTCCATCGACCTCTGCTCGTACTATATAGTCGCCCTTTTTTGTCGGGGTAAAAGAAAACTTATTGTTTCCTAAGCTGCCATATTGTATCTCATCGTTGACAAACCATACTATCTTATTTTCAGCATTTTCATAGTTGCCTTCAATCTTTGCCGAAAACTCAACCGCCTTATAATCATTTTCATACTGCTCTAAGAGAATCGGGTTTTCTACCGACACATTTATTTGGGCAGAGGTAGCGGTGGTAACTCCTATTTCTATCGTTTTACTGCGGAGCTCCGTACCGTCCGTTATTTCCACTTTAAAATACACCCTATAGGTACCCGCAAGATTTGGCGTAAAGGAAAAAGTTGTCCCGCTGCTCTCTCTTAATACGTTGTTAACATACCAAAATATCACGCCTTCAACATTTTGTAGCGTTGCGATAAAATCCACTTTTTTGGTGTTTTCTTCGTTTTGAGACAACGTAAATATATCTGCAACGGATATATCCACCGATTGAATATTGTTTTTACCGTCGTCAACGTCCTCCTTGGTACAGGCAGATACCGAAACCGTCAGCAATAAAACCAAAACAGCAATAAGTATTTTTTTCATAATTTCTCCTTAAGCGTAAAAAGCCGATTTAACGCAGTAGCCCGAGAATTTTTCTTTGCCACCCAACTGTTGGGCCTCAATAATAGAAGGCGTCCTTTCAAAATAGCCTAATGTTGAGGTCGTACAATTTTGATCTAAAAAAGTTACGGTAGATAGGTTGCGCCAGCCTCCCATAACCAATATCACGCAGTTGACATAATAATCATTGTAAGAATCTTTATAGACAATATCGGGATAATCGCTTTTAATTTCGTCCAAAAGATACTCATAACCAGAGATACCGGATTCCGAATAGCCCTCGTCAACATTTCTCCAGTTGTTTGATATTATCGAAGCAGAGCCCTCTTTATCAGACGGCATAACCGTCAGTCTCGAAAACCCTTTAGTCCCGTTTTCAGCCGAACTTTGGCTATTCTCCAACAAAAATCCCACATTCGTTAGGTCAAAAAATACATCTTTAACGTATAGCTCGGTAGAGCATTTTTTATAGCCGATTTCTTCAGCGTTATTTATTTGAACAGATGCCCAACTTGCGCCAATCATATCGGTATTTTCCACATACATCTTCGAGCCGACGTTTAAGCCTTGACTGCTGTTAAATTTTACATTAGAGCCGTAAGTGCAGATATTATATTTCCCGTTTTGAATGATGCAATTTTTG
>CAZSAC010000045.1:12180-12714 GCA_964604875.1 uncultured Bacteroidaceae bacterium | reverse complement strand
GTTTTCACAAATAAGAATTTCGGATACAACGTTGACAATTAAATCGTAAATCGGTAAAGCTACCTCAATGTCAACCTTAATATTTATGTAAATTTTATGAAGTGTTTGGTTAATTCCTGCGGTAATAAACTCGGAAACGAAAGTACAGTTTGCAACTCCGATTGGTTTTATCGGAATATTTATGGCTGGACCGACACCGATTAATAAGGTAATGCCTGTAAATGTTCCGATAGCGATAGAGATAACCTCATCTTCAATGCTTTCAAGGTTGTGTTGGGTTAATCTAGCCAGCTCTCGGGCGAGCCTGTTAATTTTTGGAGAACGGGCTTGAATAGAAATTATATCACCGGCAGAATTTTTTTCGATTTCAAACAAATCCTCATAGTTTAAATCTTCTGTTATAACCGTACTAGCGGCGTTATTTATTGAATTAATCCCCAACGCGTGCACTTGGGCAGTACAGGTGTCAAGTATAACGGGAACCATATTTTTTCTTAAATATCCTGCAAAAACCAAAATCACCAGCACAATGAT
>CAZSAC010000045.1:0-12170 GCA_964604875.1 uncultured Bacteroidaceae bacterium | reverse complement strand
CAATGATTAAAATAATGCTGACAGACTTGAATAGTTTTTTGTTTTTTGAGGATATTGAATACACATAATAATATATGATTTAAAACCATAATTGAACCATCAAAAATCTAAGTATATAAAAAAACGGCATTTCTGCCGTAAAAGACTAGTTCTTTTTTGTTTTGGATTTAAATATAATCGCAAATATAAAACCAAAGAATATCGCGGCAGATAAGCCTGCCGATACGGCTGCCATACCTCCGGATATTGCGCCAATAATGCCGTCTTCTGCAACGCCCTTTAGCGCGCCCTTTGTCAGCGAGCTTCCAAAGCCCATTATCGGAATGGTTGCGCCCGCCTTTCCAAATTCCTCTATATATTTAAACAATCCGCATACTTCTAAAAAGACACCCAATAACAAGAACGTAACCAATATACGCGCGCTTGTCATTTTTGTTTTATTTATCAATAATTGTCCTAACGCGCAAACTACCCCGCCTGTTACAAATACCTTTAAATACGTTAAAAATATATCCATATATTCACCTCACATCTCTATTGATACCGCATGCGCAATCCCCGGAATGGATTGTTTTTGCAAGGGACTATCTTTGCTTAATAAAGCGCCGGTTGGTACAAGCAAAACTTTTTTATATTTTCCTGCAAGCATTTGTTTATAGATATATCCATTAAAAACAACATTGCTACATCCTGCGCCGCTGCCCCCCTGAAAGGTTTTTTGTTCAGGTAGGAAAATCATTCCACCGCAATCAGAATATGTTTTTGGCAAGGTACAGCCTGCTTCCTGACACAAATGGCGACATAAATCTGCGCCAAACAAACCTAAGTCGCCCGTAACAATTAAATCATAGTAGTTTGGGTTTCTGTCGGTTTCTGAAAAGTGAGTAGTTAAGGTATCCGCAGCGGCAGGCGCCATCGCCGCGCCCATATCGTTTACGTCGGTAACGCCGAAGTCAACGACCTTACCTGCCGTAACTGCCGTGATTTTTGGATATCCGTCTTCTGCGTTCTTTTTTAGAATGCAAGCGCCCGCGCCCGTAACCGTCCATTGTGAAAGCGGTGGGCGTTGATTGCCAAGCTCCAGCGGAAAACGATATTGTCTTTCTGCGCTTGAAAAGTGACTGCTTGTTGCAACAAGGATATGTTCAAACATATCCGTATTTAACAACATACTTGCAAGCACAAGTCCCTCTCCGAACGTGGAGCACGCCCCGTATAACCCAAAGAAGGATGCGTCAATATCCCTCGCCGAAAAGCTAGACGCAAATATTTGATTTAATAAATCACCACTGACTACCGCGTCAATATTATCTGTAGTTAAGCCTGCTTTTTTTAAAACCTCTTGCACAACGTGCTTCTGCATTTTACATTCTGCAAGCTCATACGTTTTTTCTCCGTATGAGTCATCTTCTAAGCTCATATCGAAGTATTCGCCTAACGCGCCTTCACTTTCACGCTGTCCTACAATGGTTGACGTAGAAATAATTGAAGGCGGATTGTTTAAGATAAAGCTTTGTTTTCCTTTTCTCATATAAAAAATAATCCTATAATTCCCACCAGAACCGACGCCGCTATACCTAATACGACGATTGGCCCTGCGATTAAAAACATACGACTGCAAATTCCGAAAATTATGCCCTCGCGGTTAAACTCCATTGCCGGAGAAACCACCGAGTTTGCAAACCCCGTAATCGGAATAATTGAACCGCCTCCAGCAAAATGCCCGATTCGGTCGTAAATTCCAATACCTGTTAAAAAGGAACCTAAAAAAATCATTATTACAGTTGTCGCTGCTCTTAAGCCTTCTTCGTCCAAAGGAGTCCAAAGTTTTAATAGGTCAAAAACCAGTTGCCCAAACATACAAATTAATCCGCCAACCAAAAAAGCAGGAATAATCGTGGCGAACATTTTAGTTTTTGGCGCATGCTCGGATACGTATTCCAAATAGGCGGTATTTTCATTTGGATTTTTTTTCTTTGACATTTCTTTCCTCTGAAAAAATTTTTTTATTCGCGCGGATTTCGGTATCCTCGCGATTAGACATATAAGTGATATCCATACACTTATTTTTTCTAGTTTAAAAAGAAATATACAAAAAACGAAAAGATTAAGACTTTTCTAGTCAGAAATACCTATACGATATAAAAAAGCAGTTGGAATTGACTTTAAAAGATAAAAAACTATAATGCCGACGCCCAGCCCGGAAAGGCTGCCAAGCAATAATAAATATGGCGATAATAACCAAACGGATTTACCTATAACGATAGTGGCTACCAACAACTGAACCATATTGTGCGCTATTGAACTGATAACGCTTATAGCGGTAATGCTAAATTTTGAATAATTTAATATAACATTTGTCAAAGTATAAGCAATCAATCCTGCAGGCACAGAATATACAAGTGAAAACATATTGCCCGAAAAAATTCCGATAAACACGCACTTTAACACTAAAATCAAAATACAAGGAAAATATCCAAGCAACATTAATGCCATCAATAAAACAATATTGGAAAACCCGACTCTGGCATAAGGCATTGCCGGGATTATCGGTGGAAACATATTTTCTATCAATGCAAAAACCAAAGTTAGCGCAAGCAACACACCGAGTGAAGCAATGTATTTAGCTGACAAATTTTTAGGTCGTTCCATCTAATTCACCCTCCTGCTCTCCCGCAATTAAAATGACAACCTTATTAGGCAAACATATAATTTGCTCCCCAACTGTGGAAATTGGATTATGTCTGACGCAATACTGTGATTTGCAATCGGCTTCCTTAACAAAAACCTTTCCGTCGTTAATAACAACAACGTTATGAAGATTGTCGCCTTCTACAATTATCTCTTTGTTTTCGTAAAGCGAATATGTACCAACTAAATTGCCTTCTTTATAAATTTCAACAAAATTTCCCTTTGGGCGAAAGGCAAATACCAACGAAAGAACAATTAAAACCAAAACCACAATTCCGATAAAAGCGTCAATCGGTTTAAATAATTTCTCGTCTTTAAAGTTTTTTATCCGCTTATTCATACTTAGAATATGAGGTGTCGTTTAACACAAATCTATCATCAGAAACATTAATTAGCCTATATTTCTTATCTTTTGTAATAATAACCGCTGAAATATTGTTATTTTCTAAAAACTCAATTCCGTCGTCTAAATCCATTGCGAAAACGGCTGTAGATAAAGCGTCGCAGAATGCGCCCGAATTTTTGGTATAGTCGGATATTATGCTAACACTTATAATTGAGTTGGTGGTTGGAAAACCGTCTTTTCCTAAAATATGGTGGTATCTTACCCCGTTTGCCTCATAATAACGATTGTAGTCCCCCGACGTGCAAATAACATAATTACCGCCAACCGTAACCTTTGCAAAATATCCAAAATCACTTTCACGTGGATTTCCAATTCCGATATTAAAATCTCTATCGCCGAGTGTAAAAACCATACCGCCCATATTTACGACGCCGTGAGAGCCATTATCTTTTAAAATTGACATAGCCTTGTCACCTGCATAGCCTTTTCCGACTGCGCCTAACCCGATTTTTATGTTGGAATCCAGCTTTTTAACTTTATTGTCGCCAAGCAAAACAATTTTGTCCATATCGCAGATTGGCAAAACCTCGTTGACCTCTGCAAGTGTTGGCGGTATATACGATGTATTCAGCGCGTTGAAGGTATCAGAAGACAGTTGCCACAACTCCGTTAGCGGATATGTGGCAATATTTAACGCCATATTCGTTTTTAAATACATTTCCTTTGAAAGCTGCAACAAAGCATAGGCGTCAGCTGATATTTCAACAATTTCGCCGGCAGAAGAATTGTTGAATTTATAAATTGAACCGCCTTTATTGGTAGTGTCAAAATCTGCGTCTAATTTCGCAAATAATTCGTCAATAGTATTTAAACTTTTTTTCGTATTTTTCTCAATCTTTACATTTATAACCGTGCCGAAACTATAAAAAATTTCTTCGGACGGGTTGCATCCAAAAAGATTGAACAATGAAAAAACTAAAATTAATATCGCAAAAAACTTTTTCATTTGAAAAAACTTACCGCTTTTCTAAGGGCGTATATTCAGAATGAGCGCAAACGCTTTCATAACCGGGACGAATAATTTTATTGTTATTGGAAAGTTCCTCAATGCGGTGAGCGCTCCAACCTACTATTCTTGAGCAGGCAAAAATCGGCGTATAAAGTTCCTCCGGAAGCCCCAGCATACTGTAAATAAAACCTGTATAAAAGTCTATATTTGCGCTAACTCCTTTGTATATTTTCCTTTTATCCGCAATAACTTTTGGCGCAAGCCTCTCGACAGCCTCATAAATTTGATAATCTTTCATAAAGTTCTGTTCTTCGGCAAGTTTTTTTACAAACCCTCTTAAAATGTTGGCTCTCGGGTCGGATAAGGAATACACCGCGTGCCCCATACCGTAAATCAAACCGCTTTTATCGAAGCCTTTTTTGTCTAATAAATCGCAAAGATATTGCTCAATACTGCTGTCGTCAAAGTGTTTTAAGGTGTTTTTCATATCTTGAATCATTTGCACAACCTTAATGTTTGCTCCACCGTGCCGAGGCCCCTTTAACGCGCCCAAGGATGCCGCCACTGCAGAATACGTATCCGTGCCGGTAGAACTGACAACGTGCATTGTAAAACTGCTATTGTTTCCGCCACCGTGCTCGGCGTGCAAAATTAAGCAAATATCCAAAACTTTCGCCTCAAGCTCGGTATATTTGCTGTCAGCCCTTAAAAGGTGCAATATATTTTCGGCAATAGAGTTTTTGGGCAGCGGTTTATGAATAATCAAGCTTTCATCACAATGATAATGCCTATGCGAGCGATAACCGTAGACAGAAAGCATCGGAAACTGTGAAATGAGTTGTAAGCATTGACGCAAAACGTTTTCGATAGATGTATCGTCAGCCTGCTTGTCATACGAATATAAAACCAAAACACATCGTGAAAGGACATTCATCATATCTCCAGAAGGGGCTTTCATAATAATATCTCTCACAAATGAGTCCGGCAAGGAGCGGAAACTGCGTAATATACGTTTAAATTCTTTCAGTTCCAATACGTTTGGCAGTCTTCCAAACAACAAAAGATAGGCGGCTTCTTCAAACCCGAAACGATTTTCGGATACAATACCGTCAATTAAATCTTCAATTTTAATACCACGATACCGCAGTTCACCCTCAGCGGGGATTTTTTGACCGTTCTCGTCAATTTTAAAACCGTGAATATCTGAAATTTCCGTCAATCCTGCAATAACACCGACACCGTTGATATCCCTTAATCCGCGTTTTACGTCAAATTTACTGTAACTCTCCGGCGGAATAAACGTGCTTTCTGCGGCCATTAGAGATAAGTCGTGGATTTTTTCGGCAGTATCGTGTGTAATATGAATCATTTTGGACGAATTTGACATAGGTTTCTCCTAATTTTAGATAATTGTACAATAATGCGCTAAATTTGTCAAATGGCTTAGTTATGGAAATGAGCGCAAAAAAAGGGCGCCTCATAAAGGTGCCCTAAAAAGCTATTTTTATTCTTACGGGAAAATCCCTCTAAATTTCTTTGCGGCAACTAGTCTTCTCAGCGCAACAATGTAGGCAGCTATCCGATATGATACATTATATTCGTTTTTAGTTGCGTATACATTGTTGAAAGCGTCGACAATCAGATTTTTAAGTTTGTCGTTTACTTCCTTTTCACCCCAGCCGAATGCTTGAAGATTTTGAACCCACTCAAAGTACGAAACGATAACGCCACCGGAGTTTGCCAAAATATCAGGTACGATTTCCACACCCTTATCTGTTAAGATTTTATCTGCCTCAACCGATGTCGGACCGTTTGCTGCTTCAATAATATATTTTGCTTTAACATCGTTTGCGTTTTGAGCGGTAATTTGATTTTCCAGCGCAGCAGGAATCAAAACGTCACAATCACAGAGCAATAAATCCGAGTTAGATATGCGTGTAAAATCACCGCTATAAGTGTCTAACAGTTTCTTTCCGCAATCTAAATGTTTTACAATTTCAGGAATGTTTAGCCCGTTTTTATTGTAAATACCACCAGTTACGTCGGATACTGCCACGATTTTTGCGCCTGCTTCGTAAAGCAAAAGCGAACCGATACTGCCAACGTTTCCCATACCTTGAACGGCAATTTTAACGTTATTCAAAGCAATATTTTTCTTTTTCAAAAACTCAAGCGTAACAAAACTTATGCCTCTGCCTGTAGCCTCGTTTCTACCTAAACTTCCGCCAACCTCAATGCTTTTTCCAGTAACTACGCCGGGTACTGTGTAGCCTCGTTGCATACTAAAAGTATCCATCATCCAGTCCATCATTTGGGCGGTTGAACCAACGTCGGGCGCAGGAACGTCTTTTTCGGGCCCGATAATCGGCATAATCATTGCGGTATATCTTCTGGTAATACGCTCCAACTCATTTTGACTAAGCTCCCTCGGATTGCAAACAATTCCACCTTTTGCTCCACCATAAGGAATATTCGCAACGGCGCATTTAAACGTCATCCAGGCAGCCAACGCGCGCACCTCGTCAATATTTACGTCTTGATGATAACGTACGCCCCCCTTTCCGGGACCTCTTGAGGTACAGTGCTGAACACGATAGCCTTCAAAAACCCTTAATGAACCGTCGTCCATCTTAACCGGCACAGAAACTTTAAGTTCCCTTTCAGGATATTTTAGCGTGATATAATCTTCGGATTTTAAGCCGATGATGTGCGCGGCATTATCCAAAACGGACAAAAAATTGTCATATGGATTATATTTTGACATAATTAAACCTCCTATCTTTTATGAAAAAATTATAGCATATATAAATATTATATGTAAAGTATTTTTTTAAAAAAATATACTTTAGTACAATTATTTACTTTAGTGCACTAACTTTTTTCTTGCCTATTAAATCATATTGGCTGTTATATATCCTTGCATACAAGCCGTTTTGCTTTAGCAACTCGCTATGAGTGCCCTTTTCAACAATATCCCCGTTTTCGATAACCAAAATCAAATCGGCGTCGACAATAGTTGAAAGCCTATGCGCAATAACAAAGCAAGTACGTCCTTTCATAAGCTTTTCCATAGCTTTTTGAATTAAAACCTCCGTACGGGTATCAACGCTTGAGGTCGCTTCGTCTAAAATAAGCATTTTTTTATTGCTTAAAAAGGCTCGCGCGATAGTCAAAAGCTGTTTTTGTCCGCCCGAAAGGTTGGTGGTATCGTCATTAATGATGGTATCATAACCTTGTGGCAAAGTCCTGATAAAGTGGTCGCAATAGCTCATTTCGCACGCTTTTATCACTTCTTCTTTTGTCGCGTCTTTTTTTCCGTAAGCCACGTTATCATAAACAGTGCCGTTAAATAGCCACGTATCCTGCAAAACCATCGCAAACATAGCTCGGATTTCTTCCCGCGGGACGTCGTATATATTAAGCCCGTCAACCATAATTTTACCTTGATTTATATCGTAAAATCTCATCAATAAGTTTACAATCGTTGTTTTGCCCGCCCCTGTAGGCCCCACTATTGCAACCTTTTGCCCCGGCTTGACAGATGCCGACAGATTTTTGATAAGCGGTTCGTCCGGCTTATAGCTAAATTCCACATTTTCAAAATCAACGCTACCTTTCCCTAAAAAGCTTTGTCCGATATCATTGTCGCAGATTTCCTCTTTGTCTAAAATTTCATACACACGTTTTGCGGCGACTGTGGTATGCTGAAGCATCGACAAGCCGTTTGCAATGCCCGATAAAGGCATCGAAAGCATTTGCGAATATAAAATAATCGCGGTTACGTCGCCAACGGTAATGACGTTTTTTATTGCCAAATATCCGCCCAAAATACAAATCAAAACGTACGCTACTTTATTTGTAAAATTTATAATCGGCGCAACAATTTGAGAATAGAAGCCCGCTTTTTTCAAGGATAATTCCAACTCATCGGAAATTACCTTATGCTGTTTGGCTTTTTCAGATTCACAATTAAACGCCTTAATAAGCAGAATATTTGCATAGCTTTCTTCAACTAAACCGTTTAATACTCCGTTATTTTTGTGCATAGAGTGCCAATATGTTTCGCTTTTTTTGGCTATATACGTTGAAAGTAATATGGATATCGGAACAACAACTAAAACAATAAGCGCCATTGACCAATTAATCGTAAACATCATCACCGCAATAAACACCAGTTGAATTACGCCTTGAATTGCCAAATCCAAAACGTTGTGAACGGTGTTTCCCATAGCCGAAACGTCGTTTGTCATTCTGGCGATAAAGTCTCCGTTGGTGGTGGTGTCAACGTAGCTAACAGGTAAATGTTGTAATTTATCAGATAGATTGATTCTTGTTGTTGCTGTAAAATGATGGCTTACGGTGTTGTTCATCTTATACATTTTTATAATTGAAGCGCCACAAGAAACAACAAACAACGCAATAAGTATCCACGAAAGTATTTTTATATATGATAAATCTATAAAAGCAATTTCGCCGTTTTGCGTGGCAAGCGAATATCTATTAATTTCATCAACAATTTTTCCTAAAAATTTGGGCGCGATAAGCGATATAACGACGCTGATTGCGGAAAATATTGAAGCAATCATCAAACCTTTTTTAATACATTTAGCAGACAAAAATATCTTTTTTACAACAGTATAATCGGCTTTTCTGACATTCTTATCGTTTTGAGGTTTATTTTTCATCTAAATCACCTCCGATTTGAGAATCGTAAATCGCCTTGTATATCGGACAATTTTTCATAAGCTCTAAATGATTACCCGTGCCGATAAGCCTTCCGTTGTCCATTACAAAAATTTTGTCTGCGCTCATAGCAGTCGCCACGCGCTGCGTTATAATAATTTGCGTTTTACCCGAAAGCGAGGAATTTAGTTCTTTTCTCAGCCTGCTTTCTGTCAGAAAATCCAGCGCGGAAAAGCTATCGTCGAACACATATATCGGCGCGTCTTTGATTAAAGCCCTTGCGATTGCAAGCCGTTGCTTTTGTCCGCCCGAAATATTTGTGCCGTTTTGTTCCAGCTTATGCTCAAACTTATCGGGTAAACTCATAATATAATCATAAAGCTGAGCCGTTTTAGCTGCCGCAATCATTTCTTCTTCAGTTGCGTTTTGCTTACCCATTTTGATGTTATCTGAAATTGTACCCTTTAAAACCACGCTTTTTTGCATTGCGACAGATATATTTTCACGTATTCGGGCGCAAGAAATATTACATAAATTCAATCCGTTGACCTCAATTTTACCGGAAGATACTGGATAAAACTTTAAAAGCATATTCAAAAGTGTTGTTTTGCCTGAACCTGTGCCGCCTATTATCGCAACAGTTTCGCCATTTAAAATTTCAATATTAATTCCGCTGACGGCAGGAGTATCCGCGCCCTCATAAATAAATTCGGTATCAACAAACCTTATATTACCATTAATCGGGACACTTAAATCATCGATAGGCTCAACCAACGGAGGGGTTTCCAAAACCTCGTTTATACGTCTACAGCTAACCTTTATTTTGGGGAGGAAAACAATAACGAAAAAGATTTCCGAAAGCGCGCTCATAATTAAGCCGACGTATTGCATAACCGCAATCACGCTACCAGCCGTAATAGAGCTGGAATTGCCCAATCTTACCGCCCCAATATACGCAACCAAAACCGTGCAGACATTCAAAAACAGCAACGCTATCGGATTTATCAAACCAGACATCGTATTTGCTCGGATTATATTGTCCGCCATAAGCTCGGTGGATTTTTTAAGGCGTTGATGCTCGTAAGCCTCGTTATTGTAGGCGCGTATTACGCGGATACCGTTCATTCTTTCACGTACAATTTGGTTTTGGTCGTCAATGTATTTATCTGCAATTTCCCACCGAGGCACAATTCTGCGTCCGATAACAAGCACCAGTAAAAATACTAACGGCATTAAAAATAGGATAATCAACGAAAGCATTACGTCTTCTTTAAAGGAAAGGATTATCCCTCCGATAAACAACGTCGGAACAGTTGCAACCATTCCAATTAACGACATAGTCATTTCGTTTATCATATGAATATCTTCTGTGGAGCGAGTCAACAACGCGCTTGCGCCTATTTTAGAAAACTCTCCATATTTTAGAGAAATGGTTTTATTATAAACCTTGCCCGCTAATTCAGCAAAAAACCGAGAGCTTATAATACTCCCGATTTTACCGCTTAATATGTAAATAATCAGCCCGAAAACGGCGATACCCAACATAATTAGGCTATATTTTATAACAATACTCATATCGCCCGAGTTTATGCCCTGATTTACAATCGCGCTCATAATCGCAGGTAAAGCAAGGTTTGCCAAGGTATAGAGTATCAAAAGAAAAATAATTGATACAACAAGAAAAATTTGTTTTTTAAGTAAAGAAAATATTTTTAGCATTATTTAATATAAATTTAGGTTTCTAACTCCAAAAGCAGTTTCTCCGCGCCTTTGGCAACCTTTGCTAAGGCGCCTTTTTCAAAAGGTGTTTTCAAGCCTGCTTCCTTAAGTAAATTAGTATAAAATCTTTCCCCGCCTTTTCCTAACAAGGTGTAATAACGGGTAAAAGCGTCATCGTAATCTTTTTGGCTTTCAATCAAAAACTGAATAGCGGCAGTTTGCGCAATAACATAATCTATATAATAGAACGGGCGTTCATAGATGTGCATTTGATATTGCCAACGAGTGCCTTTTTCCAAATAAGTTATACCGTCTGCATTCATATACGGGCGGAACTTTTTTTCAAGCTTAAGCCATTCTTCATCACGTTGCGCGGGGGTGAGCTCCGGATGTTCATAAACAATATGTTGGAAAGCGTCAACAATAATTCCATATGTTAAAAATGTCAAGCTGTCCATTAAATGCTTATATTTATAGTCCTTAGCCCTATTGCCAAAGAATTTGTCAATCCATTTCCAGCAGAAAAATTCCATACTCATAGAGTGCGTTTCCGCTGTTTCCATTCCGCCGATACCGATTTCTTCATCAACATTGTTTTTATAGCACATATAGCTTGCAAAAGCGTGTCCCGCTTCGTGCGTTAAAACGTCAACGTCTGCGGAGGTTCCGTTAAAGTTTGCAAGGATAAACTGTTGCTTATACTTGGGGAAATCAATTTGATAGCCACCGCCCCACTTTCCGTCACGGCTTTGATAGTCAAAAGCCTCCGCTTCAAGCATTTGGTCGATAAAATCAGCAGTATTGGCATTCATCTCGTGATACATCTGTTTTCCCGCTTCAAAAATCTGCTCGGAAGAAATATTAGGTTCAGGGTCGCCCTCTTTTGAGCTAAACATCGTGTTATAGTCAAATAACTTCATTTCGGAAATACCGATTTTCTTTGCGCGTTCAGTACGAAGCTTACTCACCACGGGGACAACGTCGGACAGAATATTTTGTCTAAGGTTTTCCACATCGTCACGGTTATAGCAAATCCTGTTCATTTGGTAGTATCCAAGCTCAATATAGTTTTTGTAGCCAAGTTTTTTTGCCATCGTATCGCGGATTTTAACCAGTCTATCAAAAATACCGTCCAACTGCTCAGAGTTTTCTTCCAAGGTTTTCCCTAAAACGTCATAAGCTTCCTTTCGGGTATCCCTATCCTTGTCTTCCATATATTTTCTAAGCAAAGATAAAGGCATTTTTTGACCTTTAAAGTCAAAGCTCAGCTCACTCATAAGCTTGCTGTACTCAGTGACGACGTTTGCTTCTTTTTGCATATCCTCAATAATTCTTTCGTCGCACGACTTAATCGCGCAATCGTGCATAGGCTCAAGCGATTCCGGAAGTTTTTTGTAAAACTCATTTTTAAAAGGAAGTTTTTTGATTTCCTTTATCACATCAGTTATCGAATTTGCCAATATTGGAATATTATTGTCGTAATATTCCTTTTCGGCAAGGAAGAACTCATCTTTGGTGTTTTGGGTAAAACGCACGTAAGAAATTGCCTCCGCAGTTGTAAATTCCGTTATTTCAGCCAAGATTTCCTTGCGGATTTTAATTAATTCTTCCGCAGACTTGCAATTTTTGATTTCAACAAGTTTTTTTCCCACTAAGTCCAAGAATTTTTCAACAGGATATCTTTCATATTTAATTGAAGGTACGTGAATTGCCATAAAACAC
>CAZSAC010000044.1:0-12777 GCA_964604875.1 uncultured Bacteroidaceae bacterium | reverse complement strand
GCTTATAGAAAGGCAGAGGCACTACCTCAGCCTTAAGTTTTTTACCACGAACTTCAACCTCGACCTCTTTGCCGATAAACTCTTTTTCAATTCTAGCCATCGCTATTGCCTCAAGCAAGGTGGGCGAATGTGTGCCGGAGGTCACCTCTCCGATAAGCTTACCGTCGCCGTATACCAAGGAATGTTCCCTCGCTATACCTCTGTCCAAAAGTTTTAATCCAACCCTTTGCATAGTTGGCTCGTGATTTAACAACGCCACTTTTCCAACAAAATTCGGCTTGTCAAGTTTGATAAAAATATCCAAGCCAAGCTCCGTCGCTAAGGTAGAATCCGTCATCTCGTGACCGTATAGCGGCATTGCGCCTTCAAGCCTCAACGTATCCCTTGCGCCTAAACCGCATAGCTTTATACCATACTGCTTGCCCGCCTCCAAAACCTTATTCAACAGGGTGATGGCATCGTTGGAGTTGCAATAAATTTCAAACCCGTCTTCAGCGGTATAGCCCGTGCGTGATAAGATTACATTGCTCTCCAAAAAGTTGTCGACAACCGTAAATGTATAGTTTTTAACGGGAATGTCTTTTTCTGCAAACAGATTTTTTATAACCTCGATTGCCAGCGGACCTTGAACGGCAAGCTGCGCTGTATTTACCGAAATATCCTGAAATACAGTGTCTGCCAAAAGGTTTGCTTCAATCCAATTTTTATCCTTATCCTTGTTCGACGCGTTTACGCACATAAAAAACTTTTCGTCATTAATGCAATAAACCAAAACGTCGTCAATAACTCCGCCTTCCTCGTTCAACATCGGAGAATATCTAACCTTACCGCAAAGCAAGTTGTCGTATCGGTTACATAATAGATAGTCAATGCACGCTCTTGCTCCCTTGCCCGAAAACAAAAACTCGCCCATATGAGAAACGTCGAAAAGCCCGACGCCTTCACGAACGGCTTTATGCTCGGCAATGATGCCGTCAAATTGAACAGGCATTTCAAAGCCGGCAAAGTCCACAAACTTTCCGCCCATATCCTTCAAAATATCATAATACGGTGTCCTCTTCATCAAGAAATCTCCTTTACCTTTTTATCATATGAATAGCTTTTCCTTCACTATCCAAAACAGCCTCGTAAAACGCTTCACAAATTGTGGGATGCGGATAAACCGATTGCAAAATATCTTGCCGTGTCGCGCCTATCTCTATTAAAGTTGTGACAGCTCCTATTATATCAGTGGCGTGTTCACAAAGCAAGGAAACTCCCAATATTTTCGAGGTTTTTTTATCAAAAATAACCTTGGCAAAACCTCTGTCTTCACCGCTGAGCACAGCCTTGCCGTTTGCGCCCATTAAAAACTTTCCAACGTCGATTTCATATCCGTCGGCTTTTGCGGTTTCTTCATTTAGACCTGCCGTTGCAATCTCGGGCGAGGTATATACGCACGCAGGGATAAATTTAGGTTTAGAAACCAAATTATCGCCAATCAAATTTTTAACCAGAATTTCCGCTTCTGCCGAGGCGTTATGCGCAAGCTGAATATTATGCGCCACAACGTCGCCTATTGCAAAAATGGACTCGTCCGCCGTGCGTTGATACTCGTCAACGTACACTCCGAAACGGTCAAATTTAACCTTGGTGTTTTCTAACCCGAGCTCAGCCGTATCAGCTTTACGCCCCGTGCAAATTATTAGCGAGTCAAAATCGGCAAAGCACTCCTTCCCTCGCTGAATATATTTGACAGAGGTAGACGATATTTCTTCAACTGTTGAGCCGACGAATATTTCCACCCCAAGTTTTTTTAAGCACATATTCATATTGACGGAAATGTCTCTTTCAAAACTAGGCAAAACTCTTTCGGCAACTTCAATAATTGTAACCTGTTTTTCAAGTTTTTTAAAAAAGGTAGCAAATTCAACGCCGATGACTCCTCCGCCGATTATAACAATTTTATCTCCTTTAACCTTGCCCGCCAAAACGTCATCGGAGCTTAGCGCAAACTCAATACCCTTAATCGGCGGTAAAACCACCTTTCCGCCCGTGGCAAGCAAAACTTTTTTTGCCTGATATTCCTTTTTGTCAACGCAAACGCTGTTGCCGTCAATAAATTTTGCCGTTCCGTAAACGACCTCAATCCCCGCCTTATCGACAAGCTTTTTGACGCCGTCAACCAGCTTCCCTACCACTTCGTTTTTTCTGCCGAAAATTGCGTCCATATCATATTTTACATTTTCGCAACTTACGCCAAATTTTGCGCAATTAACACTTGAGTGATATATTTCGGCGGATTTAAGCAACGATTTCGTCGGGATACAGCCTTTATTTAAGCACACCCCTCCAAGATTTTCTTTTTCAATAAGCAAGACTTTTAAACCCTCGTGCGCTGCCGCTATCGCCGCGGTATAGCCCCCGGGACCACCGCCCAAAATCATTAAATCATAACTCATATATGCCTCTTTATAAGCGACAATAAGTCGCTTTCAATTTGATTTTTTGGTATAAAATTGTTTATATCACAAACCCTTATTTCGCTAAGTTTTTGTTTCAAATCTTCAAAAGTTTCCGTATCCAAGCTGTCTGTATAAACTGCCTTGACACACAAACTGTCGCCGATAATCTCAAAATCCACGTCGGCTTTTCCCCAGTCAAAACGCTCGCTTGCCTTGGAAACAAAGCGCGCGTCCGAACCGAAAAGATACTCCGTTTTAGAAAAGTCTTTGGCTAGTTCTGCCGTGTTTTCAATTTGCGCCTCAACAAATTTCATAGGCGAAAAAACTTTTTTTACGCTTTCAAGCAATGCTTCGGATAAGGTTTCTACCGTAACTTTATGGCAAAGTTTATTTAGGTTTTCAACCCTCGCCGAAACGCTTTTTACCCCGTGCTTTACAAGCTTATCAGTGGAAACGTTGAGGTATTTTGTCATATTGTCAACATCTACGTTAACCATAAGCGTGCCGTGGTGACAGGTCTTGCTTTGTGTCGTCAAAAAGGCGTTGCCGCTAAACTTTTTCCCCTCTGCCAGAATATCGTTTCTCCCCGATATTTGGGCTTTTATCCCGAAGCTTGAAAGCGCGTCGGCAATTACAAAAAAGTTTTTCTGCGCGTCATAGTCGGCGGTATGGAATATAAATGTAAAATTTAAATTGCCTACATCGTGGTAAACCGCCCCGCCGCCGGTCATACGTCTGGCAAGCGTCCCGCCGTCGTTTTTCAGTTTTTCAACCTTGCATTCAGAATAGGCGTTTTGGTTTCTTCCAATTACCACCGTATGCGCATTCTGCCATAGATAGAAAACAAAGAAATCCTGCGGCAGGGTATCAAATAAATACTTCTCAACTGCAAGATTTTCATAGGGATTTAAGCTGTGGCTGCTATAATAAAGACAGTTCATTTCTTACCATTTATTGTGCACTTTCTCCGCAAACCCTAATTTATCTTTGATTGTAATTATCGTGCCATCGTCCAGCGCTGCAGTGCCCGAGAATTTGCCGAATACCTGATGTGGCAACATACATACCACGCCGACGTTCAGCGGAGCCTGACGGTCTAACAATGGCTCAAAACTCATTTCAAAACGTCCGTCGTTTGAGGTAAACGTCCAAGGGGACATAAAGTCGTCTTTGCCGTCTTTTTGAGGTATATTGAACTTTATTTCGTCCAGTTTGTGAGACTTTCCTTTATAAAACAACATATTCTCGGTGGCGGCAGACGTATCACCGAAGCCGTAACCGATATTCCACCCAAAGGTTGCGCCGTCGTCTAAAACGCATTGTAAACTGCCCCAGTACCAAGTATTATCATACGTCCAGACACCGCGTCCCCAGTCTAGCGTCCCTAGGGAGTTTTCTTTGTTAAAGGTGTATTCTCTGCCGGCAAATTTAACCGTGCCGGACGCGCGCATACAATTAATTTTTTGATTGAAATAAAAATAACGAGGCTTGTCAAACGGGGTGGCTATCACCATACTTTCCTCGGGGAAGTCCTCTAAAACAATATCGAAAGTCAAAGGCGCGTTATCTTTAAACTTATCGTGTACGCCTTTAAGCCGTCTAACCTTTCCGTCGTTTAAAAACTCGTATGAGCTTTTACTTTGCGTCCATTTGCTGTCGCCGATTTGCGTAGACTCGGGCAAATTCATCTTTCCCAAAGGGAAGACGACCAAGGCTGTTTTTGTAATATCGTAGTTTTTTTTGCCGAATTCCAAAACAGAAACACTTAGCGCGCCTGCAAATCCGTTATCTCCGATAGTTAGCGCCAAGGCGAACTCCTGATTGTTGATTAAATAATAATCCCACTCCTTAATACGCCAGTTTTTTGCCTTAATATCCGCTCTGTGATATTGCCAAAGCATTTTTTTGGCATATCCGGGTTCAGCAATAAAACCCTCTTGGTTCAGAAGCTTTTGCGTTGTTGTAATTTCGTGTTGAATGCTCATAATTTCCCTCGATTTTATTTTTCCTTATCGGCGCCGATATAGAACAGTGCAACCGTGCCCGGCCCGCTGTGCGCTCCGATAACGGGTCCAATATAGTCAATTATAATGTTTTCATAACCAAACTTCTCTTTTACCCTGTCGGCAACCCACTTGGCGTCGTCATAGCATCCGCCGTGTCCGATTAGCACAAGCTCAGAGTTATCTATGCCCTTGGACTTTTCTTCCATCTTGTCTACTAAGGCTTTCAACGACTGCTTTCTTCCCATTACTTTTCCGATAGGAATCAATCGTCCTTCGGGGTCGACAATCAGCATAATTTTAAGCTGAATGGCAGTCCCTATTACCGCCGCCGCCTTAGAAACCCTTCCTCCGCGGTGCAAGTGCATTAAATCATCTACGGTAAAGTCGTGGTGGCATTTATTTTTAAAATCCTCCGCAAACTCGATAAGCTGTTCAAAGCTTAACCCCTCTTTGCGTTTTTTAAGGCAATAGTAAACCAAAAAGCCCTCGCCCAAAGAGGCGCATTTTCCGTCCAAAATATAGATTTTCCGTTCGGGATACGTTTTTTCAAGCGCTTGAGCCGCGCTTACCATACTCTTATATGTTCCGCTTAGCGCAGACGAAAAACAAATGTGAAAAATATCAAAGCCCTTTTCCAAAATCGGGATAAAAAAGTCTTTTGCAAACTCCTCGTTTATCAGCGACGTGCTAGGCATCTCGCCGTTTCGTACCCTATCGTAAAATACTTGCGGATTTAATGAACTTTCTTCCGTGCCCTCATAGTTTTCGCCCCCGATAACATAGCTCATCGGAATCACGGCAAAGTCAGCGCAATATAGTTGCTTTGGTAAATCACAGGTTGCGTCGGAAGTAATAAAATAATTATTCATCATGAACTCCTTCTTAGTTATCAAAACTATTTTACCAAACTTTGCACGACGTTGTCAAGACACCGCCTATTCTTGTTTTATTTTTTTCCCTTATTCCATAAAAATTGCTTGCAACAATGGCTTTCTTGTAATATAATAGCCGTGTTGTTGGAGCATAGTGTAGTGGCAGCACATGGGCCTCTGACTCCCATGGTGTAGGTTCAATTCCTACTGCTCCTGCCAGAAAAAGCGACTTGATTATCAAGTCGCTTTTTCAATACCCTTTGTCCGGTGTTTTAAAAATTTACAATAAATGTTTTTATCTATTTGATTTAAAATTGTTGCCGAGTATTTCTCGGGTGTCGGTTGTAAATACAAAAGCGTTGGGGTCGTTTTCTTTTATAAGACGCTTAAAGGCAGACATTCTGGATTTATGTACTACGCAAATGAGCATTATGTTATTTTCATCAGAATATGCGCCCTTGCTTTCAATAATGGTAACGCCGTATTCGCTGGAGTTTTTTATCGCATCGCAAATTGCCTTGCTGTTTTTGGTCACAATTTCAAACTTTATTGCCGAATTAAGCCCGTTTAGGATAAAGTCTACGCCTTTGGAGCTAATTACGCTTTGAATTATAGAACACACTAAAAGTATAATTATTTCGTCCGTTTGCATATCGGCAAAAACCAAATACATAATGGAGCTTACAATCATCACAAATACGTTCATTAAAAATAAAATTCTGGAAAACTTAATGCTCGGATTCTTTTTTTGCAGCATCAGCCCGACAATCTCCGTCCCGCCCGAGCTGACATCGGCGTTTAGCATAAGTCCTATGCCCATACCGCTAAGCAAGCCCGAAATCAACGCAGGTATAAGCGGTTGATGCGAACTTGAAAATTTGTATAAGTTTAGCCTTGTAAATAACTCCATAAATAAGCTAACAAGAAGTATCCCGATAATGGTTCTCCAAACTAGGCGTTTATCTAAAATGAATAACGCCGTAATTAGCAACGGAATATTTAAAATAACTATGGTATATTGCGCGGGAAAAAGAAACAAAGTTTCAATCATTGACGATATGCCCGTTATACCGCCGGGGATAAGTTTTGCGGGCACCAAAAACATATAGTTGGATATTGACAACATAAGCGACCCTATCAAAAGAGACGCATACACAATAATAATTCTAACGGGTTTTGAAAGTTGTTTTTTTACCATACTATCCTCACATCTAGCTATATCGTGCCTTATATTTTGTTAAAAGTCAAGCCTTTAGAAGCCTCCTTTTGTCAACCTTTTTTATATTATTTTTTTAGCAAAAAATTGCTATTGACAATCGGGGTGGAAAGTTGTAAAATTCAATAAACTGTCAGGTATAATTCTGTTATATTTCTTTGACAACTTGTGCGCTTTTGTTTTGTTTTATATCGATTTTAAGCTTTTGCCGAAACATTTTTTTTGATTATTGCCCGACAGTCGACAAATTTTTTTTATAAACAACCCCGACGAATTTTTTGGTTTTACGGGCGCAAAATAATGTAAGTTGCTTGACTTAACATATATAGGAGGTTTTTATGCAAAAATCCAATTACGCAGAAGATTTAGCTCAATTAATCCGCGTTAAAACCGTCACGGACATAGGCGATGCAGAGTTTGCTCAGCTGCGTTCGGTTTTAGAAAAACTTTTGCCAAACCTACATCGTGAGTGCGAACGCACCATTGTTTGTAATAACGCCCTGCTTTTTAAATGGAAAGGCAAAAGCTCCGCCAAGCCGATAGTTTTGATGGGGCATCAAGACGTTGTGCCCGCTGAAGACGGTGATTGGAAATATCCGCCCTATTCCGGCACGATAGCCGACGGCAGAGTTTGGGGACGTGGCGCAATGGATTGCAAAAACACGATGTACGCGTGTATGAAGGCCGTTGATGAGCTTATAGACGAGGGCTATACTCCCGAGTACGACGTCTATATCGCATCTTCCGACAGCGAAGAAAAATTCGGGCCGGGGGCGATTGCGCTTAAAGACTATTTAAAAGAGCGAGGTGTTAAACCCTTTATCGTACTTGACGAAGGCGGCGCAATTCTGCCTGAGCCTTTCCCCGGTATGACCAAACCGTACGCAATGGTAGGCGTACTTGAAAAAGGATACGCCGATATTAAGTTTACGGCAAAAAGCAAAGGTGGACATAGCAGTTCTCCGCCGAAAAACACTCCCGTCGCGCGTTTGGCAAAGTTTATATCCAAAGTTGAAGACGGCAATTTTTTTAAGAAAAAAATGATTCCCGAGGTGGAAGAGATGCTGACAGAAATGTCTAAATCTATGACGGGACCTCTCAAATTTTTATTGGGCAATCTTTCGATTTTCAAGCCTTTGGTTACAAAGGTTTTGCCTAAAGCCAGCTCGTTTGGGAACGCTTTGCTGTCTACCACAATAGTTTTTACAATGACAAAAGCCTCCGACGCATCAAACGTCATTCCGCAAGAGGCGTACGCCATAGCGAACCTGCGCTTTATACCTCATCAGGGAATGGATGAATGTATATCTATTCTCAAAACCTTGGCGGCGGAATACGATATCGAAACGGAAGTTATTGAAGCTCACGACGCGCTCCCCCCTATTTCCACAAAAAGCGAGGGCTACAATCTCTTGAAAGACACAATTTTTAAATGTTTCCCCACTATCGGTGTTGCGCCCTATGTTATCATGGGCGGAACGGATTGTCGGCATTTCCAGGACATATGCGATTGCGCTATGCGCTTTACACCGATGATGTATCAACCCGACCAAATGGCGGCTATGCACGCAGCCAACGAAAGCGTGGATATTGATACCCTTGAAAGCGGTGTCAGCTTTATGAAAGAACTTATAAAACAAAATAAATAGCGACACTATATAGGGGTTTTCAATAATTTGATATCTCAACCAAACAAAAAACACGCACGGCTTCAATGCTTACGTGCGTGTTTTGCTTTGCAAATATTCGTTAATAAGTGTTAAGGTTTAAATAATTGTTTGTTATAAAAAAGCTTTCGCTTCCGCTCATATCCGAGGAAAATCTTACGCAGAAATAATAGGTTGAATAGTTGGTCATAGCGTATCTTCCGTTTATAATTTGTACTGTATGATATACTCTTCCTACTACGTTTTCGGTATAATCATATGGAATAGAATCGATGCTGTGATCAACTATCGTTTTCTCAGAATCGGAATACCAATTTGATTCCATCGAATAAAGCGAAAACTTATATTTTGCAGCTCCATGATAAGCGCCTGTATAGAAGTTCCCGATATTAGTGCGGTTTGCATACATATGGAAAGAATTTGCATCTGACGATTTATCGGGGGCTGCATAGGTAAAGCTGAACCATTGCTCGCTTTGACTGTTAGATGACGACAGCGTGAAGTTTTGATTATAGCTCACGGCAGTCGCCCTGTTTCTCGGGTCTGACACGGAAATATTAAACCTACCAACTTTTGAATTACTTGACCTGACGGAAATAATGTAATCGCCCGCATTTAATACATCAGCGCCATAGGCGTATTCATTGTAGCCGGTGGAATTTGCCGTACTAAGACTTGTGCCTGCGCTATTGTCGGGCTGATAAATCCTTACGTATGGTTTTGACTCTGTTTGTTTGTCAACGGTGGCTTTTATTTCGACAAGAGTATTTGCAGTCAATTTCAACTTATAATAAAGCGTTGCAGACGGCACGTCGATATCAACGTCAAAGCTTGAATTCAAAGTCTGGGCTTCGGCAGTCTCTGCTGTTGCGTTGGTGGCATCGGTACTTTTTGCCACCTTGATAGTAGTATTTTGTGAGCCTTGTATGTCGCTCCTTTCCAAAACAAAATAATACTTCTTTCCATTTTCGAGGGTTTGAATCGTGTTAGTTGCGGCAATAAGCGAGGTCAGCTTAGAAAAGTCGTCGGTGTATAAGGAGAAATCTTTAGCGTTTGATAAGGTAATACTATGATTTCCGTTTTGCGACGGGATGAAAGAAACTGCTCTTGCAAATTGATTTTCGGCAAAGCGGATAGATAAGCTGGTGTCGAGCGACAACTCCTCTATATCCGACTTGTAAATTATGTAATCGATATTGCAGGCATCTCCATTGTTAGAACTTATCGCCAGCTTATAGCTGGAAATCGGCAAGACAAGCCTTATAGAATGCGTCTCTTCGGTTGCGTTATAAAGCGATACGGGTTGAGCATTATCAGTCTTAACGCTAACGTTTATTTGACTTTGAGACGATAGTCTTATGCTGATAAAAGATTCCTCCGTAGCCTCATAGGAATATACTATCGTTTCGTTTGCCGCAATATTTTCAACACTCGGAGTATCCCACGCAAGGTTTACCTCTCTCTTACTATCAGTGGGGTCTGTCGGGTCTGTCGGGTTCGTGGGGTCTGTCGGGTCTGTTGTCCCTGAAGCTTTAAGGTAGTTTTCCCAAGAAACCGCATCCTTTTTGTTGTAAAACTTTCCATTATACTTAATAACTTCCGTGCTGTATAAATTTCCGTTCAAATTGAATACTACCTTGGTTAAACAATTATTGATAAAATGGCCGGCGTATAATGCTCTATCGCGTTGGTCAATCTCTACACCTTCGCCGTACTTCACATAAACAACATAGCTGTCATATTTATCCTTAATAAGGTTGTCTGAATCTGAAAGAAAATTAATCGTGAATGAGCCGTCTGTATTCAAATTGACTGTATAATCAAACTTTGTGGGTACGGACGGTTTGACCTCCTCTTCCGGGTCTCCGCCGCAAGCAACACAACAAACGGGGAAAATAATTACAAGAATGGCAATTAAAACTAGTTTGAGTTTCTTCATTATAGTCTCCTAATATAGTATAAGAACAACTATAACTTCAATAACGATTTTTGTCAAATATAATAAAATATTTAGCCTATTTTAGCAAATTTTTGGTGTGCTTTTTCCAATATATTCGATAAAATATCTTTCCCCTTGTGAAGGTTAGAGGCTTGGTTTTTGCCACCTGCAAATATCTGTTAAAAAGCCTTGCTTCCTGTTCAAAAGCATTGTTAATTACCTCATGTTGGTTTTCTGGTTTTGCAACCTTAAACTCGTCGATGAAAATTTCTTCCAAAATTCTTGCCTGCTGTTTAAACTCGCTTACGCTCATCGCGCCGCTAATAAAATACCGCATTAGCTTTTCTCTCGAAATCCAATATTCTACCCCTTTTGACTCTTCCCCCTCTTTCGTCCAAGGTATAGTCTCATCAAATAAAAAGGGTTTAAATATGCTAACACACGGCATTGAACTGCCTGTTGCGTAATAAAACCGTTTTTCCTCTCCTAAGTCCGCCACAAAGCTTGCGGTTGTATTATCCCCCACGATTCCGCCTGCGTGCATACAAATTGAACCCACCTCTGCAAACCCGTCGCAAGCCTTTCCGCTATGTGTACGCAAAATTCCTATAAAGGTTTTTTCGTCGTGGTCTTGCCTTTTAGACAGCTTCTCCATTGCGGTATTTCGCCTTTGATTTCCTTTGGCAAACTTTGTAAAAACAGGCTCGGAATAGCACTTAACAAAATCAAAGTCCTCTGCGGTTTTACACCACTTTTGAGCTATCGCATGCGTTATAAGGTCAGGGTGACAATTATCGTATTGCGATAAGCATAAGCAGTTGGATATGGCGAAATAGTCTTTAACTTTTTTAGAAACCCAGTATTTGCCCGCCGTTTCCAAAACATAGGCTTCCTTTGCATCAGCAATTAAAAATGAATTGTGATAATAAAACTTTTTTCCGTATCCGCAATTTCCGCCTTGACCATACGTCCCTAAAAGTTCAATCAAAAAATTTAGCGCGTCAAACGCGCTTGCGCATCTTTCCAACGCCAGCCTTACCATATCCATGCCCGTTAGGCTTGGTTCTTTAATATATTTTTCACGCGTGAAAACTGCCTCGTTGCCGATAGTGAGCCCAAATTCGTTGCTTCCCATTTCCGCGCCCCACATCCAGCTCGGGCGCGATATAACTATGCTGTTTGTATGAGAAACCTGTGGAATACTTATATATGTCAGCTTTAGTAAAGGCTGATTTTGAACATCAATCTGCTTGCGCGGAAAAAACTCCATAACCTGTGGCTCATTTGGCGACCTGTCCGAGTTTTTAGCAAACAACACTCTGCCGTTTTTCGTATAATTTGGTAACGCAACTATCGTATCACACATAGAAATCACCTTGTTTTTAATCCTATAACGAACTTAACTTCATTCTACCATAAAAATAAGACCGACGCAATAGCGTCGGCCTTAGAATTTTTTGCTTTTAAACTATTTTGCCATTACGTTAACTGCACGTAATTTAGAAGCATTGCGAGGGTCTTTTTCTGTATCGAAAGAAACCTTTTGTCCTTCAGCAAGAGATTTGTAGCCGTCGCCTTGAATAGCAGAAAAATGTACGAATACATCTTCTCCGCCTTCATCGTTTGCGATAAAGCCGAAACCTTTTGATGCGTTAAACCACTTAACGGTGCCTGTGCTCATTGTAATTACCTCCTTGTAGATTTTCGTACCCTACAATTACAAAAACATATTTCTGTAATCCTCAACCGTCCTATCTTACAAAAATATGTGAGCATAAAGCAGTCTAACTTCGGAATACTGTCTGTAGTGTAGCATTATGTAAAAAAAAAGTCAAACATTTCTATGCATTTTCCTTTTTTAGGAATATGAATAATTCAAAAACAAAATATAGTCAAAATATTTTGACAAACTGCGCTACTTATGATATATTATTAACGTTTATCTGCAGAAAAGAATAAATTATAACGTTATCAGCTATGGAGAAGTACCCAAGCGGCTGAAGGGGCTCCCCTGCTAAGGGAGTAGTACGCGAGAAACGTAGCCCGGGTTCAAATCCCGGCTTCTCCGCCAAACTAGACAATATTGATGTATTGTCTAGTTTTTTTATTTGCAGGGATTTTCCGCAACTCTGTTGCGTGGCCATAGGCCGAACCCGGTCACCGCCCGCTGCACGCTCGCCGATTGCCCGTTGAGGAAATTTGCCCGTCGCTCGCTGTTAACAAATCCCGGCTTCTCCGCCAATAAGTTCCAAATTCGAATAACCGAGTTTGGGACTTTTTTTATCAAAAAATAAGCCGTCTAAGTCCAAAAGGATATTAAACGACTTTTGTAGTGAGTTTGATGGTATGGGCGGTGTTGTTAGTGCAAATATTGAAACATCCGATGTGTATAGTGTTGCTGAAAACTATACAAAATCGGTAAAAATTAACACTCTTTCTAATGGCGATTTAGGTTTGTTTTTTGCGTTAAAAGGTACAACAGTATCTGGTCTAAACTATAACGATGGTGCTGAATGTATAGGCAAATCATTTTACTATGACTATAAGCATGAAATACAAAATTGGATGATATTTGATAGAAAGAATGACATAATTTTCAACAAGCTAACAACAGCACAAATTGCCGATTATTT
>CAZSAC010000043.1:0-14047 GCA_964604875.1 uncultured Bacteroidaceae bacterium | reverse complement strand
TTGGTTTTATGCGGTATGGCGTATACGTTTTTAGGCGTGCTTAACACGATATTGGTTTTCGTTTTGGAGACGCCTTGAATGCTTTTTATATAGTTTAGCACCGATTCCAAGGTTTGAGTGTTGTCGGTGACTACCTTTAAAAGATAGTCAAAGTCCCCCGCGATATACATACATTCCGTAATATGGTTGTTTCGGCGCATTTCATCAACGAAATTATCATTGAATTTTGGGTGGTCTATGGCAACGCTCATCATCGCGATAACGTCTTTACCCAATTTTTGATTGTCCAAAACCGCCGTGTAGCCTTTTATGGTGCCGCTATTTTCAAGCTTTTTCATACGCTCGATAACAGCGCTGGTAGATAGCTTGACTTTTTCTGCAATCTCCGAGGCGTTTGCCCTCGCATTTTTGCATAAACAATCAAGAATTTTGATGTCCGTATTATCCATAAAAGCTCCGAATTTTTTATAATTTTATTCTATCACGCTTCTATATTATTGTAAATAGTTTTCTATCAAGTTGTCCAAATAATTTTTGGTGAAATTATGATATTACCAAATTTTTTTTGGAATAATGGAAAAAACACACTATAATTTTATGTGAAGTCAAAAATTGTAAATGAAAAATCACTTTAATTTATGTAATAAAAAAGCCCTCCGTCGAGGGCTTACTATAAAGCTAGTGTTTGAAAAGAGAAATCTTCAAGGTCAACCAGCAGAAGTTTTTTGCGTAAATTTGGTTTTTTTAGTAGGATATTGACCGCTTCCGCCACCTGCAAACCGCTTATTATTGCCGGCGTAAACGCTAAAACGGACGGCTTTTCTTCCTCTTCCGAATTTTTATAAAGCACGGACAAGCTATTGTCGTTTGGATAAATTGTAGAAATCTGTCCCGTCCAACCTCTAACTGCGCCGAATACCATTGGAATATTGTTTTTTGCGCAAGCCTTTTCTAATATTAGGCGTGATTTTATGTTGTCTAAAGCGTCGATAACCACGTTGCTCCCTTCAATAAGTTGGCTGACGTTGCCGTCGTTTAGTTCAATATTTAAGGCGGTGATATTCGCCGTTGGATTTATATCCAAAAGCTTTTCCCTCATAACAGCGGATTTAGATTGACCGATTGAATAAATGTCGCAAAACCTTTGCCTGTTAAGGTTGGTTTCATCAAACTTATCCTTATCGCACACTGCTATGCTTCCTATACCTGCGCGCGCGCAAAATTCCGCGGCAAATCCACCAAGTCCGCCACAACCTGCTATAAAAACTTTGCTTTTGCTTAGGCTCTCTTGCTCTTGCAAGGTCAACGCTCCAATGTTTCTAAGAAAAATGTTATTCATTATATCCCTTTGCGTCGCATTAGCCTTTGTTTTCCCTCATCTGAATGGTCACATTTTTGTTGTCTTTGTCGATATAGCAAGTATAGTCATATCGCTTGCTGTTGGTGGGAGGATAGTCCGAACTCATAATGTTTGCGCCCGAGGCAACGCCTTTTTCTAAGCCTTCTTCGGATATTTTTGAATATTCGTCCAGGCGAGTCCTCACCATATAGCCCCGTTCAATCAAACTTTTTATTCTTTCGTCGTCTGAAGCGTCGTTGGAAATTGCAAAGCAAGAAAACTTCGAAACGTCCGGACGCTCTTCAAGCAGGCTATAGTTCAACGCGGGAAACAGCTTCCACTCTTTAATAGTATTATAATCTTTAATATAATTATCTACATATTTTTTATCGTGCAAAAGAAACATAATTTTACCTTGAGCTTCGCCTATTGTCGGGTATGCGTTATCTTTTCTGAAAGCGTCAAAATCCGCATAAGTATCGCCCAAAAAATCCTTTGGCGTAATCAGCTTATCGCCGAAAGTATCGGAAATCATTTGGTCGTAAAGCTTAAATGCGTCGGCAACATAGCTGTCCTCGCCCTTTGGCTCCAACAAAATGATAAGCGGCATATGCGACGGATTGTAATCCATCCACAGCTTAAACTCTGTCAAAGCGAGTTGGAAATCGACCGCCGTACTGCACGCTTCCAATAAAGAACTATGCACGCACTCCACCGTATAAGTCCCGTCGTCTTTTTTGACGTAATTAGGGTCCAGCTCAAAACTGCGGATACCTTGATTTAATTGCTCGGTAAACGTATCAAAATAATAATCGTATTTATCGCCCATAATGGCAAACAACGGTCCGTGGTATAAGAACTTTGTTGCGGGCACCAACCCCGTTTTATAACTGTTATGTGTGGCAAGATACTGGACTTCGTTTATTTTTGAGCCGTTGATTATCGCTTGATTTATATTAAAAGCCGCAAAATTTTGCTCGTCTATATGCTGAAAAGTGTTTTTTTCATATTCTGTCTTTAGATAAGAAATCCGTTCAATTTGTTGCTGCGCCCAATAATCGTGAGCCGCCTTGTTCTGTCCGAACGCTGCAAGCAACGCGATTAACGCAGTAAGCAAATATACGCTTCCGATTGCCACAACAACAATAATCGAGATTTTGGCTTTTTTGTTCATTGGTTTTTTCATAAAGCCTTCCCCTTTTTCTAATATAGATTTATGTTACCATATCTAAACATATTTTTACAACCAAACTAAAAAAGTTTTACCAAACAAAAAAAATAAAAAATATTTGTAAAAATTCTTGACATTTAAGTATTTTGTGCTATTATATACCTAAACAGGCGAAATACCTAAGGAGATTGAAAATGGCAATAGGAAGCGACATTATTCGAGGACATACCGAAACCATCATTTTGAGCATATTGGCGCAAGGTGATAACTATGGATATGAAATCAGTAAGGCAATGACTGAACGGAGTCACTCTTTATTGGACGTTAAAGACGCCACAATCTATACGGCTTTTCGCAGAATGGAAGAGTTGGGCTTAATCCGCTCTTACTGGGGCGACGGCGACCAAGGCGCCAGAAGAAAATACTACTCCATTACCGAACAAGGAATGAAGTTTTATCATAAAAAAACGCAAGAATGGAAAGAAACTATGCAAGTCCTAAACAACCTTATACTTGGAGGAAACTAAAAATGAACGAAAACTTGAGCCTTAATGAACGTTTCAAAAAATACCTAGAAAAAGAATTCCGCTTTATCGCCCCTAGCAAAGAGGCTATGGATTATCGTCTCGAGGTATTTGCAAACCTTACCGACCGCGCTCACGAGCTTAAAATCAAAGGTATGACAGACGAAAACGCCATCTACAATTTATGTATAGAGTGTTTGGGCGATTTCCAATCCACGCTAAAAGATTTTGAAAACCGTATCACCAACTTAAAAAAGGCAACCCCGAAAATCGGCGCGGCTTTCAGTTTGGTTATCTGCGCGCTGTTATTTATGACAGTCACCTATCTTGTAGTCAGCTTTGCAACAAAAGCGTGGGACAAAACCTGGCTGATTTTTGTTGGAGGCGTATTCCTTGGACTAAGCGTACTGTTCATCGCCAAAATCGTAAGCTCGGTTAAAACTCGGAAAGTTATCATAATTCGACTTTTAACGGCGATAATAATGGTGCTTCTGTTTGTGCTGACATATCTGTTTACGATGGTTTTCTTTGATTTAAAATACGACTGGATGTTGTTCTTATTGATGGTTATGGCTACCCTATTTGTGGACACTGCGCTGGCATATGTCTACAACAGCAAAAGCAAAGTTCCGATGCTTATGACAACAATTCAAGTTTCGTCTGTTTTGGTATATGTTATGCTGGGCATTCAAGGCTCGCTTGCGTGGAACCCCAACTGGCTTATCCCCGTTACGGCAGCTTTGGTAAACGTCGGAATTCTAACCTTTACCTTAAGCCGAATTTCCAAACGCAAGTCAATCACGCCTCCCTCTGACGAATTGGCGAAAATTAACGAGGAATACTATACAAAATGGAACGACTAATCGCAAATACTTAAGTTTATTTGCAAGAAACACTCGTTTAACTATCTAAGGAGAACATTTATGGCAAAAATAATTAAGGCAGAAATGTGGGATAAAATGCAATTTCTGTTCAGAAACTACTATGACAGAATGGTGCACGCCGTCCTACATTACGATAAGCCAATCGACATAAATATTTTAAAAAACGTACTTATCACTTTTACAGAAAAAGCTCCTGTGTTGCACAGCTCTTTCAAGGAAAACGTCTTACGCCCCTATTGGAAAGTGATGCCCTACACCGTTGACGATATTTTGACAATAAAGGAAACCGAAAATCTCGATGCAGACGTAAACGACTTTATTTGTCAAACCATTCCCGTAACTTCAAACGTGCAATATAAGGTTGCGGTTTTCAATCACAACGGCGCGTCAACCTTCTGTATGATTGTAAACCATATGTGCTTTGACGGCGGAGACTTTAAATATTTTTTAAAGAAACTTGCGCAAAACTATAACGCTTTACTTGAGGGAAAACCCGCCACCGATTTAAAAACAGGCACTCGCTCTCACGAACAGGTTTATACAAAGCTTAACGCAGACGATAAAAAAGTTGCAAAAGGGCTTTATAAAAATATTTCTCAAGTTAAGGACGAGCACTTCTTCCCCTTGACAGAGGAAACGGAATTAGATAAAAATATGATAGTCCGTTGCAAAATTTCCACCGAAAAATTTGAGACTTTCAAAAAAATCGGAAAGGCTATGGATGTCACGGTAAACGACCTTCTTTTAACAGTTTACGTGCGGGCTTTATACGATATTATCGGAATGAAGGACGACGAATCGCTGACTATCCCCTGCATGGTTGACTTACGCCGCCATATCGACGGCGGAGAGGAAGCCGGCGGTTTGACAAACCATACGGGCTTTATGCAATGCACGGTTACCCGCAAGGGCGAAACTATCAACGATACTCTTATTGAAGTTATCAACAGCGTAAACAAAAGCAAGCGCGATAAATATATGGGGCTTTACAGTTTACCTTTGCTTAATTTGGCATATACTGTTTTCCCCTTCGCCATTTCGGAAATTGCAATCAAACTGGGGTATGCAAACCCACTTATCGGTATGAGCAACATAGGTGTTCTGCCCGTGGAAAAGCTTATCTTAGGCGATGCAAACGTATGTGACGGCTTTATGACCGGCGCGGTAAAGCATAAGCCTTTTATGCAACTTGCCATTACAACTTGCCACGGCGCAGCGACAATGACTATCGCAATTTGCGGAAACGAGCGTGATGAAGAAGTTGTATCCCACTTTTTCGATATCCTCAGCGGAAATATCGACGAGTTTATTTCTCTAAATCAAAACCGCTTATAAGCTAATCTTTCTCCATAAATTTTCAATAAAAAAGACGGCACAAATTGTGCCGTCTTTTAACTATTTTGTCTTATGCTTTTTTTGTCCAAGTCACCCAAACGACCGTGTTATCTAATACTTCATAACCGTCGGTTGTTAGCGCGGTAACCGTTGCCGAATCAGCTTCAACACCGTTGACATACCATTTAGCAACTTCCATCGCATCATCGGCAGGAGTAGCCGTAAATTTCACCACGTCGCCCTTATTTAATGCTTCACCGTTGGCAACTGCCACATTACCTTCTGCGACAACCTTTTCCGCCGTAATCGCGCCGGTTTGGTCAAGCGGGAAGAATGTAACGGCAACCCGTTTGATGAAAGTGATGTTAAAGGTGTAGCTTTGTTCAATTCCGCTTACGCTCGCAACTTTAATCACTACAACGCCCGATTTAACAATTGAATAAGTATCTGTGCCGTCAAAGCTTACAAATTCAGCGCCACTAACTATTGAAACTGCTGAGACACCATTGGCTTGAAGCTTGAAAGCGTGAGCGCCGAAAGCGTCTCCGTTAAATGCAAGCGTATTTTGTTCTTTCAAAATTAATGGAGAGTAAACACCCTTATCGTCAGTCACATTTAATGTTGCCGAAATATCACCATTATTGCTGATAAATTTTGCATTAATAATTACGTGGTCGGAAACCGTATAAGTTATAACCCTTGAATAAGGTGTGGTTTCTTGCCCGATTGTCCAACTTTCAAAGCCTGATGTTGCATTGGGAGTTGCCGTTAAAACGAGCACAGTCCCTGCGTGCACATAGGTTTTATTGGTGATAGGTGTGCCGTCAGCTTGGTTAACAATACCAACTGCGCCACCGATACCAGCCTCGCCGGTCATCTTAACATCTACATAACAGAGCGCTTCAAAACGCGCTTCAATCACTTCGGACTTTTTGATGTGAGCGATGCTATATGTATCTGACGCCGTTAAAAGTTGATTGGTGTTTTTATCATACCAGCCCTTAAATTCGTACGCGGCAGAAAGTCCCGGGTTGGAAAAGCTGTAGGAAAAAGCGATAGGGTCATCATATACAACTTCTGCCCCTGAAACTATGCTTTGTCCATTCGCCGTAACAGAAAGCACTATATCTGACTTATTGATGTTATCCGAAAAAGAAACCGTAGGGATAAGCTTAGGAATCACAACCTTATAGGTATGCTCGGGGTTACGTTTACAGGTAAAGGTTTTTTCGCCCGTGGCTGTGTAAGTCGGGGCAAGCGTAACTTCGCCCTCGTTCCAATCGTGAGCTTCTGTATCAATCGCGATAGCCTCCACTACTTCATAACCGCAAACGCTACAAGCCTTCTTGCGACTGCCTTCTGCAATACAAGTCGGAGCAAGCGTTACAACCCAATCACCGTATGTATGGTCGGCTTTATCAAGCTGCTCTGTGGCGTCGTTTGCGCAAACGTGCCAATGGCTGATTTCATCTTTCGTCCATTCCGCAGCTGCAGCGTGACCTGTTGCCGGCATAACCTCAACCACTTCATAACCGCACTCTGAGCATGTCTTTTTGTGACTACCCGCCGTTGTGCAAGTAGGAGCAAGCGTAACTTGCCATGCGCCGTATGTATGAGCCGCCTTATCCAGTTGCTCGGTTGCGTCGTTAGCGCAAGTGTGCCAGTGGTCTGTTGCATCTTTTGTCCATTCCGTAGCTGCGGCGTGACCCGTTGCCGGAATAGCTTCCGTCTTTGTATGTGTTGAATCTACTTTGCATGTAAAAGTTTTAACTCCGTCTTGCGTGCAAGTAGGCGCGGTCGTAACAACGCCTTCGTCCCAAACGTGTCCGTTTTTCTCACACTCGGATTTACATGCAGTTAAGCCGACAGCCAAAACAACTATCAGACATAAAAGCAAACTCAATAGTCCTTTCTTTTTCATAGTTCCTCCTAAAAGATAAAAAAAGTAATTATAATCTCATAATACTCTACTAAAATATTTTTGTCAATATAGGTACAAAAAAAGTCGGACAAAAATGCCCGACATTTTTTTATAATATTGCGTTGATTGCGCTGTCTAAATAATCCATCTCAATTTCTTCCAGCTTGCCTTGGTCGCAAGCTTTTGCAATTCTCTGTTCAATAGGCAGTCTTCCAAGGAGTTTCAAATCGAAATCGGTTGCAACCTCATCAATTTTGCTTTCCCCAAAAACCGCAAATTCTTTACCGCAGTCGGGACATTTAATATAGCTTAGATTTTCAATTACGCCCAGTATCGGGATTTTCATCATATTTGCCATTTTGACGGCTTTTTCAACTATCATCGATACAAGCTCCTGCGGAGAAGTCACAACAATAATTCCGTCCACCTTTATCGATTGAAAAACCGTTAGCGGCACGTCGCCCGTTCCCGGAGGCATATCGATATACATATAGTCTACGTCGCCCCAAATGACGTTTGACCAAAACTGTTTTACAAGCCCTGCAATCATAGGGCCTCTCCAAATAATAGGCGCGTTCTCCTCCGGCAACAATAGGTTTGAGGAAATAACCCTAATTCCGCCCTTGCTTTCCCTAGGATAAAAACCGCTGTCGTCGCCGTCAGCAGAGCCTTTTATGCCAAACATTTTGGGTATGCTCGGCCCCGTAATATCCGCGTCTAAAATAGCAACTTTCTTGCCAAGCTTTGCCGTTTTCGATGCAAGCAATCCCGTCACTAAGCTTTTGCCCACACCGCCTTTGCCACTGACTATCGCAATAACTTTATTTACATGCGAAAGCTCGTGCAGAGCGTCTTTAGGCATTTCTTCACAACTGCCTTTTGAACCGCAGTTTGCACAATCGTGCGTACACTCACTCATCTAATATAACTCTCCTTTTGCACTATATTGACTTTATCAATCTAAATTATATTTTAAACTTTCTTTTCTGCCAATAAAAACTCTAAAAACTTTTCTAATCCAAAAGATATATCGCTGAAGGTAGCTTCAAAATTATGCGTCCACCACGGGTCGGCTATATTTCTAGGCGAGGCAGTGAAGTCCAACAGCTTATATACTTTGCCTTGAGAATCGCTTCCGAAAATCCTCAACATATCACGCGCGTTTTGAGCTTCCATTCCAATAAAATAATCGTATTCGCTATAATCGGATTTTTTCAACTGCACGGCAATCTTACCCTCGGTTCTAATTCCAAAACGCGATAATATCTGTTGTGTCCCTCTATGCACGCTACACCCCAAAGCCTCCGACGACGTTGCAGCTGACTCCACCTGTATTTTATTATCCAATTTCCTTTGGATTAGCATTTGACGAAACAGGTATTCCGCCATAGGGGAACGGCAAATGTTGCCAAGACAAACAAACATAATCCTCAACATACTAATTACGGTACACGCTCTTTTCGATTATTCTGGTATAGCGGGAAAACTCCGCCATCGCTTTTATTATATCCGTTTCCGACTTGCACTTTAGGTTTTTCATAAAGCCTTCCGATATCCAGTTTAGCATTAAGGCAACATCGTCGATATTTACTTCACCCTTGAAGCTGCCGCGGTTTATGCTTTCAGTTGCGTACGTCATTACGTTTGTGCGATAATATGAGCTGATTTTAACAATATCTTCCGCAACGTCGCTATCTGTTTCTAATGCTGCCTTAGCTGTAAAATTATACATATCCGGGTAGTCCGTCATAAGACATAGCTTTATTTGTTGAATATTGAATATCCGACTGAAAAAATCCGTATCACGCCTGTCTAAATGGCTTAGTACGGTGTCGTTGGTAAGTTTAATCGCATACTCGTACAAGTAGAGAAAAAACTTCTTTTTTGAACCAAAATAATAAAATATTGAACCTTTGGAAATCTGCGCCCGCTCCACAATATCGTCAACGGCGGTACGTTTATAACCGTTTCTTGAGAAAAGGTATAAAGCGGCGTTCATAATTCTTCTTCTTTTTTCATCCGGAAGCGCTTCAAAAGAAATCATAGGTAATACCTCTTTAGTAATTTGACCATTTCAGTCAGTTTGATTATAGCACGCATATTTTTATACTGTCAACCAAAAACGGCGGATTTTATCTATTTTATGCAATACATCAAGTATTATCCTTATAGCTATAGGATAAACTAAAACTACATTGACAAACGTTGTCAATATGGTATAATTTATTGTATGGAAATATATGAGAAATTAATGTCTGCATTCAACTCAATTAAAGCGCAAATTCCGTTTGAACCAAAGGTTGCCCTCGTTTTGGGTAGCGGATTAGGCGGATTTGCCGATGAAACAAACATAGTAAAAACCATCGACTATTGCGATATAGCAAATTTTCCGCGCTCGACCGTCGAAGGACACCGTGGTCGTTTTGTGTTTTGCTATGTAGACAATGTGCCCACCGTGATTATGCAGGGGCGCGTGCATTTCTATGAAGGCTATGAAATGTCCGACGTAGTTTTGCCTATTAGGCTTATGCGACTTATGAATGCCGAATATCTTATATTGACTAACGCCGCAGGAGGATTAGGCGACGGTTTTTCTATCGGAGATTTAATGCTTATAACAGACCATATCTCTTGTTTTGTTCCCTCGCCCTTAATTGGGAAGAACTTGGACAGTTTTGGCGTCCGCTTCCCCGATATGAGCGCCGTTTACGATGTTGAGCTTCAAAGCTTGATTAAGGCGCAAGCGCAAAAGCTTGCTATTTCGCTAAAGGAAGGCGTATATTGCCAGCTGACCGGCCCCGCCTATGAAACCCCCGCCGAAATACAAATGTTAAAAAGGCTTGGCGCGGACGCTGTGGGAATGTCAACCGCCGTTGAAGCAATCACCGCTAAACACGCAGGTATGAAAATTGCAGGGATTTCGATGATTTCAAATTTAGCCGCAGGCTTATCAAAAGCGCCCCTCTCTCACGAAGAAGTAGGGCTTGCGGGACAACGTACCGCGCCCTTATTCAAAAAACTTTTATATAACACAATCACAGGTATATCCAAGCAATGAAAACCCGTTTTTATAACGCCAAAATTTTGACAAGCGAAAACCTTGACATTGTGTCGGGGGAGCTGTGGGTAGACGGGAATCTTATTTCTTATATAGGCGAGCCGAAAGTGGCGTTGCCAAAATTTGATTTTCAGTTTGATTGCAAAAACAACTTGCTTATTCCGGGGTTTAAAAACGGACACTCCCACAGTCCGATGTCCTTTTTGCGCTCCCTTGCAGACGACCTCCCGTTGTCTGAATGGTTGACAAAAAAGGTTTTTCCGATGGAAGCAAAGCTAACGGAGGAAGACGTCTATTGGTGCAGTCTGCTTAGTATTTTGGAGTTTTTAAGCGGAGGAATAACCTCGTCCTTTGATATGTATTTCCACCAGCGCAGCGTTATACAAGCCTATATCGATTCGGGCTTTCGGGGGGTTTTTTGTAGCGGAGCAAATTCCATAATCAGCCAAACGGATAAAGTCTTTTTAAGCTTACTTGACGAATACGATAACTGGAACAAGCTTTCCCCACGCATAACATATCAGCTTGGTTTCCACGCCGAATATACCACTCCCAAGCCGATGCTGAAAGAGATTTGTCGCGCAATAGAACACTTGAAAGCGCCGTCATATACGCATCTTCTTGAAGGCTCAACCGAGCGAGAGGATTGCTTTTTGCGTAATAAAGAATACCCTGTTCAATATTTGACGGAACTCGGCTTTTGGAAATATGGAGGAGGCGCATTTCACGCAATCCACGTTTTAGACAATGAAATTGACATTTTAAAGTCTAAAAACGTCGGCATTATAACAAATCCTTCGTGCAACGCAAAGCTAGCCAGCGGTGTCATTCCATTGGCAAAATATCTTGACAAGGGGCTTATGCTGGGCATCGGCACAGACGGCGCGGCGTCAAACAACAGTCAGGATATGTTTAAAGAAATGTTTATGTCTATCGCCCTTTTGAAATTACAGCAAGCCGACGCCTCGGCAGGAAAAGCTATAGATATTTTGAAAATGGCAACTGTTGGCTCCGCCAAAGTTATGAGACTGGACGATTGCTCTTGCTTGGCTGTCGGGGAAAAAGCGGACTTGACGCTTATAAATCTTTTCTTGCCGAATATGCAACCTGAAAATAATTTGATAAGCAACTTAGTTTACGCCGGCAACAAGCAAAACGTATTGCTTACTATGGTAGACGGCAAAACGCTTTACAATAAAGGCGAGTTTTATATAGGGATAGATTCAGAAACAATTTACCGTAAAGTCAACTCAATTATTAAAAGGATTAAAGACGCCCTATAACAGAGCGTCATTTTTATTTTGCGCCTATTTTATCATCAGCCAGTTTTAAACAAGCATAATACAACATAACCAACGCCATACTCAAAATTATTCCGCCCACAATATCAGTGAGCCAATGCACTCCCGAAACTGCCCTGCCAATTACCATAAACGCCATAAACGCTAAGCTTACGCCATTTAACATATTTTTGAGTATTCTGTTATTTAGCATACGATTACACAAAATGACGGCTGTGGGAATTACGCACATAACAAGCATCGTTGTTGACGACGGATATGAAGCTTCCAAAACTCCGTTTATCAAGACAGGACGATAGTTTACAACAATAAATTCGAACATTATATACACAAGAAAAACCAATATATAATACGCGCCCAAAATTAAGATACTGTAATCAACTTTTAAAAAGCTTTTTCTTTTAATCCACATAATTAAGCCGAGAACGGCAAAGCCCAGCATCACGGCAATCACCGCAAGACTTGCCCAATCCGTGACGCTATATAGGCTCATATGGACGCCGAAAAAACTGTGCGCCGCTTGATTTAAGGTTGAAAAGCCAACTCTTGAACCGTTTGGACCAATCGCCCCAACATCTATATATTTTATCGCTGCCGTATACAAAATGAATAACGCAGTCAAGCCTGCAAAAATAAAAAATAACGCTTTTGTCTTTTTTTTCATATTATGCCTCTCGCTAGATTTATATTGCAATTATAACTTAAGGCGCAAAATATAAAAAGAATTAAGCGTTCACATCGGCGACACTTTCCGTGTCACACCCTTTTTAGCATTAAAAATATTTTAATTGTCATAAGCAACAAAGCAAAACTCCCCGCATATGGCTGTTGACTGATTATGAAACTGCCTACCAAAGCCGCCGAAACGAAAAGTGTAATTATAGAAATTATTTTTGAATCAACTTTATCCAAAAAACCTGCAAATATCAGTTCTAAAACGCCCCAGACGCTTGTTAGCGATATGATAACTATATACCCTATTTTTAAATAACTTTGATATGAGGTAGTTTTAAGCAAAGAGTTAGAGTATATATAGCCGTCGATTTTTTCCCCAAATATCGGTAAAAATAAAAACAAAATAACCAAGCAATCCAACAAGCCCAAAACAATAAATTTAAACTTATTTATTCTTTTGATATTATCATTTTCTGCAACGCTAAGAAGCTCCTTCCCAGATAAAAGCTCGTCTATGCTAACGTGGAAAAATTCTGACAAAAGTTTTATTGAGTCTATGCTTGGGTAACCACGCCCCGACTCCCATTTGGATATGGCGGTTCTCGATACAAAAATCGCCGAAGCCAAATCCTCTTGAGTCATATTTTTAACTTTTCGTAACTGCTGTATCTTTTCGCCTAATTCCATATTCAAAATTTTAGCACTTTTCTCTAAAGCCGTCAACTTTTAAAAAGATTAGGACATCAAAAAAGCGCCCTTTCGGACGCTTTAAAATTTACTTTCTTTCGTTCACCGCCACCCAAATTTCACAATAATAGTTCGGGTCGTTTACGTCGCTTGAGGGGTAAACCTCCAACTCTATTCCGTTGCCATATTCATAGTTGCTCTGGGGGAAAAAATCCGTACAAATTTTTTGATAGGTGTTTTTAAAAGAGTCGGGCATCTTTCCGCGGCATTCAAAAACCGCATAGGTATAGGCGGGCACTTTTATAATTTCCAAACCTTCTTCCTTTATAGGCAAGCCGTTGTATTCCACACCGATTCCATATGGGAAGCCGGAGCTGTCCATATCCTTGGAAAAACATATTCCCAACACGCCCTTCAACTGGTCAAACTTTCCGTATTTGCACAAACTTTCCATAGTGCCGTCTTGCGAGCACTCGTTCCAAAAGCGAGATATGTCTTTTGTGGCGGTATCTCCTTGCGGTTTGTTAACGTGCCTTTTCTTGCAAATCAACGTCAATTCGTTTTTCTTTTCAATTCTGTAATCCATAGTATTACCTCCAGATAAAATTAGTTTTACGGAAAGTCTCGAGAAGGATTTAACGCTTCCGCCACGTTTTGCCTCGCTAGGTGATATCCCGTGAAACCTTGTGAACGCCCGAGAGAAACTTTCAGATGTGTCGTAACCGTATTTTAAGGCGGTATCCAGCACTTTTGCGCCCGAGTGACAAAGCTCTTCTGCTGCAAGCGATAATCGACGCATACGAATATAATCACCCAAGGAAAACCCGCAAATCATCGAAAATCTTCTTTGAAAATGAAATGACGACGAATAGGCCTCTTTCGCAACCATTTCAAAATCAATATCCTCTTTAAGATGCTTTTCTGTGTAATCCAACGCTCGCTGTATACCGGTTATCCAATCCATGTCTTCTTTCCTAAAAAACAGTATATCCTAAAATATTTTCTATTTCTTGACTTTTTGTGCTGCTTTTGGCAAACATTTTTTATTTTAACTTTCTATTTACTAAAAGTCAATTCGTCAAAGCGGCTGACGCCAACAATTTATATATTGCAAATAGTGGATTAATTTGTTATAATAAATATAATTAAATA
>CAZSAC010000042.1:0-14324 GCA_964604875.1 uncultured Bacteroidaceae bacterium | reverse complement strand
GCAAGGACACGGGTCGTTTCTGCCTACTTTTTCGGTTGCCCTTACAGCAGGCTTTAAAGGACCTCTTTGCACGCTCGTTGACGTACCTCCGTCCTCTTTCTTCTCAACGCTAACCTTCATCAGCATAACCACGGTATCCGTCTGAATACGGCTTATCATATCCTCAAACATATCAAAGCCTTCTTTTTTATAGGCGTGGACAGGGTTTTGTTGCCCGTAGGCGCGCAAGCCGATACCCTTTCTCAGGTTGTCCATAGCGTCGATATGGTCCATCCATTTTGTATCGACGTTACGGAGCAGTACGTGCCTTTCCAACATCGAAAAATCAAATCCGTCCTCTTTGCATAACGCAATTTTTTCCTCATACTTGCTTTTTACCAATGCGGTTATGTCATCAATAAGCTGAGGCGTGGTTTTGTTTTTCATATATTCCGCCGTGATAAGCTGAGTGTCGTTGGGCAAAAGCCGTTGCTCCAACACGCGGTTAAACGCCGTGAAATCGGTTTCCTGCTCGCCTTCAGCCAGATGATTTACAACAATATCCCTGACAACGGGCTCAATCATTTCCAAAATTTGCTCGTGAATATCAACGCCGTCCAAAACCTTATTGCGCTCGGCGTAAATAAGCTCCCTTTGTTGATTCATCACGTCGTCATAGTTTAGAACGGTTTTACGAATGCCAAAGTTACGGCTTTCAACCATACGTTGCGCGCGCTCGATTTGCTTTGAAACCATACCGCTGACAATCGGCATATCGTCGTCAACCTTAAGCATTGTCGTCACGGATTTAAGCTTATCCCCGCCGAATATTCTTGCAACGTCGTCGTCTAGGGAAATATAAAACACAGACGAGCCTTTATCGCCTTGACGGCCGGAACGACCACGAAGCTGATTATCTATACGACGGCTTTCGTGCCTTTCCGTACCCAAAATTCTCAATCCGCCGCACTCGATAACCTCTGCTTTTTCTTTTTCGGTTATTTCCTTGAAAGCCTCATAATGCCTTTTATATTCAGCGCGGACTTTTATTACGTCGGCGTCATCGCTTGCGATAAAGGATGTCGCCATTTCAATAAGCTCGGGCGAAAAACCGTCTTTTTCCAGCTTCTGTTTAGCCATAAATTCGGCGTTACCGCCCAGCATAATATCCGTTCCACGTCCCGCCATATTCGTGGCGATAGTAACCATTCCCTTCCTGCCCGCCTGCGCAACTATTTCAGCCTCCTGCTTATGATTTTTGGCGTTCAAAACGTTGTGCGGAATACGGTCTCTATGCAAAAATTTGGAAAGCTCTTCACTTTTCTCAACCGAAATTGTACCAACTAGAACAGGTTGCTGTTTTTGATAACACGCCTTTATATCTTCGATTATGGCTTGAATTTTCCCTTTTTCAGTGGTGTAAATCCTGTCGGGCTCGTCTACCCTAACCATAGGAAGATTTGTGGGAACGCATACGACGTCGAGGCTATATATATTCATAAATTCCTCTTCTTCCGTTTTAGCCGTACCCGTCATACCCGATAGCTTATGATAAAGTCTAAAATAGTTTTGAAGCGTTATTGTGGCAACCGTGCGGTTTTCATCACGGATACTGACGTTTTCTTTCGCCTCAATCGCTTGATGTAATCCTTCACTGTAACGACGCCCAACCATAACGCGCCCCGTAAATTCGTCAACGATTAAAACTTCGCCGTCAGACACGATATAATCTACGTCTTTTTTCATTATCACGTTGGCTTTCAAGGCTTGGTGGATATAGTGATTAAGCTCTGTATTATCCAAATCGGACAGATTTTGAACCTTAAAAAATTTCTCGGCTTTGGCAATGCCGTCTTCGGTCAAAGAAACCGTTTTTTCCTTTTCCTCAACGGTATAGTCCATTTCCTTATATAGCGTCTTGGCAAAACGATTGGCTTGCACGTACATAGCCCCCGTCTTTCCGCCCGCCGCAGAAATAATAAGCGGTGTTCTCGCCTCGTCAATTAAAATGCTGTCTACCTCGTCAACGATTGCAAAAGCATATCCGCGCTGAACGCGAGACTCCTTGCTTTTTGCCATATTATCCCGTAAATAGTCAAAACCAAATTCATTATTAGTGCCGTAAGTAATGTCGGCAGCATAAGCCTTTCTTTTTTCCTCCAAATCCTGTTGGGTTAAAATAACCCCGACGCTTAGCCCCAGATATCTGAAAATTTTCCCCATCCATTCTGCGTCACGCTTTGCCAAGTATTCGTTTACGGTTACAATATGCACACCGTTGCCTGCAAGAGCATTTAAATAAGCCGGCAAAGTTTCCACAAGCGTTTTTCCTTCGCCCGTACGCATCTCGGCGATACGTCCCTGATGGAGAATAATTCCGCCCATAAGCTGAACAAAATAATGACGCATACCCAAAACACGCCAAGACGCCTCTCTGACAGCTGCGAAAGCGTCGGGCAAAATATCGTCCAATGTTTCGCCTTTTGCAAGTTTTTCCTTAAAAACACCCGAAATTGAACAAAGTTCCTCCTCGGGCATAGCTTTATATTTATCTTGTAACTCGTCTATTTGAACCGCTATTTTTCTGACTTTTTTTAAATTGCGCTCGTTCTCATTGAACAGCGCAGAAAAAATACCCATGGTATACTCCTTTTTAGCCAAATATATTTCTTCTAATTTTACACGAAATAACGCTATATGTAAAGTTATTCAAAACGGAAATAAAAAAGCAGTCATAAAGACTGCTTACGATTTTTGTAGAAACTCTTCCTTTCTCTCACCGTCAATGGCAAACTGCGTTACGCAAGCCGTCAAAGCGTATACGGCGCGAGCGCCTGTTTTTTTCAAAACACGGCTACATTCGTTTACCGTCGCGCCTGTTGTAAAAACGTCGTCAATCAGCAAAATCGTCTTGCCTTTTAAATCTTGTGGCGCAAAAACCTCAAAAACTCCTTTTAAGTTTTCCCTTCTCTCTTTTCCCGAAAGAAGTTTTTGGTCGGAGGTATCTTTTGTTTTAAGCAAATTATTTTTAAGCTGTAAATTTAAAAGCCCTGCAACACGCGTCGCCAAAAGCTCCGCTTGATTAAATCCCCTCTTTTTCTCCTCGCTTGGACTCATTGGAACGTAACAGACTGCGTCACAGCAATACCCTTGATTTATATATTCGTCGCTCATGAGCTTTGCCAACTCATCGGCAATGTATATTTTCCCTCCAAACTTCAGCTTTTTGACAAGAATTTCGCCCACGCCCTCATACTTGAGCGGAGAACGGTTTTTTTCAAAAAACCTGTCAAAGTTCATACATCTATTGCAATAGTTCGCCTCGTTTTTTATTTCCACTCCGCAAACCTCACACCTATGCGCGGAAAAATTATTCACGTCTTCCATACACTTAGAACAAAGACTATACCTCGTATCGGCGGTTAACTCTTGATTACAGCACACGCAAGAAACATCTTGCGGAAAAAGCGCGTCTATAAAACAATCCTTTCCTTTTTTGAACAATTTTTTGAAACGCTCTTTAAAAGTCACGCTTTTGCTCCTCCAAAATTAACTCCTTCAAAAGACTATAGCGTTTTGCCGTGTAATTGTTTTTCACCATATTAAACAAAATTTCCTGCGTGCCGATGATAACAACCATACGCTTTGCGCGCGTTACGGCGGTATATAAAAGGTTTCTTGTCATAATAAAAAAGTTGCCTTTTGTGAGCGTGATGACAACCGCTTCAAACTCCGAGCCCTGACTTTTATGGACGGATATAGCATAGGCGGGGATAATTTGGTCAACGTCGCCAAACGAATATTCTGCCACTTTATCGTCCTCAAATCTTATGGTAAAGCTCATATTCTGATGATTGATGTAAGTTATATAGCCAATATCTCCGTTAAATACGCCCCTTCCGCACTCATATCCGATGTTTGAAAACTGCTTCCATTCTAGCTCATAGTTATTGACGTTTTGCATAACCTTGTCGCCCACCCTGAAGGTATATTCGCCCGACCTTAAATCTTCGCCTATTACGACAGTTTTGTTAAGCGAATCCCTAAGCTGTTTGTTTAAGTTGATAACGCCAGCTACTCCCTTTTTCATCGGAGACAGAACTTGAATTTCATTGCTATCGACGTTTAAATATTTTGGCAGACGCGCGGTACACATTGATTGCGCAGCTTCCAAAATATCAAACGGATTTTCCTTTTCCACAAAAAAGAAATCCTTGCTTTGATTGTCCAAAAGTGGCATTTCTCCGTTATTTATTCGATGAGCGTTTGTGATAATCAAGCTGTCCTCTGTCTGGCGGTAAATTTGCGTTAAATAGGTCACGTTGAATTGCTTACACTCAATCAAGTCGGATAATACGTTGCCCGCGCCTACAGATGCAAGCTGGTCTTTATCCCCCACAAGTATAATACTGCTTCCGTCTTGAATAGCTTTAAGCAAGCTGTTAAAAACATACTCGTCCACCATACTGACCTCGTCGCAAATTATAACGTCCGCAGGCAGTTGAGTGGTGTCGTTATAGGTAAAGTGTCCTTCTCCGTTTTTAAAATCTAAGTCTAGCAATCTGTGAATTGTTTTTGCGCCCTCGCCCGTCGCCTCGCTCATACGTTTTGCCGCCCGCCCCGTTGGCGCGCATAGGCAATACGTCCGACTAAGGTTTTGCAAAACAAAAATCAAGCATTTGATTATTGTGGTTTTTCCCGTGCCGGGTCCGCCTGTAATAATATGAACTCCGCTTAGTAAGCTGGCGTTAACCGCTTCCCGTTGATTTTCGTGAAGCTTTATATTGAAGGTTTTTTCAAAAACGTCAATTTCATTATTAAAATCGTATTGAGGCGCGCTATGCGATAAATTCAAACGTATAAGTCGTTTTGCGATGCTTTTTTCTGTTTGATAGCTTTTATACATCATAATCGCGCGGTGCTGAGGCAAAGCAAAATCCTTAATTTCGCTTAAAAAAAGCATATCCTCAAGCTTTGCGTTCACCTTGTCAAGCTGCTCATTTTTAAAACCCAAAATTTGAATAACTTGCTTTATCAATATCTCCTGCGGCAAATAGGTATGTCCGCCCTTTAGCGAGGCTTCCTTCAAAACATATAAAATCCCCGCGCGAATGCGAAAATCGCTGTCTTTTTCAATCCCCATTTCCAAGGCGATTTTGTCCGCTGTCAAAAACCCTACCCTATCAATATCGTCAATCAATCTATACGGGTTTTCTTGAATAAGCCGCTGAGTGCTTGCCCCGTATTTTTTATAGATTTTTATGGCAAGATTTATAGATATTTCAAAATGCTGCAAATATAAAAGCGTATCCTGCATTTCCCTTTGCGCGCAATAGCTTTCCGATATTTCTATGGCGCGACGAAGGCTTATGCCCCTGATTTCGGCAAGTCTTTCGGGCTGTTTTTCAATAACTTCCAAGGACTTACTTCCAAACTGTTTTACAATAAGCCCGGCAGTGATTGCCCCGACGCCTCTAAACAATCCGCTTTTTAAGAATTTTTCTATGTTAACCACATCAGTTGGCGGCAGTATTGAACCGCTATCCGCTAAAAACTGAAGCCCGTGTCGGGAATGAAATTTATAATCTCCGCAAAGCTCGACCTCTGCGCCCTCGTAAATTTCGGGAAATATACCTACAGCGGTGATAACCTCACCGCTGCAGCGTAAATCAAAAACCGTGTATCCATTATCGGCGTTTCGAAATATTAAACTTAAGACTTCGCCTTTAATTAACATTTACGATAAATTATAACTCCTCTTTCGCTTTAATCAAAGCATCCACCTTATCGGTTTTTTCCCAACTGAATTCCTCTCTGCCGAGGTGTCCATAGTTGGATGAGTTTTGATAAATAGGCTTTCTTAAATCTAGATTTTTGATGATTGATAAAGGTCTAAAATCGAAAACCTTTTCAACAATTTTCATCAGTTTTTCATCAGATACTACGCCCGTCCCAAAGCTGTTTATTGTCACAGAAACAGGTCTCGCCCTGCCGATTGCATAGGCAATTTCAATTTCGCATCTTTTGGCAAGCTTTGCCGAAACAATGTTTTTACATACGTATCTTGCCATATAAAGCCCGCTTCTGTCCACTTTTGTGGGGTCTTTACCGCTTAACGCGCCACCGCCGTGCGGACAGTATCCGCCGTATGTGTCAACAATGATTTTCCGTCCCGTAAGTCCGCTGTCGCCGTGTGGTCCGCCTTTTACAAAGCGTCCCGTCGGGTTGATATAGTATTTGGTTTTTTCATCCAGCCACTTTGAGGGAATTGCCGTTTTGATAACGCGCTTTATTATGTCTTCTTCAATTTGCTTATGAGTCGCTTCCTCGTCGTGTTGGGCGGAAATAACCACAGTGTCCACACGTACGGGCGTATCACCGTCATACTCTACCGTAACCTGAGACTTGCCGTCCGGACGCAAATATTTTATAGCGCCGCTTTTACGCACTTCTGTAAGTTTTTTGGTAAGCGCGTGCGCCAAAACAATAGGAAGTGGCATTAATTCAGCAGTCTCGTCGGTTGCGTATCCAAACATCATACCTTGGTCGCCCGCGCCAACGCTGTCGGCGATGTCGCCTTCAAATTCGGCGGCTTTGTTTACGCCTTGAGCTATGTCGGGTGATTGCTCGTTTATGGCGGTCAGCACAGAACAAGTCTTATAATCAAAGCCCAATTCACTGCTGTCGTAACCAATTTTCTTTATGGTTTCGCGCGCTATGTGCGCAATATCAGTATAACAATCAGTGCTGATTTCGCCCATAACCAACACCAAACCCGTGGTTGCGCAAACCTCACACGCAACCCGCGCATTGGCGTCTTTTGAAATAATATCATCTAAAATAGCATCGGCAATTTGGTCGCATACCTTATCGGGATGCCCTTCTGTCACGCTTTCGCTTGTAAAAAGTCTTTTCATCTTATGCGTCGTAATCTCCTAGATTATCATCGAACTCTTTATCTTCAAAATCACAAACTATCGGCGCTTCTGGTTGGTCGACAACCGGCACAATATTGATGTTTTTATAAATTTTCATTCCTGTGCCTGCAGGGATAAGTTTGCCGATAATTACGTTTTCTTTTAAGCCGAGCAACGGGTCAATTTTGTTTTTAATTGCAGCATCTGTCAGCACGCGCGCAGTCTCTTGGAATGACGCCGCCGACAAGAAGCTTTCTGTTGCCAACGCCGCTTTTGTAATACCCAATAAAGTACGCTTTGCTTTTGCAGGTTCTCCTCCGCTTTCCAAAGTCTTTTGGTTTTCGTCTTCATAGGTGAAGATATCCATAAGAGTACCCGGCAACATTTTTGTATCGCCCTGAGACTCAATTTTAACTTTTCTAAGCATTTGGCGAACGATGACTTCAATGTGTTTATCGTTAATTTCAACACCCGACAATCTATACGCCGATTGAACTTCTTTTGTCAAATAGTCTTGAACGCCCTTGACGCCTCTAGCGCGCAACATATCCTGAAGGTTGATTGAACCTTGAGTAAGAGGTTCGCCCGGTTCAACACGTTGCCCGTCTTCAACTTTCATTTTTGCGCCGTAGGGAATCGGATATGACTTAGCTTCTCCGTCCGAGCCGGTTATGATAATCTCACGGTCGTTGTTTTCGCGTTTGATTATACCGGTATTCTCTGCGATAACGGCTTGTCCCTTAGGTTTTCTTGCTTCGAAAAGCTCCTCAACACGGGGTAGACCTTGCGTAATATCGTCGCCTGTTGCAACACCGCCCGAGTGGAAGGTACGCATTGTAAGCTGTGTACCGGGCTCGCCGATGGATTGCGCCGCGATGATACCTACAGCCTCGCCAAGTTTAACCAAGTTTCCGCTTGCCATATTCTTTCCGTAACATTTTGCGCAAACGCCGTGACGGCACTTGCAACTTAAAATACTGCGGATTTCCACCGATTTTATGCCAACCTTTTGGATATAGTCAGCTTGGTCGGGCGTAATCATTGTATCTGCGTCAACGATAATTTCGCCTGTTTCGGGGTGAACGATAGGCTTCACGGTATATCTGCCGTTGATACGGTCAGCCAAATTCTCAATTTCGTTTTTGCCTTCTATGATTGCGCTAACAACAACACCCTTTGTATCACCGCAGTCTTGCTCGGTGATGATAACGTCTTGCGATACGTCAACCAAACGTCTTGTGAGGTAACCTGAGTCAGCCGTTTTTAGCGCGGTATCCGCCAAACCTTTACGTCCGCCGTGTGATGAAATAAAGTATTCCAAAACAGATAATCCTTCACGGAAGTTTGATTTAACCGGCAACTCGATTGTTCTGCCTGACGGGTCGGACATAAGTCCACGCATACCGGCAAGCTGACGAATCTGTCCCATATTACCACGGGCGCCTGAGTTTGCCATCATCCAAACGGGATTGAAGTCGTCCATTTCATTTTTGAGCGCTTTTTCCACTTTATCGGTAGCGGCTCTCCAAATTTTACAAACGGCGTCGTATCTTTCCTCTTCTGAAATGATGCCTCGGCGGAAGTTCTTTTCAATATTTATAACTTTTTCTTCGGCTTCTTTAACAACTTCCTTCTTCTCGGTCGGGATATGCATATCGAACACGCTTGTCGTAACCGCGCCGATAGTCGAATATTTATAGCCTAAGCTCTTAATCGCGTCGGCAACGGAAGCCGTATCTGTCGCGCCCTTATATTTAAAGCAAGCGTCCACAATTTTGCTAAGCTCTTTCTTGCCGATAGCCTTGGAATTTCTAAGTAAGCCTTCAACCTCCAGCTCAAGCATATCCTCGGGGCAAGTACGTTGAACAAAATGCAAGTCTTGCGGAAGAATTTCATTGAATATCCATCTGCCTATAGTTGTATGCAAACGTTTGGAATATTGCTTACCTTCAATTTCACCTTTAACACGCATATAAATTTTCGCCTGCAGGGAAATATCTCCGTTGCGGTACGCCAACATAGCCTCGTTTGGCGACTTGAAAATTTTGCCCTCGCCCTTTGCGCCGGGACGGATAATTGTCAGATAGTACGAACCGATAACCATATCCTGTGTAAGAGAGATAATCGGACGTCCGTCGGAAAGCTTTAAGATGTTGTTTGTAGATAACATCAAAATACGGGCTTCGGCTTGCGCCTCGATTGACAACGGAACGTGAACAGCCATTTGGTCGCCGTCGAAGTCGGCGTTGAACGCGCCGCACGCCAACGGGTGCAATTTTATAGCTCTGCCTTCAACCAACACTGGCTCAAACGCTTGGATACCTAATCTATGCAAGGTAGGCGCGCGGTTTAACAATACCGGATGGTCTTTGATTACGTCTTCCAAAATGTCCCAAACTTGAGGTTTGGCAGCTTCAACGTAACGCTTTGCGCTCTTAATATTGTGGCAAATATTTTGCTCGACAAGCTTGTTCATAATAAATGGCTTAAACAACTCAATCGCCATTTCTTTTGGCAAACCGCATTGATAAAGTTTCAATTCGGGGCCGACAACGATAACCGAACGACCTGAATAGTCAACACGTTTTCCAAGCAAGTTTTGACGGAAACGACCTTGTTTACCACGCAGCATACTTGACAAAGATTTAAGCTCTCTGTTGCCGGGGCCCGTGATTGCCTTTCCTCTGCGGCCGTTATCTATAAGGGCGTCGACAGCCTCTTGAAGCATACGTTTTTCGTTGCGTACGATAATATCGGGCGCGCCCAACTCTTTCAATCTTTTAAGACGGTTGTTTCTGTTGATAACACGGCGATACAAATCGTTCAAATCGGAGGTTGCAAAACGTCCGCCGTCCAATTGAACCATCGGGCGGATTTCGGGCGGGATTACGGGCAGCACGTCTAAAATCATCCATTCGGGGCGGTTTCCGCTCACTCTGAACGCTTCAACGATTTCCAATCTTTTAACTGCTTTTAAGCGTTTTTGACCAACGCTTGAGTTTATTATACTTTTGAGAAGTTGACTTTCTTTTTCGAGGTCGACTTCCATCAACAATTCCTTAATTGCCTCTGCGCCCATAGACGCTCTGAAGGCGTTTGCGCCGTATTTTTCGGAAAGCTCACGATATTCACGGTCGCTTAAAACTTGCTTTTTGTGGATTTCAGGACATTGCCCTGCGTCCAAAACAATGTAGGAAACAAAGTATAAAACCTGTTCCAACTCCTTCGGGCTGATGTCTGCCATCAAGCTGATACGTGAAGGCACGCCTCTGAAATACCAGATGTGGGATACGGGAGCGGCAAGCTCAATATGCCCCATACGCTCACGACGAACCTTTGATTTCGTAACTTCTACTCCGCATTTTTCGCAGATTACGCCTTTGTAACGAATACGCTTATATTTTCCGCAATGGCATTCCCAGTCACGGGTAGGCCCAAAAATTCTTTCACAGAATAGACCGTCTCGCTCGGGCTTTTGCGTCCTATAGTTTATTGTTTCGGGTTTTGTAACTTCACCATACGACCATTCCCTGATTTTTTCGGGGCTGGCGATGCCTATTTGCATTGAATCAAAACTGCTTAATTCATACATATATAATATACCTCCTAAAGGTCTTCCGAATCGTTGCTATCCGATTCTTCTAAATCGCCAAGGTCCAAATCATCTTCCATGGCCTTTTCTTCAGTCGCCGGAGCGTCTGCAATATTTGCAAAAATGTTTGAATCGTAATCCTCGTCGTTTCCGCTGAACAAATCATCTTCAAACAGATTGAAGTCGTTTTCTTTGCCGATATCGAATAAGTCGTCGATATTGACTTCGTCAAGTTCTTCCTCTTTCTTGATGATATGGATATCGGGCTCAACGTCGTCTTCAGAGAAGTCACGGATTTTCACCTCGTCACGCTCTTCTGTCAATACCTTAACGTCTAACGCCAACGATTGCAATTCCTTAATCAAAACCTTAAACGATTCAGGAATGCCGGGCTCGCTGATATTGTTGCCTTTAACGATGCTTTCGTATGTCTTAACACGACCTACAACGTCGTCTGATTTAACTGTCAAAATCTCTTGCAATATATTTGCTGCGCCGTAAGCGTATAATGCCCAAACCTCCATTTCACCGAAACGTTGTCCGCCGAATTGCGCTTTACCGCCTAGAGGCTGTTGCGTAACAAGGCTGTACGGACCTGTGCTTCTTGCGTGAATCTTATCGTCAACCAAGTGAGCCAGCTTCAAATAATACATATATCCGACTGTAACACGGTTTTCAAACGGTTCGCCGGTACGTCCGTCGTAAAGCACGATTTTTCCGTCTTCGGGAAGTTGGTTTTCAATAAATAAATCCTTAATATCCTCTTCGCTTGCGCCGTCGAAAACAGGGGTGGAAACCTTCCAATCCAACAACTTTGCAACCAAGCCCAAGTGGACCTCCAATACCTGACCGATATTCATACGGGAAGGAACGCCCAACGGATTCAAAACGATTTGAAGCGGAGTTCCGTCAGCCATAAACGGCATATCCTCTTTAGGCAATACGCGGGAAATAACGCCCTTGTTTCCGTGACGGCCAGCCATCTTATCGCCGACGGAAATCTTTCTCTTTTGGGCGATATAAACACGAACCTGTTTGTTTACGCCGGGGGCTAATTCGTCCTTATTTTTGCGTGTAAATATTTTTACGTCTACAACGATACCGCCTTCGCCGTGAGGAACACGGAGTGAGGTATCTCTAACTTCTCTCGCCTTGTCGCCGAATATTGCGCGGAGTAAGCGTTCCTCGGGGGTAAGCTCCGTCTCGCCCTTAGGCGTGACTTTACCAACCAAAATATCGCCACTGTGAACTTCTGCGCCAACCATAATAATACCGTCTGCGTCCAAATACTTCAACGCCTCGTCCGAAAGGTTGGGAATATCACGAGTGATTTGCTCCTCTCCAAGCTTAGTATCGCGCGCTTCGCTTTCATATTCTTCGATGTGGATAGATGTGAAAATATCATCGCGTACCAACTCTTCCGAAATCAAAATTGCGTCCTCATAGTTGTAACCTTCCCAGCTCATAAAGCCGATTAAAATGTTACGTCCAAGGGCAAGCTCGCCATTGTCGGTGGATGGACCATCTGCCAAAATCATACCTTTAGTGACTTTTTGTCCCTTATAAACTATAGGTTTTTGATTAATGCAAGTGCTTTGGTTGCTTCTTACAAACTTTTGTGTGTAATAAACGTCGTCCTCTGCGCCTGTTGCAACAACAATCTTATCCGCGTCAACATATTTGACTACGCCGTCGTTTTTGGCAATAATCAAAACACCGCTGTCGTATGCGATTTTATGCTCGATACCCGTGGCTATCATAGGCGCTTGCGGTCTCAAAAGCGGAACTGCTTGACGCTGCATGTTAGAGCCCATCAGCGCGCGGTTTGTATCGTCGTTTTCCAAAAACGGAATGAGCGCCGTCGCAACCGAAACAAGCTGTTTTGGCGAAACGTCCATATAGTCAACGGATTTTACGTCAACTTCTCTAATGTCTTCTCTGATACGGCAAGTTACACGTTGATTTACAAACTTATCTTGTTCGTCCAACGGCTCGTTTGCCTGAGCGATAATATATTTATCCTCTTCATCGGCAGTCATATAATGCACGTCGTCGGAAACCTTGCCTTCGGGTTTTAAAACCTTTCTATAAGGCGATTCGATAAAGCCGTATTCATTGATTCTCGCATAGGAACTCAATGACGTAATCAAACCGATATTCTGTCCTTCAGGAGTCTCTATCGGGCACATACGTCCATAGTGAGTGTGGTGTACGTCACGTACGTCAAAGCTCGCGCGTTCACGGCTCAAACCGCCGGGTCCCAACGCGGATACTTTTCTTTTATGAGTCAGCTCTGCAATCGGGTTGGGTTGCTCCATAAACTGGGACAACTGCGAGCTTCCGAAAAACTCTTTAATTGCGCTGGCAACAGGGCGAATATTGATTAAAGACTGAGGGGAAATTTCCTTGTTTTCTTGAGCAATCGACATTCTTTCTTTGATTACTCTTTCCAAGCGGAGCATTCCTTTCCCGAATTGATGCTGTAACAATTCTCCGACTGAACGAACACGTCTGTTGGACAGGTGGTCGATGTCATCGGTAACACCTAAACCGTAAGCCAAGCCAAGGTTATAGGATACGCTTGCCAAAATATCGTCGATTGTAATGTGACGAACAACTAAATTGGCGGCGTTTTCCGTGATGACTTGTTTCAATGTAGATTTATCTTCAACTTCATCAAGCAATTTTTTCAAGTTGGGATAATATACCTTCTCTAAGACACCCAGCTCACGCGGATTGCAATCAACGAAAGCGTCAAGGTCAACGGTATTGTTGCCCAAAAGCTTAAACTCGACGGATTTAAAGACGTCGTTACCCGCCTTGTCTTTTTCAACATAGGTTGCGTCAATGTAAACTTCATTGACGGCATTGTTTTGAATTGTCTTAGCAAGTTCAAAATCAATGGTTGCGCCCTTTTCTGCAAGGATTTCGCCCGAAATCGGGCTTACGATGTCACGGCTGATTTTCTTCCCTTCAATACGGTTTGCAATAGACAACTTTTTGTTGAACTTATAGCGTCCAACACGTGTTAAATCGTATCTGCGGCGGTCAAAGAAATAGTTGTTAATAAGTATATTTGCGCCCTCGATTGTAGGAACCTCACCCGGACGGAGCCTTCTGAATAAATCCACCTTGCCCGCATCCTCGGTGTGCGCGCCTTGCGGGTCTTTCTCGCAAGTGCGTTTCATAGTTTCCTCGTTACCGAAAACATTTAATAGCGACTCGTCACTGCCAAAGCCTAACGCGCGCAGTAACGTCGTTGCCGTAATTTTACGCTGACGGTCAACGTGCACCCACAATAACCCGTTGAAATCTTGTTCAAACTCCAACCATGCGCCGTGGTTAGGAATCAAAGTGGTATTATATCTCGGGACGCCGTTCTTATCACGCTCCATTCCGCAATATACGCCGGGGCTTCTAACTAGCTGGCTTACAATAACACGTTCCGCTCCGTTAATAACGAAACTTCCGCTGTCGGTCATAAGCGGGAAATCTCCCATAAACACTTCTTGGTCGATAACCTCGCCCGTCTCGATGTTTGTCAACCTTGCGTTTACCTTTAGCGGTATTGCATAGGTTGCATCACGGTTCTTGCATTCTCTAACAGAGTATTTTGGCGTACCCGTTAAGCTGTAATCCAAAAATGAGAGCTCCATACGGTCGGAAAAATCCCGAATAGGGCTGTACTCTTGGAGTACTTCTTTGATACCGTTTTCCAAAAAGTTCTTATAGGAATCCTTTTGAACCTCGATTAGATATGGAATATACAAAACGTCTGTGATTTTTGAAAAAGACCAAAGCACTGTATTTCCACACATGACCTTGTGAAATCTTTG
>CAZSAC010000041.1:0-14580 GCA_964604875.1 uncultured Bacteroidaceae bacterium | reverse complement strand
GCAATTTTCAAAAAAATATCAAAATTTTACCATAATAAGCAAAATATTAGCCATGTTTTAAATTATTTATATTATTTTACTTAAAAAAATTTTATTTATTTAAATTTTGTGGTTAAAAGTGGTTGCGTCCGGTAAATGTTTATGATAATATATAGTCGTGAGGTAAATTATGGCATACGTGGGTAAATATAATCACCAACTCGACCAAAAAAACAGATTGCGCATTCCGCATCGCTTAAAGGCGACATTGGGCAATCAATTTGTTATTGTCAGGGGCACTCGTGGTTGTTTGTTTATCTATTCGGAAGAAGAATTTGAGCAACGTTATCTAAGCCGTATTAATGATATTTCTATTACCGACGACGAAGAAAACGACGCTTTGGTTGAACTGCTGGGTTCAATTGATATTCCGGAAGAGGATAATCAGGGAAGATTTCTTCTTTCAGCAAGACACCGTAAAATTGCAAATATAGAAAAGAACGTGGTTTTTGTGGGAATGCTTAACCGTATCGAGCTTTGGGCGGAAGAGGAATATGTTAAACGTTATGGCGAGATTGAAAAAGACGATTACGAAAGTTCTCTCAAATCATTAAAGAAATTTGGAATATAATATGGCAACCGAATTTAAACATATATCAGTCTTACTAAACGAGTGTATCGATGCGTTAAATATTAAACCCGATGGAATTTACGTAGACGGCACTTTAGGCGGTGGCGGGCACAGCTTGGAAATTCTAAAACGCCTTAAGACGGGTAAGCTGATTGCAATAGACAAAGACGAAGACGCGATAATGTTTTCGGCAACGAAGCTCAGAGAGTACAAAGACAAAATCGAATTTGTACACGACGACTTCAAAAACATAAAGAAGATTCTTGAAAACTTAAAACAAACTCATATCGACGGCGCCATAATTGACTTGGGCGTCAGTAGCTATCAAATTGATAACGCCGAACGAGGTTTTTCATATATGAAAGACGCTCCGCTGGATATGAGAATGAATAAGGCGCAGTATTTATCGGCATTCAATGTTGTAAACGAGTACAGCGAGGGCGAGCTGATAAAAATTTTGAAAAACTATGGCGATGAGCGTTATGCCAAAAACATTGCTGCAAACATCGTTAAAGAAAGGGAAAAACAAACAATCCGCACAACCGGTCAACTGGCAAACCTTGTAGAATACAGCATTCCCGTGGCAAACCGATGGAAGTTTGGAAATCCTTGCAAAAGAACTTTTCAAGCGATACGAATCGAAGTCAATGACGAACTAAATAAGTTAGACAGCGCAATGTACGATTTTGTTGATTATCTAAAGCCTGAAGGAAGAATGTGTGTGATAACCTTTCACTCCGAGGAAGATAGGCTGGTTAAAAGGGCCTTTAAGGATATGGCGACAGGCTGCACTTGTGACAAATCGTTTCCCGTATGCGTTTGCGGCAGAAAGGAAAAAATAAAGTTTATATCAAACAAAGCTGTTTTACCGACAGAAGACGAACAAGAGAATAACCCGCGTTCAAAAAGCGCGAAACTGAGAATTATCGAAAAGCTGTAATATTAAAAGCATAGAAATAAACGGATAATAGAAATTTATTAAAAGCGGAGAGGGAATGGAAATGTTAGGAACAATCAGAAGAGAAGAAGTAAATTTAAACGATCAAAATTATACTCCTAATACCGAAAGGTATAAGTTTAACGGAAACGAAGGCGTACCGTCTTTTGATGCGAGACTACAAAGAAATCAGGATATGTATAATCTTTACGCATCAAGCTCTTCTGTAATGACCGAACAGCCGAGACGTCAAAAACCGATGAATGTCGATATGTCCAGACAGGAAGCTTTATGGCAAAAGCTAAATCAAAACACGGCGTCTTTGGTGAACAACAACCGCTCGACATTTTCTCCGTCACAAGAGTATCAGGAGCATCCTGCCTTCTATGATACGCGCAGACAAGAGCTTTCAATGACCTTTGAGCCGATGAGTCTTACAAATAAACCCACTCCGAATGCTTTGAAGGCGAGAGAAAAAGTTGCTAAAAAATCCAAGAAAAAACAAATAAGCACACAAGGTAAAGTTATTTTGGCGGTATATTTTGCAGTTATCATTTTAATTGCCGCGCTTATAATTGTAAATACCGAAATGGGCAAAATCAACAATGTTGAAGCGCCCTCACAAAGCGTAACAAATTTATATAATGTCAACGAAAGTGGTCTTGCTTTCATTGAAGCTCCATATAATAGTACAGCTAGCACAAATTGGTTTGACGAATTTTGTGATAAGCTATCAAACTAGGAGCAAAACAAAAATTGACTTTTCCAAACATAATATATAACCCTAAACGAAGGCTATTAACAATATCAATGTTAATAGCTTTTCTCTTTGTCGCGGTAATATGCAAATTGTTTTATGTGCAAATAATATCTAGCCAAGAGCTGCAGGCAAGGGCTGCCGAGCAGTGGTACAGAGACGTTCCGTTGACTGCAAGACGCGGTGGAATATATGATAGAAACGGTATCGCATTGGCTGACACGGCAACAAAATATACGGTATATGTACGTCCAAACGCCGTAACTGACGTTGAATCGGTTTGCAAAGTTTTGTCCGAAAAAGCAGGGGCTGACTTTAATAAACTGCATGCAAAGCTTGTTAAAAAGGGTGTTTCAGAGATTACCGTCGCAAAAAAAATCGACAAAAGCGTTATGTTGGAAATTGTTGCGTTGAATTTGGACGGAATTTATTTTTCTGCCGATAGCTTTCGATATTATCCGTACGGTGATTTTATGACGCAGTTGTTGGGCTTTACGAATGCCGACGGCGACGGACAGAGCGGACTTGAGGCGTATTATAATAAGTATTTGGTGGGCGTCAACGGAAAAATCCTCACGGAAGCCGACTTAGTCGGACGGGAGCTTGACGATAATGCGACAACCTATTTACCTTCAATCAGTGGTTTTAATTTGATGACCTCTTTGGATTATACTATTCAAAGACTTGCCGAAAACGCTGTTAGGAAAGCTTATCAAATACACGGCGCAAAGCGTGTTTCGTGCTTAGTTATGAATCCGACTAACGGAGAAATACTTGCTATGGCTGAAACTCCGTCGTTTGATTTGAACAACGTCCCTCGAGACGACTTATCTGCCTTGTTTGCTTATAGCAAGAATTCTATGGTTTCATCGGTATATGAGCCGGGCAGTACGTTTAAAATTTTGACAAGCGCAATCGCTTTGGAAGAAAACGCTTTCTCGGATAGTCATAGGTTTTATTGCTCGGGAAGCCGTATTGTTGACGGTAAGAAAATTCGATGTTGGAGGTCAATCGGACACGGCAGTCAAGATTTCACTCAAGGGGTTTGCAATAGCTGTAACTGCGTATTTATGGATTGCGCTTTAGCGGTCGGAAAGGATACATTTTACGATTATTTATATAACTTAGGTGTTAATCGAAAAACCGGAATTGACGTTTCGGGCGAGACTTCAGGCTTGATGTTACCATTGGACATAGTGAAAAACGTTGACTTAGCGCGTATAGGATTTGGGCAAGCTATCGCGCTGACTCCGATAGAGCTTGCCGTTGCGGCGTCTGCTTGCGTAAACGGAGGAAATATCGTTACGCCACATTTGTTGTCAAAAGTTCTTGATTGCAATAATAATGTGATACAACAAGCTTCAAATTCAGTTCAACAAAGCAAAATTTCAGCTCAAACGTCAGCCGAATTGCGTGAAATTTTAACACAGGTTGTAACGCGTGGAAGTGGAAAAGGCGCATATTTGGCAGGGTATAATATCGGCGGAAAGACGGGGACAGCGCAAAAATATCAAAATGGCGTTATCGCGCAAGGCAGATACATTTCGTCCTTTATCGGTTACACGATGACGCAGGGCGCAGAGGCGATGATAGTTTTTATAGTTGACGAGCCCGTGGGCGTTTATTATGGAAGTATTGTTGCCGCGCCATATGTTTCAGAAATATTTAAAGGGATTTTTGCATATAAAAATATTGCGCCCACTTATAACGGAACCGAACTAGAAATTGTAGGCGCTCCGTTTACGCTGGAAAATTATACTGGTATAAAACTGTCTCAAGCAATCTCTGCTTTAACAAAACTCGGCGTAAACGTTGAAGTAGAGGGAGACGGAAAAATTGTTGTTGGACAACTGCCGATATCGGGGACGGTTATAGATAAAACCAATACGGTGCTTTTATATACTTCAGATACCTAGTTTAGGGAAAATAAATATCGTATTTTGTCTTGTTTTGCTTTAGTGTTGTATTGCAACATAAAAGTTGATAATATTTATATATAAATATTAGAGGTGAAGTTATGGCAAAATTATATGAGCTATTGCAAGGTATTGACGTTATAGGCGACGTAGCCGACATAGAAATAGGCGGAGTCAAAATCGACAGCAGAGAAGTTAAAGAAGGGGATTTGTTTATCTGCTTAAAAGGGAAAACCGCAGACGGACATCTTCACGCGTTGGAAGCGGAGATGTTGGGCGCTGTCGCTATTATTGCGGAAAATACCGTTGAGAGTAACATACCTGTAGTAAAAGTAACAAATACACGACGAGCTTATGCTAAAATTGCTCAAAATTTCTATAAAAATCCAATTTTAGATATGAAATTTGTAACAGTAGTAGGAACAAACGGAAAGACTAGTACGAGTATTATGTTGGAACAGTTGCTGAGTATGGCAGGGTATAAAACAGGCTTAATAGGCACTTTATGCTATAAAATATTGGATAAAGAATACGAAGCTGACCTTACAACGCCTGACCCGATGCAATTAAACAAGCTTTTTTGCAAAATGAGGCAAGCCGGAGTGGAAATAGTAATTGCAGAGGTATCGGCGCACGCAATCGCGCTGGATAAGCTGTGGGGAATAAAAAGCGATATTTGCATTTTTACCAACCTTTCACAGGACCATTTGGACTATTTTGGCGATTTTCAGACATATTCGGATACAAAATTGTCATTTTTTAATAAGCAACATATCCGCGCAGCAGTGGTAAACGCAGACGACAAGCTTGGCAGAGAGATTATGAAAAACGCAGATGTCCCTGTGATTTCTTACGGAATTGATGAGCCGAGCGACGTTTTTGCCATAAATTATACACCAACGAATAAGGGATGTGAGTTTGTTATCAATCTTTTTGATGAATTATACGAAATGAGTATGCCATTTTACGGAAAACACAATCTTTATAACGCAATGGCTGCGATTACCCTTGCTAAAATGCTTAAAGTACCAACTCCGATTATAAATGAAAATTTACAAAAAATAGCCCCAATAGAGGGAAGATTTAACATTTTTCCGTATAAAAACGGAAAAATTATTGTTGATTTTGCTCATACTCCTGACGGGTTAAGAAATTTATTGCAGACAGCAAAGTCCGTAACCGATAAAAAACTCATTACTGTTTTTGGGTGCGGTGGCAATCGGGATACGCTTAAGCGCCCTATTATGGGTGAAATTGCAGGACAATTATCTGATAGCGTTTTCATAACAAGCGATAATCCGCGTTATGAAAGACCGTTGGATATTATTGGGCAAATTGAACCTTCCGCGCGTAAATATAACAAAAATGTTTTTGTCATTGAAAATAGAAAAGAAGCAATACGGGAGGCGGTTTCTCAAATGCAAGACGGCGATACCGTTGTTATTGCGGGAAAGGGTGGAGAAAATTATATGGACGTCAAAGGGGTTAAAAACAAATATAGCGATATCGCTGAGGTAAAAGCTATAACAAGAGGTGAATTATGAGCGTCGGCGTAAGGGCGTTACTTTGTGGTTTATTAACATTTTTGATTACGCTTTTAATTGCTAAACCCGTTATTGGGCTTATGAAAAAGCTAAAAGCGGGACAAACTGTCTTAGGCTACGTTGAGCAACACAGCTATAAGACGGGCACCCCTACTATTGGCGGGATTATGTTTATCTTGCCTGCCGCTGCGGTCAGCTTAATATTTGGGTATTCAAATTTGGCAATGGTTGCGGTAGCGGTAACCTTAAGCTATGGTTTATTGGGCTTTTTAGATGACTATCTAAAGGTTAGACATAAGGAAAACTTAGGGCTTAGGGCTTATCAAAAAATTATCGGGCAGTTGGGAATCGCCATAATTATAACTTTTTTTTGCTTTCGAAACAGTTTGATTGGAAGCGAAATTAATATTCCGTTTACAAGCTTGACGGTGGATTTGAAATGGTGGTATGTGCCGTTTACGATTTTCATCTTTATTGCGTTGACAAACGCGGTAAACCTAACCGATGGCTTGGACGGCTTGGCGTCAACAGTATCGGCAATTTATTTTGTCACCTTTTTTGTGATAATACTTTTTCAAATTTCCGCATTATCGCAAGCGGGACAAGCTAACGCCGCCAAAGAATTTGGGGGCTTAGCGGTTTTTACTTGTTGCTTTTTGGGTGGGTTGCTGGGTTTTTTGTGTTTCAATTCTTATCCGTCGAAAATTATGATGGGCGATACGGGAAGCCTTGCCTTAGGCGGGGTTGCAACGGTTGTTGCGGTTTTTACAAAAAATCCATTAATTATTTTGTTAGTGGGCATAATGTTTGTGGTGTCGTGCATATCAGTAGTAATGCAGGTTATTTATTTTAAACTGACTAAAAAGAGGATATTTTTGATGTCGCCGTATCACCACCATCTTGAAAAAAAGGGACTGCCCGAAACGAAGATTGTCTCGTTGTATGGTATCATAACGGCGCTTGCGGCGGCATTATCGATAATATCAGCGGGAGTTCTATGATTTTAAAAAACAAGCAAATTCTTATTTACGGATATGGCAAAAGTGGGAAATCAGCAGCAAAACTCGCCCTATTAAAAGGAGCTTCAGTTTCAATATACGACGATTGTGGCGAAATAAACGAATTGCCCAAAGGGGCGGAGTACGTGTCTGATTTCGCATCTGCGGCAGACGACGCCGATATGGTGGTTATATCTCCGTCCATTCCGTTTGATTTACCAATTCTAGATAAGGTCAGGGCTGACGGAAAAAAAGTTATCGGCGAGTTGGAGTTTGCTTATTCGTTTTGCGATTGCGGAATTATTGCAGTTTCGGGTACAAATGGTAAAACGACAACAACTTTGCTTTTATCGGAAATCATAAAAAATGCAGGCAGAAACGCAGAAGCGGTTGGAAATATAGGAATACCATTTTCGGAAAGGGTGCTTTCTTTATCGCAAAGCGATACCGCCGTTATCGAAGTCAGCAGTTTCCAACTTGAAAGCAGTTACCATTTCAGCCCCGATATTTCGGTGCTGCTGAACATAACGCCCGACCACCTCGACCGACACAGAAATTTGTCTGAATATATTGCGGCAAAGGGTAGACTTTTCAAAAATCAGATAAACAAGGATTACGCTGTGCTAAATGCCGATGATAGCTTGGTTATGCAAGTGTCCGAGTATATTCAGCCCGAGAAATATTATTTCAGCACAACAAAAAAGGTTAAGGGTTCTTATCTCGAGGACGGAAAGCTTTATTTTGAAGACGCGGGGAAAATCTTTATCGCCGACAGCGCGGAGTGCGCCCTCAAGGGGCGATATAACATAGAAAATATGCTTGCAGCGTCAACGGCGGCAATTTTAAACGGCGTTGCGCCCGAGATTATCAGAAAGACGCTAAAAACTTTTTGCGCGCCCGAATATAGAAATATGTTTTTGGGCGAAAAATTTGGTAAAAAGTTTTTCAATGATAGCAAGGGCACAAATATTGCGGCAACGGTTGCAAGCTTGGAAACTATGGTTGGAGATACAGTTTTGATTATGGGAGGCAGCGATAAAGGCGAAATTTTTGCCGATTTCTTTAAATCGCTTCCGAAAAATGTAGTACATATTTTTGTTACTGGTTTAAATTCTCCAAAAATTATTGAAAATGCAATCAATGCGGGATATTATAATATCTCATATCGAAATTCTTTGTTGGACTGCGTTAGGGAAAGCGCGTGTATCCATACCAACAATATTTTGTTTTCCCCGGCGTCTGCGTCCTTTGACCAATATAGAGATTACCGCCAACGGGGTGAAGTTTTTACAAAAATCTTTGAGGAACTAAAATGAATAAATCCGCTATCGGCGTATCGGCGATTGCTATATTGCTTTCGCTGATAGGGCTTTTATTTATCTATAGCGCAAGTTGCTATGGCGCGGAACTTCAAACGGGCGACGCATTTTTCTTTGTCAAGAAACAGGCAATCGCTTTTGCCGTCGGAGTTTTCGGTATGTTTTCTATGCGCTATTTTAAACCCGAATGGCTTATTAAAACAAAATACATTATCCTTGCAATCAGTTTACTTTTGCTTGCCGCCGTATTTATCCCTGGGCTGGGCGTTGAAAGCTATGGCGCAAAAAGATGGATTAATCTTGGTTTTTTCACCATTCAACCTTCAGAATACAGTAAATTCGGGCTAGTTATGTTCATATCTGCATTTATGGCGGAAAAGGATATGACAAAAATTAAAAACGTCGTCGTTGTGCTTGGAGCGGGTTTAGCAACGTGCTTGCTAATCATATTGGAGCCGAATATGTCAATCACGGTTTGCGTGGGAGCCGTAATGCTGACAATGCTTTTTATTGGCGGTATGAAGACAAAGCACTTTGCCGTTATGGCGACGCCGATGTTGGTTGCGCTTCCCGTTATGATTGCGATAGAACCATATCGGCTTAGGCGGTTGACTGCATTTATTAATCCGTGGGAGACGCCTCAAGCCGAAGGCTATCAGCTTATCCAAAGCTATTATGCGTTGGGAAGCGGAGGGTGGTTTGGCGTTGGAATAGGGCAAAGCCGACAAAAATATTTGTTTTTACCCTTTTCGGAAAGCGACTTTATTTTATCCGTAATCGGCGAGGAGACGGGCTGGGTAGGTTGCTTGTTTTTGATGTTGATTTTTGCAACCTTTATATATTTTGGTATAAAAATCGCCGCAGGCGCAGCCACTCGTTTAAAATGTTATGTTGCAGGGGGAATAACTGCGATAATTGCAATACAATCGGCGGTAAACTTTGCGGTTGTAAGCGGTACTATTCCGCCGACCGGCTTGCCGTTGCCCTTTGTTTCTGCGGGCGGAAGCAGTTTGGTGGCGTTTCTTTTGGCAACGGGACTTCTTGCAAAATGCGCCGAAAGGGAGGTATAGGTGTAGTAGAATTTTTATTATGATAATAAAAAAAATGCCAAATCAACACAATTTTTATGTTTTGCATAGTATGTATTATCATAATCTCTGGGGGAATGAAGTTGGAAAGTTTTATCATTGACGGCGGCAATAAGCTGTACGGAAAAACACGTGTAGGAGCAGCAAAAAATTCCCTATTGCCTCTATTAGCGGGGGCTTTGTTAACCAACGAAAAGGTTACGTTTTACGATTGTCCCGAGCTTTCTGATATACATAATATGTTGGAAATTTTGAAAGTGTTGGGCGTGGAGATTAAAAAGACGGGAAGAAAGTTGGAAATTTGGGGCGGAATAAAAAACTCAGAAATACCTGCTGATTTGGCGAAGGTAATACGTTCGTCGATTTTTTTGCTGGGTTCGATTATAACCACAACAAGAAAAGCGAAGATTGCCTTCCCCGGGGGCTGCGCGATTGGCGCAAGACCTATTGATATACATATCAAATGTTTACGGGCATTAAATATAAAAATTACGGAATATGAAGATTACATAGATTGCTCAGCCGATAATATTGTCGGCGCGGACATAACGTTGGAAAAGGTAAGCGTAGGCGCAACGGAAAATATTATTATGACTGCCGTGCTTGCTAAGGGACATACGACTATCAGAAACGCCGCAAGAGAACCCGAAATTGTCGACCTTGCAAATCTCTTAAATAAAATGGGCGCAAAAATTAAAAATGCAGGCGAGGGAATAATTGAAATTGACGGCGTTAGTACCTTGCGCGGAGCGGAGTATTACCCTATACCCGACAGAATTGTTGCGGGAACGTTGGTTACGGCGGTTGCGATTGCGGGTGGCGAAATAGAAATCGAAAACGTCAATCCCGAGCATATTGCTTCCTTAATAGCTAAACTCAATAAAACTGCTTGCAACATTAACGCGTTTTATGATAGAATATGCGTATCGAGTAAAGGTAGAGCGCAACCTTTGGATATTGAAACTGCGCCTTATCCGTATTTCCCGACTGATATGCAACCGCAAGTTATGGTTTTGTCTGCTATTGCCGACGGTAAAAGCCGCATAGTTGAAAAAATCTTTGAAACTCGTTTTAAGCACGTGGACGAGTTGAAAAAAATGGGAGCGGATATATCGGTGAAAAATGACGTCGCAACTATTCAAGGCGTTCCAAAATTGTTTGGGGCAGAAGTTGACGCGACAGACTTAAGGGGAGGGGCGGCGTTGGTGCTTGCCGGATTGGCGGCAGAGGGGCGTACAGTTGTGAACAAGGCGTATCATATCGATAGGGGATATGAAAAGTTTGAACAAATGCTATCATCGCTCGGTGCAAAAATCGTAAGGAAAGAAAATGAATAAGAGAATGGTCACGCTTTGCGTCGGCTTTGCTCTGATTGCGATAGTACTTATCCTAAACGGGACAGTCTTTTCGGTAGATCAAATTTCCGTTCAGTTTGATCAGCCACAGACTGAGGAGGAACAAATTCGGCTTTCGGAAGAAGTCGTCAAAGCCTCGGGTTTAGAAAAAGGGAAAAACGTTTTTATCGTAAGCGAAAGCACTATGGTGAGAAACATTCAGTCGGCGGTTCCGTCGGTTAGGGTGTTGGGGATTGAACGAGTTTTCCCAAATAAGATAGTGATTTACGCATCAAAACGTATCGCGGTTTTGGCAATACCGTTTAAGCAAGGTCAACAGAATACAAACAGCTATGCAATAGTAGACTGCGATATGGTGGTGCTTGCCATAAAGGACAAGCTCCCTGAAGGGATTGCCTCCGTATCGGGTTTTGAGCTTGTTGGAAATTTAAATATTCAACCGGGGAATGTGTTAGACGTTGCCTTTGGAGAGGAAATATTCTATTTGCAAAATATTGCGATGAGTTTCCGTTACGCAGGGTTGACTCCCGATGAGATTGTGGCGTTTGTATCAGACGTTTCTTTTTCGGACAATATTTTGCATATAAAAGCTAGAAGCGGAGTAGACGTAATTTTAGGAAGCGTCAGGGACTTGACGACTGAAGTTATAAAGCAACGTATCAGCAAGGTCTATGAATGGTATAAAGGTTACGACGAAACTTCACCAGAAATTCTTGGCGGTTACGTGGTTTATAATCCCAACCTCGGGGATTTTGTTTGGAATGAAGCATAAAAAAGGCAAACTTAATTAAAAACTTTTTAAAAAACGCTCAAAATGAGCGTTTTTTCTTATTTTTTATAAAAAAAATAAAAAATGCCATTGACATTCACTCCTATATAGTATATAATAAAACTATCAATTATTATATTGCACGCACACGCACGTGCATATACGCACATACGCACGGAGATAGTATGAAATACAACGAAGTCGCCATTTTGGATATAGGCTCAAAAAAAGTCAATATAGCTATCGGCGAGAGAACCGCAAAAGGTATATATAATATAAAGGGTTTCGGCTCGTGTTATTATGGCGGTTTTTCCGGAGGGGCTTGGTTTAATGTTGACGACTTAAAGATTGCAGTTTCAAAAGCTGTTAGGATGGCGGAGATGGACTCCGGTTTGAAAATCAAAAAACTTTATATCGGCGTTCCGAGTGAGTTTTCTGCAATTGTGTGTAAAGAGGTGGTATTGGCGAGGGCGCGTTCTTCAAAAATTACCGATGCAGATATTACTGCGTTATATGAGCAGGGCGATACGTATGTCAACCATCCGAAATATACCACAATCAATTATTCGGCTATATACTATACGATTGATGATTTAACTCAGAGGTATATTGAGCCGCGTGGTTTAAACGCTTATAAACTGACGGGGCTTTTGTCATATATCTTATGTGAAAGGACATTCACATTGCTATTTGAAAACATAGCCAGAGAGCTTGGCATGAAAGAGGTGGAATATATTTCTGCAATCTGGGCGGAAACGATGAGCTTGTTTGATAACGACGCAAGGGCGAAAGCGGTTTTGTTGGCTGACGTTGGTTATATCAGCAGCAGTGTTGCTGTCGTTAGGGGAGACGGTTTGCTTCATTTGTCATCCTTCTCGCTTGGTGGCGGTCATATCGAAAGCGATATTGCGTTGATGTTTGAAGTTCCTTTCAAGGTTGCTCAAGAAATTAAAGGGAAAATCGACATTTCACGGGATTATTCTGAAACTGATTTTTATTCCGCAGGCGATGATGGAAAATATCATCTCTGCGCAATAGATATAAACGAAGTTGCGAAAGCTAGGCTTAATACTATTGTTGAATTTATAAATGAAGGCATCAATCAGTCTCAGTTTGAGTGTCCTCCGTACGCAACAGTTTATTTGACCGGTGGCGGAGTTACGGGAATCCGAGGGTCGAGGGAATATATCGCCGCAAAGCTCGGCAAGCAAGTGGAAATCGTCAGTCCGCAAGTGCCTCAATATACCAAGCCGGAGTTTTCCAGCTCAATAAGTTTGCTTGATGTCGCCGGAAGACTTAACGCAAACAATAAAGGTATGTTTGCCAGTATGCTTCAAAGGCTTGTGGAAAAGTTTTCTTAAAAATATGGTAAACTTAAACGTTTTATCGACAAGATTAGAATGAAAAATGGGCGTTATTCGCCTAAAATAAATAAAAATTAAACTCTATGGAGGATATAATTATGTACGGATCACCTGTAAATTGTGCTCGTATTCGTGTAATCGGTGTAGGCGGAGGCGGAAATAACGCCGTTGATAGAATGATAGACGCTGGTATTAAAAGCGCAGAGTTTGTTGCTATGAATACAGATTTTCAAACTTTGACTCGTTCAAAGGCTGAGTTGAAAATTCAAATCGGCGCTCAACTAACAAAGGGTTTAGGCGCAGGCGCTGACCCTGATATCGGCGAAAAGGCCGCTCAAGAAAGCGTTGAAGAAATTAAAGAAGTTTTAAAAGATAACGATTTGATTTTCATCACAAGTGGTATGGGCGGTGGAACCGGTACAGGCGCTGCTCCAGTGGTTGCCAGTCTTGCTCGTGAAATGGGCATATTGACGGTCGCAGTTGTCACCAAACCTTTTAGCTTTGAGGGCAAAAGACGTATGGAGAACGCTGAAAGAGGTATTGAAAACCTGCGCAAGTTTGTTGATACGCTTGTTATCATTCCAAATGAAAAGCTTTTAAGCGTTGTTCCGAAGGGCACTCCTATTGTTAAGGCGTTCCAAGTTGCCGACGACGTTTTACGTCAAGGTATTCAAGGCATTTCCGACTTAATTGTTAACCCCGCGTTAATAAATTTGGACTTCAACGACGTTCGCACAGTTATGTCCGATAAAGGTCTTGCTCATATGGGCATCGGCTGTGGCAGCGGTGAAAACCGTACGCTTGAAGCTGTACGTCAAGCCGTTCAAAGCCCGCTTTTGGAAACAGACATCGAGGGCGCAACGGGCGTTATCATCAACGTAACCGGCGGATTGGATTTATCCTTATCAGAAGTTGCCGAGGCAAGCCGTCTTGTTCAAGACGTTGTTGACTCTGAAGCTAACATTATTTTCGGCGCAGGCATCGACGAAGAATTGGATAACGAAGTTATCGTAACGATTATCGCAACCGGTTTCAATGGCGTGGTAGCTCGTGGAAACGTTCCCTCGTTCAATGTTGAACAAAAATTGTTCGACTCTAGCGTTTTTGAAGCTCCGATTAAATCTGAAGTTGTAGAAATGAAGGAAATCCGCGCAGAAATTGCTCAGCCTGCTCCTCAAGTTGAAGCGCGCCAACCCGTTATGGCGGGCGCTCGCAGAGAAGAAGTTGCTCCCAGTCGTATTGATACAGGGGACAAAGACATTCCCGAATTCTTGAGAATGATTCGTAGCCGTAGCGGTAATTAGTACATAAAATAGGGCAATGCAAGAATTGCTAGCCACAAATTACAGGTTAATATAAAAATTGGCGCAGTCTCTTATAATAAAGGGACTGCGATACCCAATACAATATACGCACAAGATGAAAAACATAGCTGTGAGCTTTTTTGTGACACTTCCGAGATTGCTTGCGAGGGACGGTTTTTATTGTGCGTTTTATTTTTTCAACATTAAAATTTGATTGGGCGGTTTTAGGTTATCCGAAATTTTTTTAATAGAGCGTATTTACTGCTTATAAAATTATGGTATATTTGAAATTGGTTGATCAATTTTCTACCGATTTAAAAATAGACTTACAGAATAGGGGTAAAAAGTATACTCTCAGAGGCTTAGTTTTTTTTAGGAACAAGCAAGCTTATTATTTCAGATGACCATAATGACACTCTTCGCATATCTTGAATTTTTTAAAAATTGCTAAGAATAATATTTTTTAAATAGCTATACTTTGTTTAATCAACTTAAAAGTGAGTAAGTTGTAGAAGCTTTTCGGCGGATATTTTAAATCTATAAAGGGTAGAGTGATTAAAGGCTTTACCTATTTAAATTAGCTTGAAACCCTACAGAGAATTTTTTTTGGTTATTAAAT
>CAZSAC010000040.1:0-15121 GCA_964604875.1 uncultured Bacteroidaceae bacterium | reverse complement strand
AATGGTAATAGCTCTTTTTATAAGGAAAAATTATGGATAATTCAAACTCCCAAAACTTAAACTATCAACCCGACAGCGAGCGTTGCGCCCAAATTTTGTCGGAGTTTATTAAATGTAAAACTATATCCGAAAAAACTTTTTTTCAAGCTGAGGAATTTTATAAATTATACAATGTTTTGAAAAAATGGTTCCCAAACACTATGGCAAATACCGAATGGTTGGATTTCGACGGCGGAATTATGCTCAAATGGCAGGGAAAGCATCACGATAAGCCGTTAGTGCTTATGTCGCATATGGACGTGGTGTCTGCTGTTGGTGAATGGAAAAAGCCTCCATTTTCAGGTGAAATATGTGAGGGTGTAGTTTGGGGTAGGGGAGCGGTTGACACAAAGGGTCCGTTATCCGCGATTTTTGAAGCAGTGGAAAGCTTGGCAAAAGAGGGCTACCAGCCCTGTCAAGACGTTTATATTTTATCATCTTCAAAAGAGGAAATAGGCGGAGCAGACGCCGAGCTTATGTCGAAGTGGTTTGTAGACAGGGGTATTAAACCAGCCCTTTTGATTGATGAAGGCGGAGCAATTGTCGACGCTCCGATTGCAGGAGTTGACGGTAAATTTGCAATGCTTGGTATGGTGGAACGCAGTAGCGCGCGCATAATTTTGGAAGCGCAATCCGATAAATATTTTTCGGCGCAAGAAAAATTGGCGCAGTTTGTGTTATCTACAAAAGGCGTTATACTTGGGAAAAGAGATTTTACTCCCGAAACTTTGGCAATGTTTTCGGCGATGTATCCGCAAGCTAAAGGCATAATTAAATTTATTCTGGGGCGGATTAAATTTTTTAAACCTCTTATGCTTAAACTTCTGCCAAAGATGAATCTTGCGGCGACTTCTTTAATAGGCGCAACCTTTTCCTTCTGTTCCCCTTTGGAAAACGAAATACAGGATATGTTGCCGTCAAGAGCGAGGCTGGTTGCTCGAATCTCGGGCAATTATTATAATTCCTTAACCGACTTAATATCTCAGTTTGAAAGTATTGTAAAAAAGGCGGGCTTAACTTCTAGTGTGGTTTCAAAACGGGAAACTCCTCGCCCGGAGCCCTTGGGAAGCAAAGGTTATTTATATGTCAAGAAGGTTCTAAACGACATTATGCCCGACGTTATAGCTGCTCCGTTTGCGGTTTTAGGAGGAACCGACGCTCGGCACTTTATCGGTATTGCCGAAAGCGTTATCCGCTTTGCGCCAATATACCTAAATAAACAACAATTTGGGTCTTTTCATAATTTAGGGGAAAACTTAAATATATCCAGCGTTACCAAAGCCGTTTTGGTTTATAGGAAAATCATATTGGATTATTCAGATTATTTCTTTTAAATACCAAAAACAAAAGTTTGACGTTTTTTGAAATGCAAGCAATTTTGTTTGACAACTAACCGATTATAAAATATAATAGCTTGGCAAAGTAAAAATTGCTGATGTAGCTCAGGAGGTAGAGCACTTCCTTGGTAAGGAAGAGGTCGCGGGTTCGAGTCCCGCCATCAGCTCCAAAAAAGCTCCGAAATAAGTTTTCGGAGCTTTTTTATAAGCATTGGTTTAATTATAATTCAAGGATAGGTACATTCTTATAAGCAATATCTGTGATTGACGGTTCCAATAAAACCTTAGTACAGTCTTTTTGCTTGCCAATTATATTTATTAAATGCTATAATAGCATAGGTTTAAATATTTTTAGTTTATGTAAAGGAGAAAAATGAAAATATCTTTTTCGCCTCCGGATATTTCTGAAGAAGAAATTTCCGAAGTAATAGATGCTTTACGTTCGGGTTGGATAACCACCGGACCCAAAACGAAACTTTTTGAGCAAGAAATAGCAAATTACTGTGGGACAAATAAGGCAGTTTGTTTAAACTCTGCAACAGCAGGATTGGAGCTTGTTCTCCGCATTCTTGGAGTCGGTAAAGGCGACGAGGTTATCACATCGGCGTATACTTATACGGCAAGCGCAAGCGTTATTGAACATGTGGGCGCAAAGATTGTCCTTTGTGATGTGGCAAAAGACAGCTTCCAGATGGATTACGCGCAACTAGGAGATTTGATTTCCGAAAAAACCAAGGTGATTATTCCCGTAGATATTGCAGGGGTGCTATGTGATTATGACAAAGTATTTGACATTATCACAAAAAAACAATCGCTTTTTACCCCCAAAAATTCATTGCAAGAAAAATTTAATCGCATTATTGTTTTGGCTGACGCAGCGCATAGTTTTGGCGCAAAGCAAGGCGAATATATGAGCGGTAATATCGCAGATTTTACTTCTTTTAGTTTTCATGCAGTAAAAAATCTTACAACTGCAGAAGGCGGCGCCGTCACTTGGAAAAGCCTTGGAGCAGAGACCGATGAATGGTTGTATAAGCAGTTTATGCTTTGGTCGCTTCACGGGCAAAGCAAGGACGCATTGGCAAAAACCAAAGTCGGAGCTTGGGAATACGACATAGAAATGTGCGGTCAGAAGTGCAATATGACTGATATTATGGCAGGCTTAGGATTGGCGCAATTAAAAAGATATGCAGGTCTTTTACAAAGACGTAAAGAAATTATTTCCGCATATGATAGCGCATTTTGCCAAGATAAACGCTTGAAAATTCTTTCGCATTATGATGATAGGCAACAAGGCTCGGGACATCTTTATTTAACTAGAGTTGTCGACGCAGATGAAACTATCCGTAATAGAATTATCGAAAAAATGGCAGAACGTGGCATATCCACTAACGTCCACTATAAGCCGTTACCAATGCATACAGCTTATAAAAATTTAGGTTTCGATATTAAGAATTTCCCTAATGCGTTTGCTCAATTCCGTAACGAAATATCCCTTCCTTTGCATACTTTATTATCTAATGAAGATGTTAAATATATAATTGAAAGCTTTAAGGAGGCAGTGGACTCCACAAAATAGGAAATTATGTATAAAAAAATCATAAAACCGCTGTTTGATTTACTGTTGTCTATAATTGCTATCCCGTTTTTAATGCTTATTTTTATTCCAATAGGTATTGCTATAAAATGCGAAGACAGAGGTCCAATTTTTTATTGCGGTGAAAGAGTGGGCAAAAACGGAAAAATTTTTAAAATGATTAAATTTCGTTCAATGAAAGTTAACGCTCCCGATATAAGACTTGCGGACGGTTCCACTTATAACGGAGACGATGACCCGCGGGTTACTAAGATAGGCAAGTTTATAAGAAAAACCAGCATAGACGAATTGCCACAGATATTTAACATATTATTTGGGCAAATGAGCTTTATTGGATTTCGTCCGGACCCGGTGGACTGGTTGGATAAGTATAAGGAAGAAGAAAAGATATTTTTGTCGGTAAGACCGGGAATCAGTGGATATAACCAAGCTTATTTCAGAAACAGTACTGACGGGCAAGAGAAAATAGATAATGACGTTTATTACGCAAAAAACATATCTTTTGCAATGGATGTAAAAATATTGTTTAAAACCATAAAAACCGTTTTAAAAAATGAAAATGTTTATGTTGACGAAGATAGAAATATAAGTGATACGCATGACGACATCAAAAAATAGACGTATAGGTATTACCCTTATGAAAGAATTTGGTAGCGAATTTTATAACGATAAAAAAACGCTGGAATTTTATTCGGAAGATGACAAAGAAGGTTATTCCGTTTTAAAACAAATCGGCATACCTTTTAAGGCAAAACTTTTAAAATCTGGAAGGGAAGCGATTTCATTTATAGCCTCCGACATTGTTCTATCACAAAAAAGTGATAGAAAAATTGTTTTGTTGCCCGACTTAATCTGTGAGTCAATGGTTCGTCCCTTTGAATTTTGGGGGTTTGAAGTTTTAAGGTATGCAATTAAGGACTTTAATATTGACCTATGCCAGGATTTTTTCGAAAAATTGAAAAAAGCCGATGCAATTATGCTGATGAATTATTACGGGTTTTCTAATGTTAACGATACTATTGTTGATGAAATTGTTAAAAAAGCTGGACATAAAATTATCACAATATACGATATAACTCATATTCTGCCAAATTATTCTTTTTTATCAACGAAAATGCGCGGGATAGATTATTTTATCGGTAGCTATAGAAAACTTTTTGGAATTGTTTGCGGAGGTTTGGCGGTTAAAACTAAAGGAAATTTTTTAGCGTCTGCTGAAGCGCTCTGCAATGATGATTGTTTTGTAAAACTTCGGAAATCTGCGCTCGACAAAAAAAGAGAATACGTTGATGGAAACTATTGCAATAAAGATTTAAAAACAGAATTCAGAAGTGAATTTGCCAAAGCCGACGAGTTTTTGGAGTATGGAGAGTGTAAACTTGCAGATATAGAAAGCGAAAAAATCCTTATCAATACAAATGAAAAATGGATATCGCAAACAAGAATAGAAAACTACCAAGCTCTTTACGATATGCTTCGGGAGCAAGACTTATTTGGAACAATATCCCTATTTCGAAATTTGTCAGAGGATAAGTCGTTAATTAAGCAGTTTATGTTTCCTATATATATCAATAATGATAAAAGAGACGTTTTTCAATCAGAATTAGCCAAAAGAGGAGTCTATACTCAAGTACTATGGCCGACCTATTTTTCACAAAAAGAGCAAAACTTTATTGGAGATTTTTCAAAAGGCATAGTAGATAATGTTTTGGCGGTTCCGATTGACCAGAGATATGGAACAAATGATATGGAAATCATCGCAAACAGTATTATTGACGTTTCAAAAAAGTTAAGACAAAAAAAACTCTTAATTATCGGAGCAAGCATTCTTCAACTTCCCGCCATTAAAAAAGCCAAAGAAATGGATTTATATGTGGGAGTTGTAGATTATAATCCAAATGCAATCGGTATTAAATTTGCGGACGATTATTTTAATTGTAGCACCATAGATAAAAATGGAATTTTGGAAATATGCAAACAGTTTAAGCCAGATGGAATTATGACTATGGCGACTGATATGCCGATGCGCAGCATAGCGTACGTTTGTGAAAAGTTAAATTTGCAGGGCATTAGTGTCGATACCAGTATTGTGGCGACAGATAAAGTGGCGATGATAAAACGTCTAAAGGAAAAAGATGTCGCATCTCCGTTATTTTATACAGCTAATAGTATTTTGGATTTGGAAAATTTTGCGCAATATATCGAATATCCTTGTATAATTAAGCCAGCGGATAGCTCTGGAAGCAGAGGGGTATCTCTTTGCAATTCTTTTGAAGAACTTAAGAAAGAGTTTAATTATTCTATTGAAAATTCTAAAAACAATAGTGTTATAATTGAAGAGTATATGCGGGGTGACGAAGTAAGTGTGGAAACATTTTCTAAAGAAGGTGTGGCTTATGTTTTACAAGTTACCGATAAAGTGACCACGGGCGCGCCACATTTTGTAGAAATTGCGCATAGACAACCGTCTAAGTACGCCAATGATAATGCGGTGTTGGAATTGGCTAAAAAAGCGGCGTTGGCTTTAGGTATTGATAACGGACCCTCTCATATAGAAATTATGGTAACAAAAAACGGTCCGAAGATTATTGAGTTGGGCGCAAGAATGGGGGGAGATTGTATTACTTCTCATTTAGTTCCTTTGTCAACCGGTATCGATATGACAAAACAAACAATTCTTAGCGCATTGGGAGAAAATACGGATTTAGCTCCAACGCTTTCTATGGCAAGCGTAATTGTTTTTTTTAACTCAGATGTAGGTAAAATTGAACATATTGACGGAGTAAACTTGGCAGAAAAAATCCCGTTTGTTAAGGAAGTCGGGTTTTTCAAAAGTATTGGTGATGTAGTGGGAAATATTTATTCCAGCGCAGATAGAGTAGGATATGTTATCGCGCAGGCGCAAAATGTCAATATTGCAGAGGATGCTTGCAACAAGGCGATAACGCAAATTAAAATAGTGGTGAAAAAATGAAGAAAAAAGTTTGGCTTGTTAGTCATTATGCAATGCCTCCGCACTTAGAACCCAGACCAAAAACAATTAAATTTGCGGAAAATCTGCAGAGTAGAGGCTATGAGGTTTTATTGGTAACGGCGAGTACTATTCACAATACAGATGAAAATTTAATCGTCGGAAAAGAAAAGTTCATAGAAAAAACCTATGGACAATTAAAATATGTTCATCTTAAGTGCAACAACTATAAGGGTAGTGGTATTAAAAGAGTTTTCAACTTAATTCAGTTTCAAAGAAGATTTTGTACGGTTATGAAGAAGTTTGAAAAACCAGATATAATTGTATGTGACTGTAATTGCATAAATTATTTTGGAATCCTTCATTTTGCAAGAAAATACAAAATTAAATTTGTTAGTGAAATAAGGGATTTATGGCCGTTATCCATTGTAGAATATTTGGGAATTTCCAATAAAAATCCAGTAATAAAAGCATTATATGTCCAAGAGAAAAGAATGTATCGCTTGTCGGACGCCATTATTTTTTCGATGGAAGGCGGTAAGGATTATATTATGGACAAGGGTTGGGACAAGTCCATTGATTTAAACAAGATTTTTAATATTAATAACGGCGTTGACATAGAGCTACAACAAATACAAAAACAGCAATATTCTTTAATCGATGATGAAGACTTAAACTTTGACGGTTTTAAAGTAGTATACGTAGGTTCAATAAGAAAAGTCAATTATTTGATGCTCCTTGTAAAATGCGCCGAACTATTAAAAGACAAAGAGGATATACGCTTTATCATATATGGTGACGGAAATGAAAGAGAGAATTTAGTTAAATATTGTGAAGAAAAGGGATTGAGCAATATTATATTTAAAGGTTTTGTTGATAAAAAATACATTCCATATATTTTATCAAAGGCAGACCTGAACATTATCAATGTTCAACAAACAAACATTATGAAATATGGCTGTAGCTTAAATAAGCTTTTTGACTATATGGCAAGTGGGAAACCAATTCTTTCAAATCTAAAAGTAGGCTACGATTTATTGGAAAAATACAAGTGTGGCATAACGACAGAAGACCAAACTCCCGAAAAAATGGCGGATGGCATTTTGTATTTTTATAATATGGATAACGCTGAGTATGAAAAGATGTGTAAAAACGCTAGGGCGGCGGCAGAAGATTTTGATTATAAGGTATTAACAGATAAATTGGAAGGCGTGATAGAATATGCGCTTTCAAAGGAATGATATATGCAATTTATAGATTTAAAAAAGCAATACGAAACATTAAAGCCGAAAATGGATTCGGCAATTTTGAGAGCAATTGAAAATGCGCATTACATTGGCGGGGAAGAGGTTAATTCTTTATCCGAAAAACTTGCCGATTATGTAGGGGTAAAGCATTGCTTGACTTGCGCCAACGGGACAGACGCTTTGACGCTTGCGTTGAGGTGTTTTGATATAGGCGAGAACGATGCCGTTTTTGTTCCCGATTTTACATTTTTTGCTACGGCAGAAGTTGTAGCGTTAGAAAAGGCGACTCCTATTTTTGTTGACGTGGACGCGCGCACGTTCAATATGTGCAGCATAAGCTTAGAGAAAGCAATAAAAGCCGTTATTGAAGAAGGAAAATTGACGCCCAAAGCTATTATAGCGGTTGATTTATTTGGGCAACCCGCCAATTTTATTGCAATCAGAAAAATTGCTGATAAATATAAGCTTGCGGTTATAGAAGACGGCGCGCAAGGCTTTGGCGGAAGCATCAACGGTCAAAAGGCTTGTAGCTTTGGAGATATTTCTACCACATCGTTTTTCCCTGCAAAACCTCTAGGCTGTTATGGTGACGGCGGCGCTATTTTTACGGATAATGATGAATATTTTGCGCTTATGCAGTCTTTGGCGGTACACGGAAAGGGCTCGGATAAATACGATAACGTCAGGATAGGATACAACAGTCGATTAGACACCGTTCAAGCGGCGATACTTGAAGTAAAATTGGACGCATTCAAAGATTATGAGCTTGACGCGCGCAATAAGGTTGCAAATTTATATACAAGCCAATTACAAGAGGAATATGTTATTCCCCTTGTCCCGACAGGTTTTGGTTCAAGTTGGGCGCAGTATACTTTGATATTAAAGGACGAGGAAGAAAGAGGAAAACTTCAATCACTCCTTAAAGAAAAAAATATTCCATCAATGGTTTATTATCCCGTTCCGATGCACAAAGAAACTGCGTTTTTAGGCGTTAAAAATTACGTCAGCCTTGATAATTCTCAAAAACTTAGTAAATGTGTTATGAGCATTCCGATGCATCCATATTTATCCGATGCCGATATATCAAACATTACAAATGTATTATTGCAAAAAAATAAATAATTGGTTATAATAGAGAAATGGAAAATAATAGTAAAAATTATTTTGTTCACGAATCAAGCTATGTAGACGAGCCCTGCCAAATTGGCGAGGGCACTCATATTTGGCATTTTTCGCACATTATGAAAAATTGCGTTATTGGCAATAATTGCAATATCGGTCAAAATGTAGTTATCTCTTCAGAGGTGGTTTTGGGCAATAATGTAAAAATCCAAAACAACGTATCCGTTTATACCGGAGTTATTGCAGAGGATGATGTTTTTATGGGCCCCAGTTGTGTGTTTACCAATGTGATAAATCCGCGAAGCCATATTTGCCGAAAAAATGAATATAAGGAAACACGTCTTGGAAAGGGGTGCTCTTTAGGCGCAAATAGCACAATTATATGTGGGCACAGTATTGGAAAATACGCTCTTGTAGGGGCGGGAAGCGTTGTTACAAAGGATGTTCCCGATTATGCGCTGGTGGTTGGTAATCCTGCGAAGGTGGTTGGGTATATGTGTAACTGCGGTATTAAACTGTCATTTGAGCACAACGAGGCTGTTTGCCCCACGTGTGGCAAAAAATATACCATAATTGAAAATAAAGTTGTTGAAATAAAGGAGTAATTTTGATGAAAGAACTGTTGCTAAATAAAATAAACAATAAAACGATAGTTGTTGGTGTTGTAGGATTAGGATATGTGGGACTTCCGCTTGCCGTTGAAAAGGCAAAAGCCGGTTTTAAAACTATAGGCTTTGACGTTCAGCAAGAGAAAGTAAATTTGGTAAATCAAGGTAAAAACTATATAGGAGACGTTGTAGACGATGAACTTGCCGAGTTGGTAAAGGCGGGTATGTTGACCGCCACGACGGATTTTTCTAAGGTATGCGACGTTGACTTTATCGCAATATGCGTGCCGACTCCATTGGATATCCATCAACAACCTGATATAAGCTATGTAGAAAGTTCAACCAGGTCGGTTTCCAAATATTTAAAGAAAAACACTATGGTCGTTTTAGAAAGCACAACGTACCCCGGAACTACTGAGGAGCTAATTAAGCCTATTTTAGAAGAAGGCAGCGGTTTAGTGTGCGGAAAGGATTTTTATCTTGGGTTCAGCCCCGAGCGTGTTGACCCGGGTAATCTAATTTATAAAACCAAAAATACCCCTAAGGTTGTTGGCGCAATCGGTGACGACGCTTGCGAAGTTATCGCAACAATGTACCGCGCCGTTCTCGCAGGCGACGTTCATACTGTTTCAAGCCCCGCAGTTGCCGAAATGGAAAAGATTTTGGAAAACACATATAGAAATATAAACATCGGTTTAATAAATGAGCTTGCTCAACTTTGCCACAAAATGGGCATTAGCATTTGGGAAGTTATCGACGCTGCAAAAACAAAACCCTATGGCTTCCAACCGTTTTATCCCGGCCCCGGTTTAGGCGGACATTGCATTCCTTTGGACCCTTATTATCTAAGTTGGAAAGCGCGTGAATTTGGTTTCCATACCTCTATGATAGAATCTTCAATGATGATAAACGATAAGATGCCCGAATATACTGTCGAACGTTTGGGCGATATCCTAAATAAACACCAAAAATCTTTAAATGGCGCAAAGGTTTTACAGCTTGGAGTTGCTTATAAAAATGATATTGACGACTACCGCGAAAGCCCCGCCCTCGTTGTCCGCGAGCTTATGAATACGGAAGGTTGTGTTGTTGATTATTATGATCCATATGTTGCAGAATATCGTTATAAAGGCAAAAAGTACCAAAGCCTAAAAACTCTTTCAAATGAAGACGTTAAAAAGTATGACGTTGTTATCGTGACAGCCGGTCATACCAAAAAAGTAGATTATGATATGGTAGCAAACAATGCCAAGGCAGTTTTCGATACGAAAAACGCTATGAAAAATATTGCTAACAGAGCAGTAATCGAGGTTTTATAATGAAAATCGTAACAATAGTAGGCGCGAGGCCGCAGTTTATTAAAGCTGCAGCCGTATCCCGCGTTTTACGACAAAAGTTTGATGAGATTTTAGTGCATACAGGGCAACATTACGATAAAAATATGTCTGATATTTTTTTCGATGAATTGCAAATTCCTTATCCCGACTATAATTTGGGCGTAGGGTCCGGTTCGCACGCAACTCAAACGGGCGAAATGCTGGAAAAAATAGAAAAGGTTTTGTTTGACGAAAAACCCGATTATTTATTGACTTACGGGGATACAAATTCAACATTGGCGGGCGCTCTTGCAGCAAGCAAAATCCATATTCCCGTTATTCATATAGAGGCAGGTTTGCGCTCGTACAATATGAGAATGCCGGAGGAACAAAACCGCATACTTACCGACCACATTTCCACTTTGCTTTTTTGCCCAACGGATACAGCTGTTGATAACCTTAAAAAGGAAGGCATTGTTCAAAACGTGTATAACGTCGGCGATGTTATGTGCGACGCGGTATTGTATTATTCTCAGCAAAATGCTCAAAAAAACAAGGATTATTTTTTGAAGAGACTTGTTCCGTTATTAGAAAAAGCCGACGCGCCGTCAAACTGGTATATGGCAACAATACACCGCGCAGAAAACACAGATGATATAATAAAAATAAGCAATATTTTGTCAGCGTTTGAAGAATTCGACGAAAAAGTTATCTTCCCGGTTCACCCTCGAATAAAGGGTATGGTTCGAGAACTTAGAGATAAAAATGACTATAAAAATATCTTATTTTGCGAACCAATGGGTTATACCGATATGCTGTTTTTTACACAAAATGCAAAAAAAGTTGTTACCGATAGCGGCGGATTGCAAAAAGAAGCGTATATCTTAAACACCCCTTGCGTTACAGTCCGTGACCAAACAGAGTGGGTAGAAACCCTTTTAGGAAACAATAATATATTAGCAAAACCCGATAAAGCTGATATTTTGAACAAGGTATTAAATGTTTGCGCAGATAAAACCCAAAAGAAATCCTATTACGGGAATGGAGACGCCGCGCAGAAAATATGTGATATAATATCTACGGCAAGCATATAATGCCGCAAGGAAAAATATAATGAGTTTATTAGACAGAATCAAAAATGACTATTTCGGGAAAAGTCGCCTTAACGAATATAGGAAGCTTTTAGAAAAAGCGCTTAATAATGGTTTTTCTTTTGTTCCGTTAGAGGAATTTTCCCTAGGGGAAAAACTGGTATTTTTAAGACACGATATTGATACGGATGTTTCTATTGCAAAAAAAATGTTTTCAATAGAAAAAAAATTAGGAATCCGAAGTACTTATTATTTTAGACGTTCGACAATGAACAAAAAACTCATAGAATCCTTAAAAGAGTTTGGCTGTGAAGTGTCTTACCATTTTGAAGAGGTTTCGGACTACGCTTATAAACATAATCTTTGCGATAAGAAAGAAATAAAAGCGGCTTTTGGGAAAATCGGCGAAATTTTTAAGAAAAACCTTGAAGATACTAGAAAAAAAATAGGCGCGCCTTGTGTTACGATAGCTTCTCACGGGGATTTTGTAAATCGCAAAGTTGGCGTCATCAACAATGAGTTCTTAACGACGCAATTAAGGAACGAGTGCGGGATATTATATGAAGCGTATGACAGTACGCTTATGGACGCTACCAAATATTGTTCTGACGGCAATGCAAAATTTATGGAACTTTCCGATTTTTCTGAGGCAAGTAGATATTATTTATTAGTCCATCCACGCAGTTGGGATTCTAGTTTTTTAAATCGATTATGTATTGATATTAAAAGAGCAATTAAAGGTTTAAAATTTAAGCTAGGCTGTAAAATCCATAAAGTGTTGAAAACGGTCAAAGAAATACTTGCGCTTCCAAAAGAGCAATTGATTTTTGAGGGCGAAAACAATAAAAGCACTTATAAATATTTTACAAAAAGACATCCAAAATACAAGGTTTTCAGAAACAAAACTTTGGGAGCTTGTCTTTTAGAAAAGCCTGAAACCTTTGATGGTTTTTTGGTAGGAAAAGAAAAGCAAGTTATTCGTACCAAAAGGAACAAGTGCATTAAAATGTCTTATACATTCTCCCCAATTAGCGTCGCCGATAATGTAAAAGATATATTAGAAATAAACTCATCCAAACAAGAAAGACAGGGAAACGTGATGAATCCCAGCTATTCCGACGCTCAGGCAATTGTTGAAAATGCAAAAGATAAGGATTGTTTCGGAGTTTTCAATGCTGATGGCAAACTGATCTCTTATTGTTATCTTATAAATGCAGGGGACTTTATAATAATTAGCAGACTGTTAGGTCATGCAGACTATTTAAATGATGGAATTATGCACTATATGATAAGCGAGTGCATCAGATTGTGGCTAAATGGAAAATGGAATAACGCCAGATACTTTTTCTATGATACTTGGTTTGGCGCAGGCGCCGGACTTAGAAACTTCAAAACAGATTTAGGCTTTAAACCATATAGAGTAAAATACAAATATAGAAGAGGTTAATATGAAATACGCGTTAATTGGATGTGGAAGAATTTCCACAAATCACATAAAGGCCGCCGTTGCTAACGGCTTGGAAATTGTCGCCGTTTGCGACGTTGTAGAAAGCCATATGGAAGACGTTCTTGCAAAACATAATTTGCAGTCAGACAGTTCCATTAAACGATACACCGATTACAAGATGATGTTGGCAGAAAACGAGGTTAATCTTGTTAGTATTGCAACAGAAAGTGGCTTACACGCAGAAATTGCTTTATATTGTATAGACAAAGGCGTAAATGTTATCATTGAAAAACCTATGGCGATGAGCATTTCTGACGCGCAGAAGATTATCGATTTATCTAAACAAAAGGGTGTGAAAGTATCCGCTTGTCACCAAAATCGTTTTAATATAGCCGTCCAAGATATGCGAAATGCTTTGGAAAACGGTAGGTTTGGAAAGCTGTCTCACGGTAGTATTCACGTTAGGTGGAACCGCAATAAGGATTATTATACCCAAGCGCCGTGGAGAGGGACTTGGGCACAAGACGGCGGCGCGCTTATGAACCAGTGTATTCACGGGATAGATTTGTTAAGGTGGATGCTCGGCGATGAAATTGACGAAGTATACGGCGTAACAAAACAACAGTTCCACGATTATTTGGAATGTGAAGATATTGGAATGGCAGTTATTCGATTTAAAAACGGCGCTGTTGGCACAGTCGAGGGTACTACAAATGTTTATCCAAAAAACCTTGAAGAGACGTTATACCTTTTTGGAAAAAACGGAACTGTGAAGTTGGGAGGAAAATCCACCAATGCCATTGACGTTTGGGATTTTGCTGATACGAACGAGGGAGATGCGGAAAAACTCGGCTTCCACGAGGCGACTTCAAACGTTTATGGAAACGGACATACAAGCTTATTCGCCGACGTTATAGACGCAATAAAAAATAACCGCGCGCCTTATGTTGACGCAGAAGCAGGAAAAAGAGCTTTGGAACTTGTTTTGGCAATATATAAATCCTCTTTCACAGGAGCTCCTGTTAAATTACCTCTCGAAAACACAGCCAGCTTAGATTTTGTTGGAGGTTTCAAAAAATAGATGATTAAAGTATGTCAGGTTACAAGCGTTCATAACCGTTATGACGTTAGAATTTTTCAAAAAATCTGTAAGTCCTTAGCAAACAACGGGTACGATGTTAGCTTGCTTTGTATCGACCAAAAACCTGACGAAATCGTGGATGGAATTAAAATTATATCTGTTAAAAAAGCGTTTAAGAATCGAATTGACAGAATTCTTTCATCGGGCAAATTATTGATGAAGCAGGCATTGGAAATCAACGCAGATATCTATCATCTTCACGACCCTGAATTATTATCGCTTGGGGTAAAACTCAAAAAAAACGGAAAAAAAGTTATTTTTGACAGCCACGAGGATTATGGATTCAAAATTATGGAAAAGCCATGGCTTCCAAGACGTATTCGTCCTTTGGTAAGAAAACTTTATGAATCTAAAGAGAAAAAATCAATAAAAAAATTCGACGCAGTAATCTCTGTTACGCCACATATCTGCGATAGATTGAAAAAAATAAATGATAATACGGTGATGATAACTAATTATCCTACGGCAATAGCTAACATAACTCGAAATCCGGAGAGAATTCTTTGTTTTGCAGGAGGTATCAGTCTGCATTATATGCACGACAAGATTATTGAAGCGATAAGCGAAATTGACAATATAAAATATTATATCGCCGGCGAATGCGCAGATGAGTATACCAATTACCTAAAAACTATTCCGGGCTTTGATAAGGTTGTTCTGCTTGGAAAATTGTCTTATGATAAAGTTTTGGAGCTTTATTCCAAAAGTATGGTTGGATTGGTTGTATGTAACTATAGCGAATCCTTGGGCGGAAAATTAGGAACATTGGGAGTATTAAAACTTTTTGAATATATAGCTTGCTCTGTACCAATGGTTGCGACAGATTTTCAACTTTGGAAGCCAATTGTTGAGGATAATGAGATAGGAATATGTGTGAATCCACAAAGCGTAACCGAAATCAGAAGCGCGATTGAAGCTCTTTTGGACAAAAATACAAACGAGACTTTTAGCAGAAACTGCTCAAAAATTGCAAACAAATTTTCTTGGGATTCTCAAGAAAAAGTATTATTAGATTTGTATAGGGAAATATAAGCGAAATGATAAATGCAGTATTAATATCTAAAAAAAATAACCACTTTTTAAGTAAAAACGTAGCAGTATTTTGCGGCGGGTTATTATATTTTTTCGTATTATGCTATGCATATCATTTTTTTGTTGTAAAATATTATGCGTATATGGGATTTGTCGACAGCTTTAATACGTAT
>CAZSAC010000039.1:0-15278 GCA_964604875.1 uncultured Bacteroidaceae bacterium | reverse complement strand
TCCATTTTCCTTATTCTTTTGGGTTATTTTTTTTAACCCTTGCGGTAAATAAATTATCCCAAAGCCGATTGCTAAACAAGCTAATATCCCAAACGGCGTGGTGATAAAATTCATAAACTTGCTAAATCCGCCGGGCATTGCCACAATTTTGCCATATATTTCGGCTGTTGCAACCGAGGAAATATCCGCCGAATTGTTTGCATCGCCTTTAGTTTGATAGCTCCCGTCAAGATTTTGCGCAATAATCCTATGCGTTACTACCATCGTTCCGTCCTGATAGGTTATGATATCTCCCACTCCATAAGCCTTTTGTTTTTTGATTATGAAATAGTCTTTTGGCATAAGCGTTGGCGCCATACTGCCCGCTCCCTCGTTTATGCTGACCAACGCATATCCAAAAATACTGGGAAACGGATTTTTTAATACCACCTTTGAAAACAGCGCAATAACGTTGAAAAGCAGTAGTAATGATAATACTGCAACCAAAATTATATTGATGATTTTACCTACTGTTTTCATATCCATTTTTCCTTTTTGCCGTCCGCCATTTGAATAACGCAATTATTTTGTTGCGTTATGCAAATCTCGGAAGAGATTTTGAGCAGGGCTTGCTTTTTGCAAGCCCCGTCCTTAATCTTCTATGCTTTTGACATTAAAGCCACAAAATTTAAGCATAGTCAAAAACTTAATTAGTCAACTTGTGTAAAGGCTGCAGATACAGATACCGTTACTGTAGGAGCGGTGCCGGCTGTGCCAAGCGCAGTGTCAGTGGTATCGTTTCCCTCAAAAGCCCATCTCCAGTAAACTGTTTTTGTGGCAGTACCCGTCTTCATTGCAATAGCGGTTGCGGCGACATTGATGTCCGCAATGGCTGTTTTCCAAGTTGTTCCGTCGATGCTGTATTCAATCGGAATACCGCTTGCGTTGGTTTCGGTAAAGGTTAAGGTATAAGTTCCGTTAACTTCAGACAAGTTGTCGATTTTGATTTCAAAAGAACCACCTGTTCCCGGGGCAATTTTTCCGGTGTCCACGTCTGTTTCCGTTGTTGTGGTATCAGCTTCTTTAACGGTGTTAAAAAGATTAAAAGCCCAGTTTTCAGCAGCGGCAACATCATTGATTTCCCAAGACCATTTCGCCACCGTGCCGGTAGAGTCCGCGCTTCCGACCGTGGTTGCGTATTTTGCCAAAGTACCGCCTGCTAAGCAAGCCGTGATAAGAGTAAGGGCAAGAACTATGACGCCGATTCTCATTGTACGATTTGATTTCATTGTTTTGATCCTCCAAATATGTTTTTTATTTTTACCTGATTAGTGGTTTTTTGAGGAGTTCTCCTCGAAAAACTGATTTTTTGACTGCCGTCGGGCTGTTCATCCATAATTAAATCTGCAACGACGACGCCTTCTTCCAGCCTATATTTTCTGCGCACCATCTTTGGAGAGTATTCCCTCGGATAGTATTTCGCTGAAATGACTTTTACGGTTTTAAGAACATCGCCTGTAGTTTCTTCATCATTAATCTCCTCTACCAACGGTTCTTTTATATTTCGTTTACTCTTTAACTCCCTCGTTAAGTCGAATATAACAAAAATTAGGGCAGGACCTCCGATTAGTAAAATCACTCCCCAGGTGGTTTGCAAAAATAACATTACCGCGCCAAGATATCTGATTCTTCCAACATATGCGCCCAACACCTGTTCGGGTAGAACGCTTTGGCTTCCGTCTTGGTTATTTGCTGTCAAAATATATATTTTTGTTCCGCCTTCTTCCTCAATTTTTTGGACTTTTCTAATAAAAAGTTGATTATTTATCAACACGGTTACTTCATCGCCGACGACAATATTGTTAACATCGGCTTTCATAATCACAAAGTCTCCTTTGTAAATCGGATGATTGCCCGCCTCCATTGCTGTTGTGTTTTCGATTATAAAACGGTATCCAAGGTAATGAGGTACAATATCAGATTTAAAAAAGCCACCGATTATAAAGGTTAAGTTAAAAAATAGCATTGGAATAAAAACGACACATAAAATAATGCCGATAATGTCCATTCCGATTGAGGCTGTTTTTTTAACTTTAGCAGTTTTTTCCATACCTTCCTCTATCTGACATTTTGGCAAATAAAAGGACTTCCCAAGTGTTGGGATTTTTGTAAAAAATATGGTTTTTTTTGGTTTTTTGATTTTATATATAGCCTTAATGTCAAGCAAATTTTATTTTAATACTTTTAAATTGTCAACACCAAATATTTGATTTTGCGACAAATTTATAAAATAATTTCTATTTTTTCCTATTTTTTTATATTTTTCCTAATATTTTTAGACATTTGTATAGCGTTTTTTGGGCAAGATTGTTATTGTTTTAACAAAACAAGCGACAATACTTTTTAATTTTGTCCTTATATTATATAAAAGTAAAAAATTATATGTTACAAAAATCAATAAAAATAAATCTCCTTGCTCAACAGTTTTTGGTTGTCCCAAAATGAACAACGTGCTATACTAATTATATGGAAATACACGGGCTTAACAAACTTACTCTTTTAGATTACCCCTCTCAAACTGCGTGTACGGTTTTCACGGGAGGGTGCAATTTTCGTTGTCCGTTTTGCCATAATAGAAGTCTTGTTCTAAACCCTGCTTCTCAGCCGTTGATTGACGAAGGACAATTCTTTTCCTTTTTAAAAAAACGCAAGGGTGTTTTGGACGGTGTTTGCATCACAGGGGGCGAACCCACCTGTCAAGCAGACCTTTTTGACTTCATCAAAAAAATCAAGGAGTTGGGTTATCTTGTTAAATTGGATACCAACGGCTCTCATCCGCTGATTTTAAAAAAACTTATTGACGCGCGACTTTTGGACTATGTGGCAATGGATATAAAAAATTGTTTACGCCTTTATCCCCTTTCTGTGGGAATTGAAACCTTTGACGTAAAGCCAATCAAAGAAAGCGCGAGTCTTCTTCTGTCAAATATAGTTGATTATGAATTTCGCACTACCGTCGTAGAAGAGTTTAACACCACGGAAAGTTTTATCGAAATTTCCGAGTGGCTGAGCGGCGCAAAAAAATATTTTTTGCAAGCGTTTAAAGACAGCGGCGACTTAATAAACAACACGCTTCACGCCGTAGACAAAGAAAAAATACTGGATTTTGCCCATATTTTACAAAAAACGATTGCCGAAGTGGAAATTCGCGGAATTTGACCATACCACTATATATTGTGGTTTTTTTAAAAATATTATCAATATATTGTATTTTTCCATTGACACCCTCATATTCTTATGCTATACTGTCCATACTGGCAAAAGTCGCCCGTATAGACACAAATGAAATTTAAGAGGATATAAGGAAAATGTTTCAAGTTATTAAACGTGACGGAAAAATAGCAGATTTCGATTTACAAAAAATCAGTATCGCTATCACTAAAGCCTTTGAGGCTCAAAACAAACAGTATTCGCCAAGCATTATTGATTTGCTGGCATTGCGTGTTACCGCCGATTTTGAAAGCAAAATCGAAGGCGGATTTGTACACGTTGAGGCGGTGCAAGACAGCGTAGAGCACGTTTTGGAGCAATCGGGTTACACCGACGTTGCCAAAGCTTATATTTTATATAGAAAGCAACGCGAAAAAATCCGTAATATGAAGTCCACTATCTTGGACTATAAAGAAATTGTAAACAGTTACGTCAAAGCTGAAGACTGGCGTGTTAAGGAAAACTCCACGGTCACCTACTCCGTCGGCGGTTTGATTTTGTCCAACAGCGGCGCTATCACGGCAAACTATTGGCTAAGTGAAATTTACGATGAAGAAATTGCCAACGCGCATAGAAGCGCAGATATTCACATTCACGATTTATCTATGCTTACCGGGTACTGCGCGGGCTGGTCTTTAAGGCAACTTATAAAAGAAGGATTGGGTGGAATCCGCGGCAAAATTACATCTTCTCCCGCCGCTCACCTTTCCACCTTGTGCAACCAAATGGTGAACTTTTTGGGCATTATGCAAAACGAATGGGCAGGCGCGCAAGCGTTTTCGTCGTTCGACACCTATTTGGCTCCATTTGTTAAAATCGACAACCTTTCCTATAAGGAAGTTAAGCAATGTATCCAATCGTTTATTTACGGTGTTAATACGCCCAGCCGTTGGGGCACTCAAGCTCCGTTCACCAACATCACGTTGGATTGGACTGTACCCAATGACCTTGCGGAATTGAACGCTATCGTCGGCGGAAAAGAGGTTGACTTTAAATATAAGGATTGCGCCAAGGAAATGGCGTTGATAAACAAGGCGTTTATCGAAATTATGGTTGAAGGCGATGCAAACGGCAGAGGCTTCCAATATCCTATCCCTACTTACTCAATCACCTCAAACTTTGATTGGTCGGAAACGGAAAACAACAAGCTTTTGTTTGAAATGACCGCTAAATACGGCACTCCTTATTTCTCCAACTATATCAACAGCGATATGGAACCTTCCGACGTTAGAAGTATGTGTTGCCGTCTGCGCCTTGACCTTAGAGAACTGCGCAAAAAATCGGGCGGGTTCTTTGGCAGCGGCGAAAGCACAGGCTCTGTGGGCGTGGTTACCGTTAACCTTCCCAGAATTGCTTACCTTGCCGAAAATAAAGAGGATTTCTTCCGTCGTTTGAACAAAATTATGGATATATCGGCTCGCTCTTTAAAAATCAAGCGTGACGTTATCACAAAACTTTTAAACGAAGGGTTGTATCCATATACAAAAAGATATTTGGGTTCTTTTTCAAACCACTTCTCAACTATCGGCTTAATCGGTATGAACGAAGCGGGCTTGAATGCAAATTGGCTTAAAAAGGATTTAACCCACGAGGAAACTCAAGAGTTTGCCAAGGAAGTTTTAAACCATATGCGCAACAGATTGTCCGACTATCAGGAAAAATACGGCGACCTTTATAACCTAGAGGCTACACCCGCCGAAAGCACCACCTATAGATTGGCAAAGCACGACAAAGCAAAATATAAAGACATTATCACCGCTCACGAAGGCGAAGGTAAAACACCTTACTATACCAACAGCTCACACCTGCCCGTTGGCTATACAGCAGATATTTTCGACGCTTTGGACGTTCAAGACGAATTACAAACGCTTTATACCTCGGGTACGGTATTCCACGCATTTTTGGGCGAAAAATTACCCGACTGGAAAGCGACTGCCAACCTCGTCAAGAAAATTGCAGAAAACTATAAGCTCCCCTACTACACCATTTCTCCGACGTATTCAGTATGTAAAGACCACGGATACTTGGCCGGCGAGCATTATACTTGTCCTATCTGTGGCGAAGCAAGCGAAGTATACAGCCGTATCACAGGCTATTATCGTCCCGTTCAAAACTGGAACGAGGGTAAACTTCAAGAGTTTGCTGACCGTGTCGAATATGATATTCCAAACAGCAAGCTGAAGAAAGCCGCAGATTTTAAAGCCGAGGCTCCTCAAGATATTTGCTGCGCAGACGCCAATGATGACGGCGAAATGCTTTTGTTTACCACTAAAACCTGTCCTAATTGTAAAATGGCAAAGATGATGCTGGACAAAGCAGGCGTATCCTATAAGGTTATTGACGCAGAGGACGAGAAGGATGAAACCATAAAATACGGCGTTAAAAAAGCTCCCACACTTTTGGTGGCAATCAAAGGCGGGTTTGAGAGATTTGAAAACGCAAGCAACATTAAAAAATTTGTAGAAGAATTAAAAGCGTAAAACTATGTATGATGTAATTATTATCGGCGGCGGCACAGCAGGTATGACCGCCGCTGTCTATGCTCTTAGAAACGGAAAAACCGTTCTGGTTTTGGAACAGGAAACTGTCGGCGGACAGATTGCTTTTTCGCCTCGGGTGGAAAACTTTCCCTCAATTAAATCCATAAGCGGAGCGGACTTTTCCCAAAACTTGTTTGACCAAATTTTGGAACTTGGCGCAGCTTTTGAATTGGAAAAGGTTGAAAAAGTTGAAAAGGCGGGAGATGTTTTTTCTGTCGTGACAGACTACAACACCCACCAAGGCAAAAGCGTTATTCTTGCTGTCGGCGTAAAGCACAGGCACCTTGGCGTTGCCGGTGAGGACGAGCTTATCGGTAAAGGCGTTTCATACTGCGCCGTTTGCGACGGAGCTTTTTACGCAGGCGAGGACGTTTGCCTTATAGGCGACGCAAACACGGGCGTTCAATATGCGCTTTTGCTTTCAAACTATTGCAAAAAGGTTTACGTCTGCACTCTATTTGACAGATTTTTTGCCGACGATACCTTGGTTGAAGCTCTCTTAACAAAAGAAAACGTAGAAATACACCACAATCTAAGCTTGCAAAAGTATCTACATTCTGATGAACTTGAGGGTTTGATTTTCGAAAATACGCAAGACAAGTCCAAATTTGAAATTGCCGTGAAAGCCGCGTTTATCGCAATCGGACAAATGCCCGATAACAAGGCGTTTGAAAATCTTGTGGATTTAGACAAAGACGGCTATATCATCGCAAGCGAGGATTGCAAAACCAAAACCGTCGGCTTGTATGTTGCGGGGGACTGCCGAACGAAAACTATGCGACAGTTGACCACTGCCGCGTGCGACGGCGCAATGGCGGCGACTGCGGCGTGCATCTATCTTCGCTCTAAATAACATATTAAAAACGCGCTCAGCCGAGCGCGTTTTCTTTTTCTATCTTTTTTATCTAGTTTAAATGAGGCTTTAAAATATCATATAATGTAGTGTTTTTGGCGTATCTTCCGTTTGTTTCCGTTTTAGTATTCGTCCATTTTTCTAATATCGTCTCGTACGAATCAACGCTAACGTCCGCATTGCCTGCGCTGTTGCCTCCATACAAGCTCCAGTTTCCGCCGCCCGTTGTTTTATACGTCCATACGCACCAACCTATATTGTGTTTTTCATAAAACTCAAAAGCCTCCTCCCAGTCGGACGCTTGGGAAAATGCGTTCCACTCCCCGACGTATACGGGCACGTTATAATCCTTTACACTTTTTTGGCAAAGCTCTTTCCATAGCCAAAATCCGCTGTCGTTTGCCCAGTCGTAAACGTGTATTTGATATACCACATTCTCCCAAAAATATGTGTCGGGGTTAGGAAGCGTATTAATTTCCCAACAGCCTTCCATCATAATTATATGGTTTTCATCTACGTTTCGGATTGCTTTATAAAGCCTGTCGAAATAATCCCACTCTCTTTTATCGGTATTGCCCGATTGAAAATCGCCTTCGGGCTCGTTTAAAAGGTCATAGGCAAAGATTGTCGGGTCATTTTTATAATGCGTTGCGATTTCCACCCACAAATCTTGGGTTTTTTGCATATTCTCTTCAGAGGTAAACAAGTTGGCTTGCGTCGTATCTCCCGAATGATGTCTTCCGTTTTGACTGCCGAATGCGCCGTGCATATCCAATATCACATAAAGCCCGCGCTCTGCGCATTCCGATACAAACCAATCCATACGCTCATATGCGTCTTCTCGCCTTGTCATATCGGTGACGTTATAAAAATTCATATAAGAAAAGTTTAGCCGAATATGGTTGAACCCCTCCGACTTCACGTTATCAAAATCCGTCTCTGTCCACCAATTATCCAAATAAGCATTTTGTAATGCGTCAGCCTTTTCTCTGCCGAAGCGTTCTTCCAAAATCTCGACCATTCCTCTGTCGTAATAGGAGTCTCCGCTACGCCGGGCATCTAGTTGCATCGGGCACATCCACCCCTCCCGAACCAGCCACCCTCCGGCGTTAATCCCTTTTGGTGAAAATTCTTCCCCCGTGACGGAATTTTTTATTTTTGCGCCGTCGGCAACCAAAAACGCCGGCTCGGCTTGCGGGTCATTTGGGTTTTCTCCCTCACTCTTGCAAGCCACTAAACCTATGGAAAAAGCCGCAATAAGCAGACATATCCACAAAATTTTTAAATTCTTTTTCATAATCCTCTCCTTATCCTCTTAATTATATTCTTTGGAAAACTCTATTGTCAAGTCTTCCTAAACTTGACTTTTCAGCCGTGTAAATATATACTGTATATTACACATAATAGGGATTAGCAATGGAAAACTTTTACTGGCATAAACTGGATAATACCGCAAAGATTTATCCTCTTTCGCTAAACAATAAGACGCAAAATCTTTTTCGCTTTGCGGTGGAGCTTACAGAGGACGTAAATCCTGATATTTTGGCGTCTGCTCTAACGTCTACGATTAAACGCTATCCCAGCCTGAACGTTAGTCTTCGACAGGGTATTTTTTGGCACTACCTGGAACAGCTTAACGGAAAACCATCTATATATGAAGACAGCGATATTTTATTGAGAGAAATTTCCACAATTAATACGTGCGGCTATAATTTCAGAGTAAGTTATTATAAAAATCGTCTTTCCGCCGACTTTTTCCACGCGCTTTGCGACGGAAGCGGGGCAAGCGAGTTTATGAAGACTTTGCTTTTTGAATATTTTACTTTATGCGGACACACTATCGACCCTCAAGAAAAGCTTAAACTGGCAAACTCCCCCTTTTTAAAAGAAGAAATAGACGACAGCTTTATGCGTTATGCCCAAAATATACGGGTTAGTCAGGTTCGCGGAGTGGGAGACCTTAAGGGTGTCCCCGCCTTTACCTTGGGGGATTTTAGGTTTGACTATACCGGAAGCGGAGTCATAATTGGCTCGCTCAATTCGTCGGATTTGTTGGCGGTTGCGCATAAATATGACGCAACTGTTACAGCGTATTTGAGCGCAGTGCTTGCATATTCTATTTTTAAAACCAAGCGTTTACAGCCTACGGGCAACAATCCTATCGTGCTTTTTATCCCGATTAACCTTAGAAAGGTTTTTCCGTCGAAAACACTTTTGAATTTTTCTCTTTTTTCCAGATGCAGAATTGATATAAACGGTGAACTCACTTTTGAAAATATTCTCGACCGCACGAAAGAGGCGTTGAAGCGCGATACCGGTAAGGAAATTTTGCAAAACCGCATAAACGTTACGTCCAAATTGCAGAAGACTTTTGTTTTTAGGGTTCTGCCTTTGCCTATTAAAAAGCTTATTTTTAGAATTTCTTCTCTGTTTTTTGGAAAAAATAAAAAAACTATGACTTTTACAAACGTCGGAGTGTTGGATTTGCCCGACGATATGAAACCGTATATTAAAGATATATCCGTTGTTGCCAGCACCTCCAAAACCGCTCCCTCTACTGTTGCGGTTTGCACCTCGCTGGGCACCTCCACCATTACCTTTGCCCGAAAAATTGTGGACACCGAAATCGAAAAATTCTTTTTCCGCTTCCTTGCAAAAGAAGGCTTGGATTTGACTTTAAAAAGCAACTTTTGGGAGGAAGACGATGTATTGTAAATATTGCAACGTTCATGTCGAATCGGATTATGACGTTTGCCCTCTTTGCAAAAACAAACTTGAAGGTAAACCTCTCGCTCAGCCTGTCTTTCCGCCAAGAAAACAGCGCAAGCTTCGCAATGCCCCCACATTTTCCTGCGTATATACCTTTATAATGCTTTCCATTTTTTCTATTTGCGCCGCAATAAACATTGTGGTCGAAAGTCAATACGCTTGGTCGGTCATGGTTTTGGTTGCGCTTTTGTATGTTTATTTTCTTATAAAATACAGCATTATGTATAAAGGCACGGGGGGCAGTAAAATTTTTATTCAAACTCTTACCTTGTGGCTTCTGGGTGTTTCAATACAATATATTTTCAAAACTTCTGAATGGATTTGGTCATACGGGCTTCCGATTATTGTGCTTTTATCATACGCAATATATATAATATTCGTTTCTATTTTCAACAAAAAAAGTCGGGAATATGTCCGTTATATGATGTATACAACCTTTTTGGGAATGTTGCCCGCCATACTTTATTGCGCCAATGTTTTTGATTATTCCGCCTTGTCAACAACGTCGGCGGTGGTCTCTGTGGTTATGCTTATGGGGCTTTTGTTTTTCTCAAGGAAAATCATCTATGCCGAGTTTCAAAAGAAAGGACATTTATAAAACGATAATTGAAATTATATAGACTTTTTGGCATATATTTGATAGAATAGTTTTATAGGGAGGACGTTATATGGCATATTTAATTGATAAAAACAGTTGTTTAGCTTGTGGCGCGTGTGAGCTGACTTGTCTTTTTGACGCCATCTCGCTTGTTGAAACCGATAAGATGAGATATTATGAAATCGATGCTGAAAAATGCAAAAGTTGCGGTCAATGCGCAGGGGTATGTATTGTCAGCGTTATTAAGCCTGACGATACCAAAAAAATTAAGTCTGTAAAAATCAAAGCTGAAAACTGTATAGGCTGTTCACTATGTCAGAGGGCGTGCCCTGCCCACGCCATAGAAGGCGTAATAAAGCAACCATTTTCCATCAAAGAAAAATATTGTATTAAATGCGGTGTTTGCGCCACAAAATGCAAGAAAGGCGCCATCAAAATTTCATATTAACATCAAAAACCCTCGCAACTTGCGAGGGTTTTTTATACCTATTTAATGTTGTATTTTTTCCAAAGCTCCATAATATCCGCCAATCAACAAGGTGTCCCCTTCAATTAAGGGTTCGTCTGCGCCATAGTTTGCGGTAACCTCCCCGTTTCTTTCAACCCCGATTACGTTGACTTCATAACGACGACGTAAATCTAACTGCGCAAGAGATTTGCCAACCCAGTCTTTGGGAATCTGCATTTCAATTATGCTATAGCGCGAGCTTATCGACATTATATCGTGAAGCATAGGATTTGTCAGTCTAAGCGCAAGTTTTTCACCCATTTGCATTTCGGGAATTACCACCTCGTCTGCGCCAACCCTTTCTAAAACCGCCTTATGTTTAACGCTGTTAGCCTTGGCGACAACTTTTTTGACGCCGATTTCCTTGCAAGCAAGAGTTGCCAATACACTCGCCTCTAGGTCATTGCCGATTGCGATGATAACCACGTCGAAATTTTCAATCCCCAAAGTGCGCAGTACCCTTTCGTCGCTTACGTCGGCAACCGCCGAATGCGTAACCTTTTCCTGAATACGAAAAACTACGTCTTCTTTTTGGTCAACAGCAAAAACGTCTTCTCCCTTTTCAAAAAGCGTACAGGCAACCGTGGAGCCAAAACGTCCGAGTCCTAATACTGCAAATTGTTGTTTCTTGCTTTTTTCATATCTCATTTTTCACCTCAAAATTACCCAATAAGGATTTTAGCATCGGGATATTTTATTTTAACTTTATCTTTATGCGCTTTTTGCAAAATTGCCATTCCCATAGTGAGCGGTCCAAGCCTTCCGATAAACATTGTCAAACACAACGAAAATTTGCTTACTGCCGTCAAGCCCGGCGTTATTCCGAGGCTGAGCCCAACTGTCGCAAACGCGCTTATTGATTCAAACAAATAATCTATATAGGTGCTTTCCTTTCCTTCCGCCGCCCAAAGAACTACTGTTTGGGCAAATACCACTACTGCGGCGAATACAATAATTGTAACCATTCTCATAGTCGTTTTACGCGCGATGGTTTCTTTCCCGACAACAACGTCGTCTCTATCTCTAAGCGTTGTATATAAAACGGCAAACATAACAAACAATGTGGTGGTTTTTACTCCTCCGCCTGTGGACGCCGGACATGCGCCTATAAACATCAAAAGCATTGTGAGCAATTTTGAGCTTTCCGTCATAGACGCTTGGTCGATGGTGGCAAACCCTGCCGTTCTCGTTGTCGCAGATTGGAACATTGCATTTACGATTTTGTCCCAAAGGCTCATTTTCCCGATTGTCATCGGATTTGAATATTCTCCGAAAAAAAAGCCTAAGAAACCAATGAGCAACAACCCGCCCGTCATTCCCAAGGCTACTCGACTGTGCAAGCTAAGAGGTTTGTTTTTTGATTTATGATATAAATCGGTGAACACCAAAAAACCAAGTCCGCCACAAATTATCAAAACCATAACTGTGATAACCGCAACAGAATTTCCATATAACCCGGTCATACTTGCATATGCGCCATATTGACTTCCCAAAATGTCTATCCCCGCGTTACAAAACGCAGATATTGCGGTAAAAATCGAGGCAAACAACCCTTTCCAAAAGCCCATTATAGGTACGAAAGTAAATGAAAGAATAAACGCGCCGGCCATTTCTGTCAAAAAAGTGAAAATTAAAATACGTTTCGTCAACTTTACCACGCCTTTCATACTATCTTGAGAAAGGCTTTCCTGCATCGCCAAACGCTCTTTAAGGCTTATCTTTTTCCCTATGAGCAAAAACATAAAGGTTGCGGTGGTCATAACGCCCAGCCCGCCTATCTGTATAAGTAAAAGCATCACCAACTGACCAAAAATTGTGAGTTGTGTGGACGGGTCGAGTACTGCCAGCCCCGTAACGCAAACCGCGCTTGTGGACATAAATAACGCATTTATAAACCCTATGCTTTTGCCATCAGCAGAGGCAAACGGCATAACCAACAATACTGCCCCCAACAAAATGATGGCGGCAAACCCCAACAAGAACACTCTGGCAGGGGTCATTTTATCTTTTATTTTCGTCCACAGCTTCAAAAAAGAAAAGCTTTTTTGTTTTTCCGTTTCCATTATTCCTTTATTTCCCAATCGATGGTTTCTTCGCCTGCTTTAGACAAAAACTCGTTTACCCTAGAAAAAGGCTTACTTCCAAAAAACCCGTTATACGCCGAAAGGGGGCTGGGATGCGCCGATTCGGTGATAAAGTGATTAGGATTGTTTATGTACTTCTTTTTTGCCCTTGCGTTTGCGCCCCACAATATAAACGCTATTGGGCGAGCGCGCAAGTTAAGCTTTTTGATTATATCATCCGTAAAATCCTGCCAACCACAATCCTTATGACTGTTTGGAAGCCCTTCTCTTACGGTTAAAACCGTGTTCAACAAAAGAATCCCGTTTTTTGCCCAGCTTTCCAAGCAACCGCTTTGGGGAATTGGTAAACCAAGGTCGTTTTTGTATTCCAAAAAAATATTTTTCAAGGACGGCGGTTTATCCACGCCTTTTTTAACAGAAAAGCATAGGCCGTGCGCTTGCCCCGCGCCGTGGTAGGGGTCCTGCCCGAGTATGACTGCCTTGACGCTATCGAACGGCGTATACTTTAGGGCGTTGAATATGTCGTACATATCGGGATAGCATTTATACTTGCTGTATTCCGCCTTAAGAAATTCTCGGATTTTTTGGTAAGTCTCACCCGAAAATTCCTCCCTCAATATATCGTCCCAATCGTTGCCTATATGAACCATTTTTAGTTTTCGTAACCCTTCATACCATCTGCGATGAGCTGACGCACTTTTGCAATCGCTTCCGAAAATGGTACAATTTGTTTTTCAAGGGTTGCCCTTGTCACAACCTCTACCTCGTTGTTTGCTAGCCCTCGGGGACTTACAACAATGCGTATCGGCATGCCCATAAGGTCGGCGTCGGCAAACTTAACACCCGGGGAAACGTTGTCCCTATCGTCGAAAAGAACGGATACCCCCGATTTTAATAATTCGTTGTATAATTCAAATGCTTTAGCCTTTACGCTTTCGTCGTCTAGCCTTAGCCCGCAAAGATGAACTCTATACGGCGCAACGCTCATTGGCAAAATCATACCCTTATCGTCGTTGGACTCTTGCGCAATAGCTGCAATCGCCCGACCTACGCCGATACCGTAACAGCCCATTATTGGGTTGACCGCTTCGCCTTTTTCGTTTAACACTGTCATATTCATACTGCTTGTATATTTTGTGCCAAGTTGGAAAATATTGCCGATTTCTATGCCGTTTTCTAAATGCAAAGGCTGTCCGCATATCGGGCAAAATTCCCCCGCTTGCGCCTTTCCTATATCGAAATATGCCGAGGGTTTAACATCTCTTTCCACGTTGACGCCGACAATATGATATTCCGCCTTGTTTGCGCCGGTTACCATATTATACGCCCCCTGCAAGGATTTATCAAAAACAACTATTGTGTTAGGAGTGTTTAAACCTATGCAACCGATATTGCCCGCCTGTAGCGTGCCATCGCTTTCTGCGTCAAAAGGAACTATGTTTTTAAGCACGGCTTTTTTCAATTTTGCTTCATTTATTTCCAAATCTCCTCTGATAAAAGCCACGACAAGCGTGTCCTCGCCCTTGACTGCAAACGCAACCGCCTTGATTGTATTTATTGGAGAAATTTTAAGGTATTTACAAACTGCGTCGATATCCTTTGCGTCAGCGGTGAAAACTTCTTCTTTTTGACGGTCGGAGCCGAAATCCACTTCTTTACGCACAGAGGACGCAACCTCCATATTAGACTTATATCCGCAAGCGTCGCACAAAACCAAGGTATCCTCTCCGACTTCTGTCAAAAGCATAAACTCGTGAGCGATGCTTCCGCCCATCATACCCGTATCGGATTTAACGGCGATAAAGTTTTTTAAGCCTATCCTTCTGAAAATATTGTTGTACGCCTCAAGGCATCTATAGTAATAATTATCCAAATCTTCCGCCGTCATATGGAAACTGTAAGCGTCTTTCATCGTAAACTCACGCACACGGATTAAACCGCCCCTACAACGTGGCTCATCACGGAACTTGGTTTGAATTTGGTAAATCATACAGGGCAGCTGATTATAGCTGACCACGGTGTTTTTTACCATATGAACGCTGGCTTCTTCGTGCGTCATACCCAAAAGCATATCCTTTCCGCCCCTATCCTTAAAGCGCGCCATTTCACTTCCGATGCTGTCGTAACGCCCCGATTGCTCCCACAGCTCCCTTGGCATAACCACGGGGAATTTAACTTCTTGTCCGTCAATCTTGTTCATCTCCTCGCGAATGATGGCTTCAATATTAGACGCCATAAGCTGCGCGGGGGAAGTCAACGAATATATACCGTTGGCAACAGACTTTATAAAACCCGCCCTAACCAACAAGGCGTGACTTTTGATTTTGACGTCGGCAGGCGTTTCCTTAACGCGGTCACAAACTAATTTACTTAATAGCATTTTTACCTCTAGTTCCTATCTTTTAAGTATTTTATAAACTTAAAGAAATTATATACTTTTTATTGCGTTAAGGCAACAATTTTACACTTTGATAAGATTTTATGTCCAAAAATAATTTCAATGTATAAATTTGCCCCAAAAGAAAACAATATTAGTAATAAATACAGGAGGTAAAACAATGAGTTGTTAAAGTGTTAAAACTGGTGAAAAGCCAGGCTCTGGCACATACAGCTGCACACAGTCTCATACCAAAATGAATCTTGGCACTTCTGACAAAATGCCGCCTTGCCCTAAATG